>CAZOUP010000008.1:0-59902 GCA_964583035.1 uncultured Akkermansia sp.
AGATCGAGCAGTCCGCGGTTCGCCGCGAGAAGCCGCCCTTCGAGATCTTTGGCGAAAAAAAGCACCCCCGGAAGATGATCGAAGAGAAGCTGGAACGATTGATCTGT
Organism: uncultured Akkermansia sp.; assembly: GCA_964583035.1. Lineage (GTDB taxonomy): Bacteria > Verrucomicrobiota > Verrucomicrobiia > Verrucomicrobiales > DEV007 > Arctic95D-9. The sequence goes on from CAZOUP010000008.1 coordinate 108, forward strand.
TTGGATCTCGTCCAGAAACTGTTTTCTCAATTCCAAAGCATTCGTCATATCCGATGAAAGAAGCTTACGCTCCGTAGCGTAAATTTACGGTGCACGAATTCACGGCCCGTGTGGAAATTTAAGAAAACCGTTCTAAGATGATAATATTATGAGTGAGGAAAACATCACAGAAGAGACTCTGGCGGAATATGGTTACGGGAGCGGAGGCGTAGGCCGGAAAATCGCGATCGCGATTCTTTCGATCCTCTTTATCGGAGCAGCCGTCGCCGCGATCTGGCTGGGCAGACTCTGGAGTGAATCCCAGTCGGAGGCTCTCACGATGAAGCAACAACTCAGCGACACGACCGGTCGTGTCAGCGAACTCGAAAACAAAAACGCTGAACTTTCATCGCTCCTCGCCGACAAGCAGGCGGAAATGGAGCGACTCCGGGAAGAGTGGATTACTCAGGTCGATACCCTCAAGGACCAGCACAAAGAACAGCTCCAGCGCACTTACGCGCAGATGAACGAAATCGTCTACGACAGCAAGAATACCCTCAGCTATATCGGAGACATCGAGACCCGCCTCCGCGACGGGCAAAACCTCGACACGAAAGAAGCGGCAGAATTGCAGAGCGTCATTAACGGCCTCGTCTTTCTTCACGAGCAATACAAAAAGCCGCTCAACGAGTTCAGGGAACTGAATCGTTACTTCAACCAACAACTTGCCGCGATCCCCGCCGGTGAAGCCGATCCTATCGAGACGACTCCTCTTGGTAAGCGCATCTTTCAAAATAAGAAATTCAAAGACGAGCGAAATCAGTATTTCGAAAATCAGGGGCGCCTCTCCGCTCTCACTGAAGCACAGAGTCGCGTTGCCACCGCTTACACCAACGCGCAGCGCCAAATGGCCGGGGTCTCTCTCGATATCAATCAATACCTCGCTCAGCTCGAATCAGTCGTCGATTCCAATGAGCGAAGCGCGGAAGACGTCGCGGCTTTCTTTGAGAAATCGAAAGAGATCCTCAAAATTCATGACAAGATCATGAGCATCGATCCGCCTAAGACGCCGACGATTCAGCCCTGATCGCACCGTCCTGTCCGTTGCCTCGAGAGGCTCTCTCACAATAAAAACGAAATCTTTACTTGCCAGTTTCAAACAACTGTTTGAAACATTCGTTGGAGATTTTGCGTCTCCGACAAGATGGCCAAGGCAAATTTGCAACAGACTGAGACCCGAACCCGTATCCTCGATACGGCGGAACAGCTGTTCTCAGATCATGGCTTCAGGGACGTTTCTTTGAGGCAAATTACAAGCGAGGCCGGCGTCAATATCGCCTCCGTGAATTATCACTTTGGGTCTAAAGAGGCACTCATCGCAGAAGTCTTGACCCAGGTCATCGGCCCGATCAATGAACAACGCCTGCGTCTCCTCGATGAAGTCGAAGCCCGCTATCAGGGCAAGCCGGTGCCCATCGAAGAGATTCTGGAATCGGTCCACCGACCGGTCGTGAATCAACTCAAAGCGTCCCCTCACCAATCCTCGGTCTATCTCAAGCTCGCCGGTCGCTGTCTCGCCGAGCCGACCGAAAACTTCTCGGAAACACTCGTGACTCTCTTTCACGAGATGATCAGCCGGTTCATGAAAGCCGTTTCGCTTTCCCTTCCCCATGTTGCCGATATCGACCTCTTCTGGCGCATGCACTTTTCGTTCGGGACGATGGTCTACGCCCTCACCCACGGAGATCGGGTCACCGTTTTTTCCCAGGGACGGGTCGAGTCGACTGATCCGGAAGACATCCTCCGTCGCCTCATTGATTTCACGGCGGCAGGACTCCGGGCAGAATCCAGCGCTCAGGAGAAAATGGCACCGGGAAGGAAGCCGGGCGCCAAGGCTGTCGTCACCTCGCTCGCCGCACTCCTTTTTCTGAGCAGTTGCGAATCACTTTCGCCCCCCGACGCCAGGGAGCACACCTCGGTCCAGGCACCGGGACACTGGATCGCAGGAAATTCCTACCGCCCTGACACCTTCCCCGATCATCACTGGATCGAGAATTTTTCCGACCCCCATCTCTCCACCTTTGTGGATTCAGTGCGGGAAAACAACAAAGACCTCAAAGCCGCTCAGTCACGAATCGAGATCGCGAGAACCTCAGCGAACATCATCGCTTCCGATCTCTATCCCCAACTCCAGGGCGGAGGCTCGGGCGCACGGAATCTGCAGAATTTCATCGGGCTTCCGATTCCCGGAGCACCGCCGGGCAGCGTCCTCTCGGCGCGAAATAATCAATTCGGTCTCTCGCTCGATCTGAGCTGGGAAATCGACCTCTGGGGAAGAATTCGCGCCGCGACAAAGGCTTCGGTCGCTGAATTTGAAGCCTCGGAATATGATCGCGCGACCGCAGAATTATCCCTCACCGGCCAGGCAGCGAAGGCCTGGTTTGCCCTCGCCGAAGCAAGAGATCAGGTCGTGCTCACGAAGTCAACGATTCAAACTTTCTCCGGAACGGAGGCGCTCCTCCGCGATCGCTTTGAGTCCGGCATCGAAGAGAATGGCCGCAACTTCGCCTCCGAACTTCTTCTCTCTGCGGCGGACGTTTCGCGAGCTGAGGATTCGTTGCAAACGCAGCTCGATCTCGCACAGCGAACTTCGCGCCAGTTGGAGGTGCTCGCCGGACGCTACCCGGCAGGACAGGCCGGCAAAACGGCGGAACTCCCCGATTTTCCGGGCAGAGTTCCCGCAGATCTGCCCTCGACCCTTCTTGATCGTCGCCCTGACCTCGCGGCGGCAGAGCGGCGCATCGCGGCAGCCGATGAGCGGGTCTTCGAGGCGAAGCGTTCTCTCCTCCCCGCGATTGGCCTGACGAGCAGCTTCGGAACTTCGAGCGAAGACATTGGCCAAATTCTCGACAGCGGCTTCACCGTCTGGGGCGTCGCCGGAAATCTCGCGCAACCGATCCTGCAAGGGGGAAGACTCCGCGCGAACATCGCGAGACGGGAGGCGGAGCTCGAACTGTCAGCGACGGAATTCGAACAAGCCGCGCTCACCGCTTTTGCCGAAGTCGAAAACGCGCTCGCTTCGGAGGAATTTCTCAGCAACCGGGTCACTGCCCTGATCCGGACCGCCCGCCTTTCAGCCGAAGCCTACGAACGCGCTCGCAGCGAATTTGAAAACGGCACCGGAGACATCCTCACTGTCCTCGCCTCGCAGCAGCAGGAATTCACCGCCCGGTCGCAGTTGCTCACCGTCCGTCGCCTGCGACTCGAAAACCGGGTCGATCTCTATCTCGCTCTCGGCGGAAGTTTCCGCCCCTACGATCCCCCTCCATCGACCAAGGAGACAGACTCATGAAACGTTTTGGAAAAGTCATCATCGGCGTCGCCATTTTCCTCGTCGCCATTGCATTCTCTATCTTGCTCTGGATTACCCGTCCCGAAGCGGCAAAGAAAGAGGAAATCATCACCCTCCCGGTCGTCGAGTACATGACCGTGAGCAAAGGGGAAGAAGTCTTCCAACTCCCCTCGCAGGGCATCATCCAACCCGACAGACGCACCCTGCTTTCGGCTGAAGTTGGTGGAAAAGTGGTCGAGGTCTCTCCCCTTTTTGAAACGGGGATGCAGGCTTCGAAAGGCGACGTCCTCGTCAGGATCGATCAAACGGATTACGAAGCAGCTGAAGCTCAGGCAGCCAGCACCCTCGCCGAAGCAGAGGTGAATCTCGCCTCGGAAGAAGCCAAAGCTGACCAGGCGATGCGTGACTGGAAGCGCCTCGGAAACCCCGGCGAACCCTCTGAACTCCTCGCTCGAAAACCCCAGCTGAAAAGCGCCCTTGCCCGGGTCGCCTCTGCCGGGGCTGCTCTCGCAAAAGCGAAAAACGATCTCGAAAGAACCACGGTCCGCGCCCCCTATGATGGAGTCATCGCCTCGACCTCGACGGAGCTTGGGAACTACCTCGCCCCTGCCGCTCCGGTTGCAGAGATCTATACGATTGCCCCGTTTGAAGTCCGTCTTCCCCTCTCGGTGGACAGTGCTGCTTTTCTCCGAAGTAACGACAAGGGAGATCCGGAAGGGACCGCCGAAATCAGGGCCACAGCCGCCGGCAAAACCCGACGATGGAACGCGGAAATCGTTCGTAGCGAAGGTGAAATTGATCGCGCAACCCGATCGTTGTATCTCATCGCCCGGATTGGTGAGGCGGTTGATCCCAGCGGGATTGAAATTCGCCCGGGCCTCTATGTCGATGCCTCGATTCCGAGCCGACCACTGCCTGACGTTGCCAAAATCCCATTCGGGGCTTTCCGTGATTTAAACGAAGTCGTCGTGATTGATGAAGACAACCGAATCGATTTCCGGAGAGTGACCGTTATCCACCGTGAAGGGAATTTTGTCTACGTGAGCGATGGTCTCAAAGAAGGCGAGAAAGTCAGTCTCACGGAACTCCCTGATCTGGTCGCAGGAATGCAAGTGGACCCCTCCCCCGCCGCCATCGAAGCGACAATTCCATCCACCTCGATTTCCGAATAACGTGAGCGAAGAATCTCAAAACTCAGGAGTGATTTACTGGTTCAGCCGCAACCATGTCGCGGCGAACTTTCTCATGCTTTTGATTGTCGTGATCGGGCTGGGGACCTGGCCTTCAATCAAGAAAGAAATCTTTCCGGAGATCTCGGTCGATGCGATCAACGTGACGGTTCCCTACCCGAACGCGACACCGACGGAGGTCGAAAAAGGAATCATCGTTCCGATTGAAGAAGCGATTCAGGACGTCGACGGCATCGATACGATTCGCTCCTACGCGAATCAGGGCAACGCCACCGTCACCGTGGAAGTGGCGACCGGCTTCAATCCACGCAACGTCATGGATGACGTGAAGACCCGGGTCGATGCGATTCAGAATATTGCGGAGGAAGCCGAAGAGCCCATCCTCGAAGAGATTCTTATCAAAGCTCAGGTCATGAGCATCTCCGTCTCCGCTGATACGGATGAGCGCACCCTCCGCGAGCTCGCGGAACGGGTTCGCACCGGATTACTGACCTACAAAGGCACCAAAGAACCGGTGACGCAGGCTGCGCTCGCCGGAGTCCGCGATTACGAGATTTCGATCGAAGTGTCAGAGCAGACCCTTCGGCAATATGGACTCACTTTCGATCAGGTCGCCGGAGCGGTCCGGCGCGCCTCACTCGATCTCCCGGGCGGTTCCGTGAAAACCGAAGGTGGTGAGGTCCTGCTTCGCACGGAACAGAGACGCTACTCTGCCGAGGAATTTCGCGACATCACGGTGGTGACCCGCCCTGACGGCTCCCGGGTCGGGCTTGGCGAAATCGCGACCATCATCGACGGATTCGAAGAAGATTCGGTCGATACCAGCTTCGATGGAAAACCATCCATCCTCATCAATGTCTTCCGCGTCGGCAACGAAGACACGATCAAGATCGCCGACACGGTTAAAAAATATGTCTACGAAGTTGCTCCGGGTTCGCTTCCCGATGGGGTCACTCTCGAAATCTGGAAAGACGATTCTCTTTACCTCTCGGGCCGCCTCAATCTCCTCGCTAAAAACGGTATCTTTGGACTCATTCTCGTCACCCTCGTCCTCACCCTTTTCCTCCGCCCCAGCCTCGCTCTCCTCGTTTCGATCGGAATCCCCGTCTCATTCGCAGGAGCGATCGCCCTCATGCCCTATACCGGGATTTCGATCAACATGATCTCGCTTTTTGCGTTCATCCTCGTGCTCGGAATCGTCGTCGATGACGCAATTGTTGTCGGGGAAAACGTTTACAGCCGGATGCGAAAAGGCGAGCACCCCCGCGATGCGGCACCCCGCGGAACCCGTGAAGTCGGTGTGGTTGTTACCTTTGGTATTCTCACCACCGCAATGGCCTTTACCCCGATGTTGGGACTCAGCGGGGTGAGTGGGAAAATCTGGCCTAACATTCCTCTCATTGTCATCCCCACCCTGCTTTTTTCGCTCATTCAGTCCAAATTGATTCTGCCGTCTCACCTTGCGCTCTTGAAACCCGCCAGCGAGGAGAAAGAGCCCGGCCCGATCATTCGTTTTCAGCGCCTCTTCTCCCGGGGTCTTGAGGTATTCATCGATCGGTATTTTCGCCCTGCTCTCTCCTTTTCTCTTCGAAACCGTTATCTCGTTCTCATCGCGTTCTTTTCGATTTTCGTGGTCACGATTGGAACGGTCAGTTCCGGTCACATCAAGTTCGTCTTCTTTCCGGAAGTGGAAACCGATGTCATCAATGCAAAAATCAAGATGGCGCAGGGAGTTTCCTTTGAGACAACTGAAGCTGCGGTGCGCAAAATTGAAGAGAATGCCTTCGCTCTGAATGAAAAATTTGAGGGCCCGGATGGCGAAGGCGTCATCAAGCACATGCTCGCCAGTGTTGGCACCCAACCTCTCATGCAGGGAATGGGCGCTCCGGGAGGGATGATGCCGAAGGGAAACCATCTTGGAGAAGTGACGATCGAGCTGCGGCCATCGACCGAACGAAGTGCTACCGGCGTTGAAATCGTTTCTGAATGGCGAAAAAGGGTTGGTCCGATTCCCGGTGCGGTTGAACTGACCTTTGCGACCGAGTCCGCGGCAGGAGGCAATGCGATCGACCTCGAGATCGTAGGAGACAACCTCGATGATCTTGAAAAAGCGACCGACGAGGCCAAGGCCGCGCTCGCAGGATTCGCCGGCGTCATCGATATTTCCGACTCGGATGTCGAAGGGAAACGAGAGCTGAAACTGAACATCCTGCCCCGGGGAACTGCGCTCGGTCTTCGCCTCGATGATGTCGCCCGTCAAGTACGTCAGGGGTTCTACGGCGATCTCATTCAACGACTTCAGCGGGGTAAGAATGAAGTGGAAGTCTACGTCCGCTATCCACTGAACGAGCGGGCTTCAATCGCCGACTTACAAAACATCAAAATCCGAACTCCGGACGGGGATGAGGTTCCCTTCTCCGAAGTTGCGACGGTCGAGTTTGGACGCAGCAACGCCACAATCCAGCGCACCGATCAGCAGCGCGCCATTCGCATCACCGCCGACGTCGACAGAGCCACGGGCACCAACGCGACCGAGGTCGTTCGCTCATTAACAGCGGGGGGCATTGAAAAAACGGAAGGCCAACTCTGGAAAGAGAATATTCAGAATCTATTCCGCGAAATGAGCGGGAAACCTCCGCTGCCTGAGGTGGAAAAGGGAGCCCTCGAAAAGATCGTCGAAAATTATCCCGGTATTCAATACAGCTTTGAAGGAGAGCAGAAGGATCAAAATCAATCGGTCAGCGAGATGGGAAGCAAGGCCGTCCTCGCTCTTCTCGGCATGTATATTCTCATGGCGATTCCGCTGCGATCCTACGTTCAGCCACTCATCGTTATGTCGGTGATCCCCTTCGGGCTTGTCGGGGCCGTCTTCGGCCACCTCATCATGGGCTTCAATTTTTCGATCATGAGCATGTGTGGCATCGTCGCCCTCTCCGGCGTCGTCGTGAATGACAGTCTCGTTCTCGTCGATTACGTGAACCGTCATGTCAAAGAAGGTCAGTCAATCCACGATGCGGCATGGGAAGCCGGGGCGGCCCGTTTTCGCCCTATCCTCCTGACATCATTGACGACCTTTGCCGGCCTCACCCCGATGTTGCTGGAGACGGATGTGCAGGCACGATTCCTCATTCCCATGGCTGTTTCCCTCAGCTTCGGGATTCTCTTCGCGACCGTCATCACCTTGATTCTCGTCCCCTGCATTTACCTGATGCTTGAGGATATCTCGAAAAAATTCGGACACGATCGGGTTAAACACCTGCAATCCAGGGATTAAGGATTGTCATCCCCGCCGCCTGACCCAATATTAAAAGCGACGTTTGTATGAGGAGACGGAATCGCTGGCTGTTTAGAAGACTGGGAAAAAGAATCGGGAATTTTATCGGGGAAAACTCGATCGATTTTCTTCCGATCAGAAAGTCTTTTCAAGGCTATCGCCCGGGGGATCTTAGATCCGACGCTCTTTCCGGATTGAACGTCGCCCTCCTCGCTTTCCCTCAGGGAATGGCCTACGCCGTCATTGCCGATCTCCCGATTCAATACGGAATTGTCTCCGGGGCGGTCGCCGCGATCATCGCCCCGCTCTTCGCGGGGTCACGACACACCATCCTCGGACCGACGAATGCAACGGCCTTCATGCTCTTCGCGAGTTTCGCCGCCTTTTCCGCTGCCGATCGCCTCTTTTATCTCCCGATGCTTGCTCTTCTCGTTGGGGTTCTCCTGACCATCGGAGCACTCTTCCGCGTCGCAGAATTGGTCCAATATGTCAGCCGCTCGGTCGTCGTCGGCTACATCACAGGCGCGGCCGTCCTCATCATTGCGAACCAGATGAAACACGTTCTCGGGATTGAGCTACCCGATACGATCTCAGAGGGGCCGAAGACTTTTTTCACCATTATTCAGGGAACCGCCGCCGAATTTACTCACCTTCAATGGCAACCGGTGACACTCTCAGTTGCCACTTTTCTCATCTGGTTTTTCCTGCGGCGGAAGCTCCCGAACCTGCCCGTCTTCGCGATCACGCTTTTGCTCGTTTCCGGAGCCTACTATTTTCTGCATCGTTATTCTCACTGGGAAGTGGGCACATTCGAGGCCTTTGCCCTCGCCGATCTGAAACCCCGCCTCCCCGAAATCAGCAGCCGGGGCATTTTTACCGACTTGAGCCGCCTCATCGGACTGGCTTTTTCAATTGCTTTCCTCGCCGCCCTCGAAAACTCCGTCATGTCGAAAACCCTCGCGAGCCGCGTGGGAGATCGACCCGATGTCAATCAGGACATGCTCAGCGTCGGCATGGCGAACCTCGCCGCTTCGGTGACGGGGGGAATGCCTGCCTCAGGATCGCTGACCCGCTCGGCCCTCAATTTCTCCAGCGGCGCGGTCTCCCGCCTCTCCAGCATCATCAGCGGATTTCTTTGCGTCGCGGGCCTCCTTCTTCTCGGTGACTACATGGTCCATGTTCCCAAGTGCAGCCTCGCAATGCTCGTGATGTGCATCGCGGCATCGGTGATCAATCGTCATCACATCCGGATTTCACTCTATGCCACCTCCTCGGATGCAGCGGTGCTTCTGACGACCTTCATCGCCGCCCTCGTCATGCCCCTGAATGTCGCGATTTTCCTCGGCGTCGGCATTTCCATCATGCTTTACCTGCGCGCGGCGAGCCGCCCTTATCTCACCGAGTATGAGTTTTCCGAAAAAGGGGAACTCCGTGAGGCGGGGGAAAAACGCACCCGCCCCATGCCGGCGATCTCCATCGTCCATGTCGAGGGCGATCTCTTTTTCGGTGCTGCCGAGTTATTCCGCACTCAGATCCAGAAAACCTCGCTCGATCCCGATCTACGCGTCATCATTTTGCGCCTCAAAAACGCCCGTCACCTCGATGCGACGAGCGTTGTCGCCCTCGAGGAGATGGTTCAGTTTCTTAACACACACGACCGCCACGTCATCATCAGTGGCGCGACGAAGGAGGTCTATCGCGTCCTCAAAAACGCCGGTACCGTCGAAGTGATTGGGAGAAGTAATATCTTTGCGAACAATCCCAAGAACCCGAATCTCTCGACGAGAAACGCCCTGAAACGGGCCCAGGAACTCCTCGGCACGACCGAGGCGGATATCCGAATATTCTACGATCCGAACAAGGACAAAAAGTAGTCACGACGAGAGGTGAACCCGCGCCGCGAAAACGGGTGAAGTTGCGCAAGATAGGATGAGCGTTATCTTATCCCACGAATGAAGCAAACGCGCCGACAGATTTCTCTCTCGTTCCTTTTAGGAAGTGCCCTCTTTGCCTCAGCTTTTTCCTCGTCGGCCGCCCCTCAGTTTGAGGACTCTTTCACGGAGGCGAAAGAAAAAGCGACGGCAGAAAATAAGCCTCTCATTGTGATTTTTTCCGCTGCTTGGTGCCCTCCCTGCCAGATCATGAAAAGGGCCGTTTATCCGAGTCCGGAAGTGAAGCCGTTTCATGATCAATTTGTCTGGGCTTACCTCGACGCCGATGAGGCGGAAAACCAAACCTTGATGCTGCAATACGGAGTTCAAGGCATACCGCATATTGCTGTCCACGACTCAGAGGGTCGCGTGACCGCTCAGCTTAGAGGCGCGCTGGGGCCCGATCAGCTTGCTTTGGAACTTAGCAAGGCAATTCCGGCGCTGGACTAGTGCCTTCGCACGCTCTTCCCGGCTCAAGCGGGCAGGTTGAAAAAATGCGCGATACTGGATTTGAACCAGTGACCCCCTCGGTGTGAACGAGGTGCTCTACCCCTGAGCTAATCGCGCTTTTTCGGAGGAGCGCGAATTTAATTCAACGACCCCGTCTCTTCAAGTAATCAATCATTCAAATTAATTATGAAAATTATTCTTTTTATATTGATTAACAGTCTCATGCTACGATATTATCCCGATGTCTTCCCGCCGACCATCTCTTGGATTCATGTTGCTTTTTGCCAGCCTTATCATGGCTGCTGCAGGAGCCGTCCTCGGGCTTGGCGTCACTTACCTTCACGAGGTGAAGACCGCGAAGAGAAATCTTAACGAGCGATTTTACGCCGTTGTTGCGGAATTTTCCCGGGAAATGTCCCCGAATTTTCTCGGAAAGCTTGAGGTCGAGAATCCGGCAGCTCTCGCCGAGGTGGATTCATTTCTAAATAACATCAACTACACGCTATCCGACCGGCCAGTCGCGAGAGTCAAGATTTTCAGCATCGACGAAGCCGAAGGCGGTCCGAAAACGGCATTCGTTCAGGAATCCACTGCCTACGAGGCTGAAGACGAAGCAATGCTCTCATCAATGCTCCTCGATGTGATCACGACGGGACGTCCTCTTTTTCGCGGATTCGCCGGCGAGCTCGAAGATCTCGATGCCGCCACCAATGTCCTTCGCGCCAGTTTTGGAAATTCCAACGCAAAATCCATGACGCTTCGGGCGGTTTTCCCGACTCAGGTCGGCAATGAGAGGATCTATGTCGCGGCAGAGTCGGTCGTGAGCACACGCATTCTGCGGCTCACCAGCGTCCTCGATCTGCGCCACCTCTTTCCCCTCATCGGAATCGTCCCTTTGCTCATCTCTCTCATTTTTATGGGAGCCTGGTTCTCACAGCGCCTCAAGGGGCTTTCGGAAGGAATGAAGACCGTCAGTGAGGGCCGCTACGACTATCGGCTGAAAGAATCCGGCCCCCCTGAGATCGAGCGTATCCACGCGAGCTTCAACCTCATGGCGGAAAGCTTGCGCCGGACCACTTCGCAGTTCGAAGAATCGATTCACGAGATTCAAGTCGCCAAGCAGCAGGCGGAGGTAGCGCAGGAAGCAAAGTCAGATTTCCTCGCGAACATGAGCCACGAAATCCGAACCCCGATGAACGGGATCATCGGAACGACGAGCCTCCTCATTGAAACTCCCCTGACGAGTGAGCAAAAGGAACTCGTCCAGATCATGAGATCGAGCGGCCAATCTCTCGTTCACCTCATCAACGATGTCCTCGATTTTTCAAAACTCGAATCCGAAAAAATGGAGCTCGAAAACGAGCCGGTTGACCTCACCGCTCTCGTCGAAGAGACGATCGAAATGTTCGCCTACTACGCCGCCGAAAGCCAGATCGAGCTGATTTACTTCATTGAGAAACGTGTCCCAAGCATGGTCTTCGGCGACCGCGAGCGAATCAAGCAAGTCCTCGTGAACCTGGTAGGCAATGCCATGAAATTCACCCACAAAGGTGAGGTCATCATCACGGCGAGCCTGATAAGCCGTGAAACGAAATCCGGGAGTGAGTCCATGATTCGCGTGTCAGTGAAAGATTCCGGCATCGGTATCGCGGAAGAGAACCTCGATCGTATTTTCGAAGCCTTCACCCAGGCCGACGCCTCAACGACGAGACGCTTCGGAGGAACCGGACTCGGACTCGCGATCAGCCGGAAGCTTTGCCAATATTTCGGCGGCTCGCTGAGTGTGCGCAGTGAACTCGGTGTCGGCTCTGAGTTTGCCTTCAACATCCCCTTTCGAGAGGTGCCGCAGCAGGGCGCGATCAAACCGCAGCATCAAATCGAAAATCAAAAGCCGCTTCACGGCATGACTTGTGTCCTCCTGACACGGAACGCCGCCTTGAACACCCTTCTGAAGACTTACCTCGAATCCTGGCAGATCGATGTTCACACCGCGAAAAAGTTCACTCCTGAACTCGCCTCGCACATTGCCGCGAAAGCTCCCGATCTCGTCGTTGCCGATCCCATGGCAATGGAGCACGAGGAAAACATGAAGAGCTTCGCTGATGAACTGATCCATCACGAGATTCCTTCCATTTTTCTCTCCAGCATCGGCGAAAGCAGCATTCGGATTGACGAGAACAAATACCCTCTCATTCGCACCCTCTACAAACCTGTTTCAGAGCTCAAATTGTTAAAAGACGCGGTCTGCATGATTCAGCGAAAGCGCGGGATCGAAGTCTCTGAGACGAAGTATGAGAGGACCGGAAATGGCACTTCGCTGAAAGGTGGAGAATTCGCGAAGCGCTATCCCGCTCGAATTCTCATCGTCGAGGATGTCCTCATGAACCAAAAAATCGCCGGGATGGTCCTCGAAAAACTGGGCTACGAAAACATCGAATTCGCAAACAACGGAGCAAAGGGTGTCGAGCGTGTTTCGAAGGGTGATATCGACCTCGTTTTCATGGATCTTCAGATGCCGGTCATGGGTGGCCTTGATGCAACCGAAGCGATCCGGCAAAATTTCGGCCTCGCGCGCCAACCGGTCATCGTTGCGATGACAGGCCACGCGCTTGCCGGAGTGCGCGATTCCTGTCTCTCCGGCGGCATGAACGGCTTTGTCGCCAAGCCAATCTCGGTCGATGACGTGAAACAGGCCATTGTTGATGCCGTCGAGGATGCCGCCGCAGCCCTCAGTTAACGGGCAACGGCGGTGAGGAGAATGCCTTTCTTCGGCACGCCGGCCGCAAACTCCTACTTCGGAGGCTAAAGCCTTACTTACCTGAGGTCGGGGCGTGCGTGCATTGCCAGATCATCGAGCGGTCCATTCATCTCGAGATCGAGCGACCACTGGAGAAGTTTTTTGCTGTCTTCCCACACCTGCGGGCGCGCGCTCTTGATCACGACCGAGATGCGATCATTCCCATTCACGGTGGCGCTTGAGACAAGACAATTCCCCGCTGCATAGGTGAAGCCGGTCTTCATGCCGTTACAGCCTTCGAACGAGGTGAGCACCTTGTTCGTGTTGTAAAGCATGCGGACATCCCCACTGTTGAACACAAATTCATAGGTCGGCTTGTTCACCATTTCGCGAATGTCAGGCACCTGATAAGCCTCATAGGCGGCGATCGCGATGTCTCTCGCCGTCGAATATTGGCCGGAGGCGGGTAGACCGTGGGGATTCACAAAATTCGAATCCGTCATCCCGATGTACTTGGCGAAGGTATTCATTTTTTCGGCAAAAGCCTCAATCGATCCCGCGTTGTCGATTGCGAGGGTCGCGGCGATGTCGTTTCCGCTTTTGACGAGAAGTGCCGTGAGCATCTGGCGTCTCGTGTACTTTTCACCCGGCTTCACCCCGACCACGGTTGGCTCGACATCGTAGACCTCCCGAGGCACTTCCACGAGCCGGTCGAGATCCCCTTCGTGACACACCACAAGAGCGGTCACCAGCTTCTGAGTGCTTGCCACGGGAGTGCGGTCTTCCGCATTCTTCTTGTGGTAAAACTGCATCGTCTCTCCATCGAGCACCGCCGCGTATCGTCCGTAAACTGCCGGAGCAGCCGGGCCGTTCCAGGATTGCGGGGGCGGAAGCTTCTCCCGGCGCATGATCACTTCCTCACGCAGTTGCATGAGTTCTTCCATCGAGCCAATCATGCGTTCGCGATCCCCGAGCGCCTCCTCACGCTCCCCGAGTGCTTTTTCGCGAACCTGAATCGCCTGCTCCCTCTCTTTCAACGAGGACATGCGCTTCGACATCTGATCCGCGAGGCGCTCCAGCATTTCTTCGCGGATCTCTTCGGGCGTCTTCTTTTTCTCCGGCCCGGACTCAGCCGGTGCCTCCGCTTCCGGGGTTGGCTCAATCGGAGCTTCCTCTTGAGCGATGATCAGAAAGGGAAATCCGCAGTAAAGCATCGCCACTATGATCGCAGCCTGACGGCGCTTAGCGGAATCCAATGAAGAAAGATGGAGTCTCCTTTTCAGTTCCGCCACTACACCAAAGCCAGACGTGGATTGCAAGTCGGGAATTAACGATAGGGGATGCCACGATCGAATGAAATCCTCTCCTGCCACTTCCGATAACCTCACTCCTCAACGAGAAAAATCATCGTCCCACCGCCGTGTTGGGCAGATACCTCGGCCGACTTCCGGTCTTTGAAGGTAATCGTGTATTTCCGATCCCGGTCATCGATGACTTCAATGGTATCTTCGTCGATTCTTGACCATTTCCCCGGCTTCTTCCAACTTGTGTGAAGCGCTCGCTGGTTCTTCTGCAAGGTGAACTGCCCACCTGACTGCCACTTCCAGAGTGTGTCGGCGTCCCGCAACCAGTCGCCTCCTTCCTCGCTGCTCCGGCTTTCCAGAATCTCCGTCACGGCAATCGCCTCCTCAAGCCGCCCGGCCTGCGTGTATTTCAGTTTCAACTCCCGCAAGGCGGCGTCATACTTTAACTCGACCGGTGCGAGGACCCGCGCTTTCTCGCGTTCGTAGCCTGCTGTCAGCGTCTCCAACTCACTGGAAAGGGCGAAAGGCGAGGTCAAAAGCAAAAGGGAGGTGAGCACAATATTTTTCATGTGATGAATCGGTTGAAAGCGAAAGCTCCGCATTAGGGACGCGAGTTCTGTCGCCAGACTAGAAATTCGAATCACGAAAGTCAATCAATGCAGGAACTGTCCGACACGAGCGGTCAACACTGTCCCGCAGGCAAACGGCGCGTTCAGGAAATTACTTCTTCCGCGTCTCTAAAAACGGCACCGATAAGGAGTGTATTGGTTGATGCTCTTGAGCGATCCGCCTGAATATCGCTCCAAAACTTTTCCTGAATGTCGCCCTTTTTTCCTTTCGCGACAGGCAGGATCGGGCCACTTTCCCGCCCACCTTCTTTCGCGAACACTCCCCCATGAAAACCATTGCCATTGCCAACCAAAAAGGAGGCGTCGGAAAAACGACCACTTCGGTGAATCTCGGGGCCTGCCTCGCCGAACTGGGCGTGAAGGTGATCGTTCTCGACCTGGATCCGCAGGCAAACACAACCAGTGCCCTCGATTTCACTCCGGGCGACCATCCCAGTATCTATCAGCATCTCATCGGAGGGGGCGATGTCTCTGAACTCGTTCTCGCGACGAAATACGAAAACCTTTCCCTGATCCCCTGTGACATGGATCTCGCCGGTTGTGAAATCGAAATGGCGAGGGAGGATGATCACCTTGTCCGGCTCAAGAATCTGCTGGAGCCTTTTAAACAATCCAATCCGGCTGATTACATGCTGATGGACTGCCCGCCGTCTCTCGGAGTCCTCATGACCTCGGCTCTCGCCGCGGCGGACGAACTCATCGTCCCGCTCCAATGCGAATATTTTGGCCTCGAAGGTCTTTCAAAAATTGTCGGGGTCCATCAGCAAATCAAAGAATCGGGTGCCAACTCAAATGTCGTCCTTGAAGGGATCGTCATGACAATGGCGGACAGCCGGACGAATCTCTCGGCGATGGTGATCAATGACGTCCGTGAGTATTTTCCGGAGGTGACCTACGAAACGATCATCCCCCGAAACATCCGGCTTGGCGAAGCACCCAGCTACGGGCAGACGATCACTGACTACGCGCCGTCCTGCTCCGGATCGGTCGCCTATCGCGCTCTCGCCGACGAATTCCTCCGCCGTCACTCCTGATTGCGTCCCCTCTCCCTTCTTTTCGCGAGGCAAAAGTGACTGAAAAAAGTCTGAAATACCGTATGCTTCGCCTTCCTTAATCTTTTTCAGACCCCAGACCATGCTTAAGTTCATTCTTAAACTCATCGTTGGCAGCCGCAATCAGCGCGTCATCAAGAAAGTTGCGCCCATCGTCGAGCGCATTAACGAGATCGAAATATCGCTCCAGAATGAGCCGGATCAGGTCCTCAGGGACAAGACTACCGCGTGGAAAGAGCACCTCAGCCGCTACGATCTTCGTGTCACCTCTTTCAGCGAACGCATGCTCAATGCCAGGTCCGGCGACGAAAACCGTGAAGCCCTCGCAGGATGGACAGAGCGCTTCAGCAAGCTTGCCGACGAGTTTCGTGAAGCGGATGCCTTCACAAAGACGGAGGAGGTCTCAACGCTCGAAAACGAAGCACTCGTCGCGCAAATCCTCACTGCGCAGCGACTTTTTACCGATCTGAAGGAAAAGTTCCCTGCGGCCCGGGCTGCTTATCTCGAGAAAATCCTTCCTGAAGCTTACGCGGTCGTCAAAAATACCGCCCGCCGTCTCTGCGGTCAGGAATGGAATGTCTGCGACCATCCCGTCAAGTGGGAGATGGTCCACTTCGACGTCCAGCTCATCGGCGGGATCGGATTGCACCGCGGCATGATTGCCGAGATGGCGACCGGTGAAGGTAAAACTCTCGTCGCGACGCTCCCCGTTTACCTCAATGCCCTCACCGGCATGGGCGTTCACGTCATCACCGTGAACGACTACCTCGCCCGTCGTGACTCTGAATGGATGGGATACCTCTTCGAGTGGCTCGGCCTCACCGTCGGCTGCATCCAGAACGACCAGCGCGGCCCGAGCCGCAAAGAGATGTATGAGCGTGATATCACCTACGGGACGGCGAGTGAGTTTGGGTTCGATTACCTCCGCGACAACGGCATGACCCAGGAAGCCTCTCAGCAAGTGCAGAGAAACCACTATTTCTCCCTGATCGATGAGGTTGACTCCGTCCTTGTCGATGAAGCACGGACGCCACTGATCATTTCCGGCCCCGTCACCGTGAGACAGGACCAGCAGTTTGATAACTACAAGGGGCAAATCCAGAACCTCTTCCGCAAGCAAACCGCCCTTTGTAACGACCTCGCGCAGGAGGCGAAGAAGGAATTCGAAGCCGGGAACACCGCCGAAGCAGGGACCGTGTTCTTCAAGCTCAAACTCGGCATGCCCAGAAACCGAGCCCTGATGCGCTCAATGGAGAGCGCTGAGATCCGTCGGGCCATGGAAAAAGCGGAACTCGAATTTTATCGTGATCCTCAGAAGACCGCCCTCTTTGCACTGAAAGAGGAACTCTATTTCACCCTCGATCCGAAGCAGCACGAAGCCGAACTGACGGAAAAAGGCCGCCAGTTCCTCAGTCCTGATGAACCTGAGGCCTTCGTCCTTCCCGACCTCTCCGAAGCGTTTTCAACGATTGACGGAGCAGAGAACCTCTCCGACGCCCAGAAAGCGAAGAAGAAGACTGAACTCCAAACTAAGATGGCGGCTCAGGCCGAGAAAATGCATACCATCTCTCAGCTCATGCGGGCTTACACCCTCTATGAGAAAGACGTGCATTACGTCGTCGAGGACAACAAAGTCATGATCGTTGACGAAAACACCGGTCGTAAGATGTCCGGACGTCGCTGGTCTGATGGCCTTCACCAGGCAGTCGAAGCGAAAGAGGGCGTCACCATCGAAGGCGAGACTCAGACCTATGCCTCGATCACGATCCAGAACTACTTCCGCCTCTACGAAAAGCTCGGCGGCATGACCGGAACCGCGGAAACCGAAGCCGCCGAATTCCACGATATTTACAAATTGGAAGTCCTCGTCGTCCCGACAAATCGCGCGATTGCCCGCAAAGATCTGAACGACAAAATTTTCAAGACCCAGCGTGAGAAATTCAAGGCGGTCATTGATCTCGTTCGTGAGCGCCATGCGGAAGGACAGCCGGTCCTTCTCGGAACCGCCAGCGTCGAGTCCTCCGAAGTTCTCGCCCGCATGTTGAAAATGGCGAAGATCCCCCACTCCGTCCTCAACGCGAAGTTCCACCTCCAGGAGGCGGAAATCGTGGCCCGTGCCGGTCAGCCGGGATCAGTCACTGTCGCCACGAACATGGCCGGTCGAGGCACCGACATTAAACTCGGCGAAGGTGTCAGCGACAAAGGCGGACTTTTCGTCATCGCAACCGAGCGCCACCGCAGCCGTCGTGTCGATCGCCAGCTTCGCGGACGTTGTTCGCGTCAGGGCGACCCCGGCATGTCCGTCTTTTACGTCAGCTTCGAGGACGACCTCATGATGCAGTTCGGAGCCGCCGAGCGCATGACGAAGATGATGGATCGCTTCGGCCTCGAAGAAGGTCAGGAGCTTGAGCACAAGTGGCTCAACAAGTCCGTCGAAAACGCTCAGAAAAAAGTCGAGCAGCGTGACTACCTCTCACGGAAACACATTCTCGAATACGACGACGTCATGAACAACCAGCGGAGTGTCGTTTACGGCTACCGCAACGATGTTCTCACGACCGAAGATCCCCACGCTCTCATCACTGAGATCATTGAGGACGCGATGCCCCCCCTGCTCCGGGACTGCTTCGATTCTGAATCCGGTCAGCTTGATCCCGTCGCGACGCTGAACACGTTCAACCTCCAGTTCCCCCTCGGACTCACCGCTGAAGATGCCAAGCTCGACTCCCGCAACGCCGAGGAGAATCTCGATTTTCTCATCGACCAAGTCAAAGCCGCCTACGAGGTGAAAACCAAATTCGAAGACCCTGAGCAAGTCGAAGGCCTCGAGCGATTCGTGATTCTTCACAGCATCGACCAACTCTGGCAGGAGCACCTTTACGAAATGGACAGCCTCCGTGAGTCGATCGGAAACTACCGCTACGCGCAAAAGGATCCCCTCGTCGAATATAAGCACGCTGCCTACGAACTCTTCGTCGGCCTCATGGATCGCATGAAAATCGAGGTGCTCGGCAATCTCTTCCGCACCACGACCCGTCCGGAGAATTACGGAAGCCTCCTCCGCGGAATCCAGACGAGCCGCCCCGATCTGCTCGCCGAACTTGCCTCCGGCGAAGGCTCCGCTCAGCTCCCGGTCGATGACACTCCGAAGATTCAAATCCCAAAGACCGTCAAACGCGAAGAACCCAAAGTCGGTCGCAACGACCCCTGTCCCTGCAACAGCGGTAAGAAATATAAAAACTGCTGCGGAAAATCCTGATCAGAAATTCGGTCGGAGAGAGGCGCTGGACAAAACGTAACTATTCATTGAACACGCCTTCTTCATGACCTTGATCATCATTCTCGTCGCCATCGGAATCGTCGCCGTCCTCGCGGAACTCGTCCTCCCCGGCGGACTCCTCGGAATTGTCGGTGCCCTCTGTCTCCTCGGAGCGGTCATCGTCACCTTTGTGGAATACGGCGCGACCGCCGGGGTGATCGGATTGTTCCTCCTCCTCGCCCTTGGCGTCGCGACGATTGGCTGGTGGATGAAATACTTTCACCGGTTGCCGGGAACAAAGCAGCTTATTCTTCACAGTGAATCAGGTGGTGATCACCGCGAGAAGGAGACGCTCATCGGTCTCAGCGGAGTCGCCCTCACTGACCTCGTCCCTTCCGGCTACGCTCGCATCGACGGCGTGAAACGGGATGTCATGGCCGAATCCCGCAGCATCTCTAAAGACGAAGAAGTCACCGTCGTCGCGATGCGCGGCCCCAGTCTCATCGTGCGACCGGCTGAGAAAGCGTGAACCGCACCGCCGTGCACCTCTACGTCCACATCCCCTTCTGCCATCATATCTGCCCCTACTGCGGATTTTACAAGCACAAGCCCGGCAAGCTTGCGAACGCGGAATTCGTTGATGCCATTCTCGCTGAGGCCGGGAAGCGGGGTTCCAGTCTTTCCTCGCCCATCGAGACGATCTTTTTCGGTGGTGGCACGCCCACCCTCCTTTCCCCGACCCTCCTCGAAACACTCTGCCGGGGTCTCGCCGACAAGTTCGATTTGAGCCGCGTCGTCGAATGGACGATCGAAGCCAACCCCGCCACCTACGACCTGAGCAAAGCACGGCTCATGAAAGACCTCGGCATCAACCGGGTCAGCCTCGGAGTGCAGTCGTTCCAGCCTGAGACACTCACCACGCTTGGCCGGGACCACTCTCCCGCTGAGGCGATCAACGCCTACGAAACCCTCCGCGAGGCAGGGTTCGGCAACGTCAGCATCGACCTCATGTTTTCAATCCCCGGTCAGGATCTCACCTCGTGGCGCGCTGACCTTGCTCAGGCTCTGGCGCTGAATCCTGATCATGTCTCTGCTTACAATCTCACCTACGAAGAAGACACCGAATTCCTGACCCGTCACGAAACCGGAGAACTCGATACCAACGAAGACCGTGACGCCGATCTCTTCTACGAGGCCATCGACACCCTTGAAGGAGCCGGTTTCGCTCACTACGAGATCTCAAACTACGCCCGGCCCGGCTCTGAATCGCTCCACAATCAGGCTTACTGGTCCGGTGCTGACTACCTCGGGCTTGGTCCCGGCGCCGTCTCGACCCTCGCTAACGAACGCTCGACAACACTCCCTGACACTGCCGCCTACGTGAAGGCTGCTCTGGGCGGCTTTGACACCCGGCGCGACGTGGAGATTCTCAACGAAGAAGACAAGCGGCTCGAGCGCCTCGCCCTGCAACTGCGGACCCGGGAGGGCATTCCCCTTTCCCTCATTTCCTCACCAAACCCTGTTGAGTCACTGACCCAACAGGGTTTGGTCGTTTCGAAAAATGGCCGATTGCAACTGACTCGTGACGGCAAAGCACTTGCCGACCCCGTGGCCGCTGCGCTAGTCTGAGCTCATTATGTCAGACATCCCTCTTTCCGAGCACCCTTTCCGCGTCAAACCCGGTCAATCCGTCGATTTGAGCCAGTGGCCCACCACGGACGAAGACCTCTTTCCAGTAAGTAAGCCGAATGGCCAGGATCTCTTCAAGCAGATGAGTCTGCAAATTGATGAGCTGCAAACTCAGTTCTACGCTGAAGGAAAACGGAGATTACTTGTTGTCTTTCAGGCAATGGACACCGGCGGCAAAGACGGCACGATCCGGAGCGTCTTCGAAAAGATGGATCCCCAGGGCGTTCGCTCAGCCGCTTTCAAAAAGCCCAGCAGCCTCGAACTCGCGCATGACTACCTCTGGCGCATTCATCAGGAAGTCCCCCAAAACGGGGAAGTCGTCATTTTTAATCGCAGCCATTACGAGGACATTCTGGCGGTCAGGGTTCGCGAACTCTGCCCCGAAAGCGTCTGGCGGAAGCGTTTCGACCATATTGCCAACTTTGAGCAAATGCTGGCCGACGAAGGAACCACAATCGTCAAAATTTTCCTCCACATCTCCCGCGACGAGCAGAAAGAGCGTCTTCAGTCCCGCCTCGATGAACCGGAAAAACACTGGAAATTCAATCCGGCCGACCTGGAGGACCGCGCGCTCTGGCCGAAGTTCATGGCTGCCTACGAGGATGTCTTTTCAAAAACGAGCACCGAGTCAGCACCCTGGTACATCATCCCCGCTGATCGGAAATGGTATCGGAACCTGATCGTCGGCGACATCATCATCAAGACGATGGCCGGACTTGGAATGAGTTACCCGGAGATCGACTTCGATCCCGCCGCGATCAAAATCGAAGACTAGATCGATACCGATGAAACCCCTCTTTATCTTCACCGTCACCCTCCTCTGCACCGGCTCTCTTCACGCAGAGCGCCCGAATATCCTTTTCGCGATTTCGGACGATCAATCGTGGCCTCATGCCGGAGCCTACGGCACAGAGTGGGTCAAGACGCCCGGATTTGATCGTGTCGCCCGCGAAGGCCTCCTCTTTCACAAGGCCTACACACCGAATGCAAAGTGTGCGCCAAGCCGGGCCGCGATCCTGACCGGGAGACCCTCATGGCAGCTGGAGGAGGCGGCGAATCACATGCCTTTTTTCCCGGTCAAATTTCCTTCCTACGCCGAGGCACTCGAACTCAAAGGGGGCTATTTCGCCGGGAGCACCGGGAAAGGATGGGCTCCCGGGATCGCGAATGATGCTGAAGGTAAAAGGCGGCAACTCGTCGGCAAGGCCTACAACAAACACAAGGCAAAACCTCCGACGGAGAAAATATCGAACAATGACTACGCGCGAAACTTTGGAGATTTCCTAACCGACGCCAAAGCCTCAGAAAAGCCCTGGGTCTTCTGGTTCGGAGCGACAGAGCCTCACCGCGCCTACGAGTATGAATCGGGCGTCAAAATCGGAGGTAAAAAGCTCAGCGATATCGACCGCGTCCCGGCCTTCTGGCCTGATAATGAAATCGTTCGCAACGACATGCTCGACTACGCGTTCGAGATTGAACACTTCGACACCCATCTCGTTCGGATCATTGAACAACTGGAGACGGCGGGAGAACTCGAAAATACTCTTATCGTCGTCACCTCAGACAACGGGATGCCTTTTCCCCGCGTCAAAGGCAACGAATACGAATTCTCGAATCACCTTCCTCTTGCAATCATGTGGCCGAAGGGAATTAAGAATCCGGGGCGAGAAATCACCGATTTTGTCAGCTTCATCGATCTTGCACCGACCTTCCTCGAAGTCGCCCAACTCGCCCCTGAGAATTCGACCATGGCTTCGCTCACGGGCGAAAGTCTTCTCCCGATCTTTGAATCAGAAAAAGCCGGACGGGTCATCGAAAGCCGGGACCGTGTCCTCATTGGAAAGGAGCGCCACGATGCCGGCCGGCCCGATGATCAGGGATATCCGATCCGTGGCATCGTGACTGACGAATGGCTCTACCTTCGCAACTACGAGCCTGATCGCTGGCCGGCCGGCGACCCCGTCACCGGTTATCTGAACACGGACGGCAGCCCCACGAAGACCTGGATTCTCGATGCGAGGCGCAGCGGCGAAAACACTGACTACTGGGACTTAAACTTCGGAAAGCTCCCCGGTGAGGAACTCTATGACGTCGCCAAAGATCCCGACTGCGTCACCAATCTTGCCGAGAGTGAGGCACATCAGGAAATTAAAACAGAGCTTGCCGACCGGATGAAGTCAGAGCTACTTCAGCAAGAAGATCCGCGAATGGAAGGCAAGGGAGCCATCTTCGATAATTACCCGATCGCCACCGATTCCGCGAACTTCTATGAGCGGTTCATGAACGGTGAACCCACCAACGCAGGGTGGGTGAACGAGAGCGATTTTGAAAAAGATAATCCTGAGTGAGCCTGCAACACGGCGAGTATTTTTATAGACGGGTTTCGTCAAAGAGGTTCAACATCAGCGAGATGAACCGTCCCCTGCTTTTTGCCCTGACCCTGCCCTTCGCCGCTTCTGCGAGCGCCTTTGACTACGATACCCGCCTTTGGTTCAAAGGGAACACACATACCCATTCACTCTGGAGTGACGGGAACGACTTCCCTGAAATGATCTTCGATTGGTATAAGGACCGCGGATACCACTTCGTCGCGATGAGTGATCATGACATTCTCCAGGAGGGAGAAAAATGGATGCCCGTTCCCGAGATTCGGAAGAGGCAACGTGCCCTAGGGCGGGACGCGATGAGTAAATGCACGGCCCGCTTTGGCGAGGACTGGCTCGTTCAGGAAGCTCGTGAGGGCGTCGAAAGCATCAAACTGAAAACGCTCGACGAATGCCGCGCTGAACTCGAAGTGCCCGGAGAATTTCTCCTTCTCCCCGCCGAGGAAGTTTCGAACAGCGCCTCGAAGAAGCCTATTCACATCAATGCCCTGAACGTCAGCGGCGTGATCGCTCCGGTGAAAGATGACAACGCCTCTTCCTTCGAGGTCATGCGACGCTCGCTCAAAGACATCGCCGCGCATGAGACATCGAGTGGCAAACCGGTTCTCGCTCATCTCAATCATCCAAATTTCCAGTGGGCGATCACGGCGGACGATCTCGCCGCCGTCGCGGAAGGCCGCTTCGTCGAAGTCTACAACGGCCATCCTGGGATCAATCATCTCGGCGACGAAACCCGCCCCGGCGATGAAAAGAACTGGGACATCGCGAACACGATCCGTCTCGCGGAACTCGATTCGCCACCACTCTACGGCGTCGCCACCGACGACTCGCACACCTACCACGGCGGCGACGTCTCCCCCGGTCGCGGCTGGGTGCAGGTCGGTGCCGATTCCCTCAACGGGGACGATCTCATCACCGCAATGAAGGCCGGGAAATTCTACGCCAGCTCCGGCGTCACCCTCGATCGCATCCAATACGATTCGGAGTCACGAGTTTTATCGCTCGAGATCACGCCACGCGAAGGCGTCACCTACGAAACCCGTTTCATCGGAACACGAAATGGCTACGACGCGAGCGCGCCCGAAACCGGTATTGGCGAGGTGTTTTCGACACAATCAGGGACGACGGTTTCTTTTGAAATGCCCGACGATGCCCTGTATCTGAGAGCAACTATCACCTCTTCTGCCAATCATCCCAACCGATCCTTCCCTGACCAAAAAGAGCAGGCCTGGATTCAACCCGTCGGCTGGACAGCTCTTTGAAAATCCTCCTCTCCCCCCTCCTCCAACCAACTTGATGAAATCGCGCTTTGCCCTCACGATCCTCGCTCTTTTCACGACCTCGCTCCTTCATTCCGGCGAGGCCCTCTTCACGGATCCTTTCACCGCAGATGACAAAGTCGCGGAACGACGTGCGATGCGCGGTGATTGGCAAATCGCGGACGGCGTTGCCAGCGTCACGCAGGACGATGCGCTCTACAAAAAGTTTAAGGATCATGGACCGATTCTCTTTTATGATCTCCCCACCACCAACGCGACTTTTCACTACGCGGTGAAGCCGGAGGGCTGTAAGTCGATCGTATTCACGCTCAATGCGGACGAGGGTCACATTTTTCGCTTCGTTAGCGCTGCAACCGGAACCAGCCTCCGCGCCTTTCCGCCAGAGGGAGAAGCCAAGTCGATCGCGACCGGCCGGGAGAAAGACTGGATTCTTCCGGAGAAAGAATGGACTCCGGTGAAAGTGGTCATCGTCGGCTCCAGTGCCACAATCACAATCGGTGAGCACGAACCAGTCACGGTCGAGCATGAGAGCTATGATCGCGCAAAGACGAACTTCAGCATCGGCTTTGCCTACGGAACTCTCGCCGTGAAAGACGTTCGCGTCACGACGGATTGAGAAGTCCTCGCAGGGCGCCGCGATCAATCTTTCCGATCTCGCTTCGCGGAAGTCGAGGCACCACGAGCACCCGGCTCGTTCGCTCGAGGCCGGGAAGCGAGGTGTCGAGAATTGACTGATAGGCGAAAGCCGGTTTCTCACCCTCGACAAAGGCGATGAACTCATGGCCCCGGCGTGGTTCCGTCAATGCCATGACCGCGGCAGGACAATTGAGCGCCTCGCAGACTTTCGACTCCACTGCCGAGACTGAGACCAGCTCGCCTAACACTTTCACTAAATCATCGGCCCGCCCGAGGTGACGGAGTTTTCCCTCATTCAACTCACCGCAGTCCCCGGTGAGATACCAGCCGTCTTCATCTTTTTCCGGAGCGAAGATCCATCCGCTTTCACTCAGAGTCGCATAGCCCGCGAAGAGCGCCGCCCCGCGGATCATGAGGCGATTCTCCGGCGACAGTTTCGTCTCCCACTCCGGGAGCACCGAAAGCCACTCCGTCTCGCCGACCTCACCCGTCGCAATCTGCGAGCATGCTTCGGTCATGCCGTAGCTGGAGAAAACCGGCCAGCCTAGATCAGACGCTTTGCTCACGAGGACGGGATCGATGCGCCCTCCTCCGAGGAGAAGGCCCCGCAAGGTCTCTGGTGCCGAGACCTGATGCGCCACGAGGTCGTGCAGATGAGTCGGCGTGAGCGAAGTCCAGGCGGCTCCGCTTTCCAAAAGTGCCTTCGCGAACAGGGCCCCGTCGCGCTGCCAGGGCGCATTCTCAAAAGGCGTCACCGTCGCGCCCGTGACAAAGGCGCGAGCATAGATCCCGAGGCCACCGACATGAAAGTTGGAAAGTCCCGCAAGCCAACGGTCATCGGAAAAAAGCGTGAGATGCTTCGCGACCGCCGTCGCAGAAGCGAGCAAGGCAGCCTTCGGCAAAACGACGAACTTGGGCGCGCCGGATGATCCCGAGGTCGCGATGACGACAGCGCTCCCGATTCCGATGGCCTCTCGCAGGAAATCGAGAAGGCCCTCTGTCTCAAATTCCCGCTTCGGATTGAGCCGGAGATCGATCCCCTCTGCCTCCCAGTACGAAGCGCTCGCTAGGTAAGGGGTTTCCATGACAAGCCCTCCAATAAATCATCGAAACCGAGGCCCGTTCCCGCAGCGGGAAGCAACCGCGGCCCCTCCGTGGTGATTCTTTCAAAAAAAGGATCCGCCTCGAAGCAACGATGCGTGAGCAGTCCGCAACCGATGAGTCTCTTCGGCTCCGCCTTCGCCAGTCTCGCCGCCTCAGCCGCCGCCCATGACTGCCCGACGGCGTGATCCATGTAGGAAGTCACCAGAAAAGGAGCCTCACGCGGCGGCAACCAATCCGAAAGCGCCGGCTTGATCACCGCGATTTCTCCCGGATGAAAGCGGCTCTCTACCTCACGATCCGTCGCCACAGGAACTCCAATTTCCCGAAGAACCCGCCAATTTTCAGTGTTCCAAATGATGGGGTCTTCGATCAGTTGAACCGACTTCTTCATCGCGCCGAGCGAATCCCAGTATTCGAGGAAAGTCGAAAGAGAGAGGCTCTCATTGTAGTCGAGTCGAAGACGAAATCCCGCGTCATGCCATTTCTCAACGAGGACCGACTCGTGGACAAAATCCCGTCCCAATTTTAACTTCACAGTGTCGAAACCCTGCTCCCGAGCCTGAGCAGGTTCGTCACCCGGCAAGGCGAGCCAGTGACTTTCGGGAACTTCGCCCACAAAAAGCGAGCGCCCCTCCGCTCTCGCCGTGCCGTCTGCTTTAGCACAGCGCAGTGCTCCCGCAATCAGCGGAGTCGAGCCACCGATGGAGAGAAGATGAAGTTGCTCCTCAAGCGGCGCGTCGCCCAGTTCCGGCCACGGATGCAGACAGCCATACCCACCGTTGAGCCGGATCAGAGCCCCCTCGTGGAGCTTTTTGCGACTGGCAGAATTGAGCGCCGATGCACTCTTCAACTCATAGCGATGGTAGTGGATTGCGCTCATGTTAGACACTATGCAATACCGCGAAGAGAATCAGTTGCAGCGCCCCGAGAGCGAGAAAACGATTATAGACCGGTCCGGGGGGAGTCCGAAAAATCAAGACTGTGATGAGGAGTCCAATGACTAACATTGGCCCTTGCTGAATCGCGGCGCTCAACAAATCGGCTACATGAGAAGCGCCGAGCATCACTGGAGCTAAACAGAAGAACGCGATCTCCCCTTTCGCAAAACGCTCCCCGAAGCGAACCGCAAGAGTGCGCTTTCCCGTGCCGGCGTCTTCGACCCGATCCCGCAAATTATTAATCGCAATGAGAACGCAGGAGTAAAAACCACACTGCCAGGCAAGGGTCCACATTCCTGCGCCGCCAAGTTGTCCCGTCTGCATGAACCATGAGCCTAACACGGCAACAAATCCAAAGAAGAGAATCACGAAGAGTTCGCCCATCCCCCGATAGGCGAGCGGAAAAGGGCCGCCGGTATAGCCGTAGGCGAAGTAGAGCGAGACAAGCCCGATCACGATGACAGGCCACCCGCGGGCGTCGATCAGAGGAACACTGACCATTGCCGCGAGGAGGCAGAAACCGAGCGCACCGATCATGACGGTGCGAGGTGAAAGCAACCCCGAGGAGGTGACACGGGTCGGACCGAGACGTTTTTCCGTGTCAGCTCCTTTGCGATAATCAATCGCGTCGTTAAAAAGATTCGTCGCAATCTGAATGCAGACGCAGCTCGCAAGCGTGCACCAGAAGAGCAGCCACGAACCAATCGTCGGATCCGGATTCAGCAGCGCCGGAGACGAACCCACCCAAACCGGAACGATCGCGGCCGGAAGTGTTTTGGGGCGTGCCGCGAGGATCCAGGCTTTCATCTTGAACTCTTGATCTTAATCTTACCCCTGATCTTGATCTCTCCCCGGTGGAACAAGAGTGAGAGCGAGATCAAGACTCTTTAAGGCACGCGCGGAAACTTCGAAAAGTCCGGCTTCCGTTTCTCGACGAATGCGTTCTTCCCTTCCTTGGCTTCCTCGCTCATGTAATAAAGAAGAGTCGCGTTGCCCGCCAGATCGAGAAGGCCCATTTGCCCATCGCAGTCGGCGTTCAAAGCGGTCTTGAGGCAACGAAGTGCCATCGGCGAGTGCTCCAGCATTTCGCGACACCACTTCACGGTTTCGGCCTCCAACTCCGCAAGCGGAACCACGGTATTCACGAGGCCCATGTCGAGAGCCTGCTGCGCATCGTACTGGCGGCAGAGATACCAGATTTCGCGGGCCTTTTTCTGACCGACAATCCGCGCAAGATAGCTTGAACCAAGTCCGCCATCGAAGGAGCCAACCTTGGGTCCGGTCTGCCCAAACCTGGCATTGTCTGCTGCGATCGTGAGGTCGCAGACGACATGGAGAACATGCCCGCCGCCAATGGCATAGCCGGCCACCATCGCGACGACCGGTTTGGGCAATCCCCGGATCTTTTTCTGCACATCGAGAATGTTGAGCCGCGGAATACCATCGTCACCAATGTAGCCGGCATGCCCGCGGACTTTCTGGTCGCCCCCGGAGCAAAAAGCGAGGTCACCTTCCCCGGTCAGGATAATCGCGCCGACCGTGGGGTCTTCGTGGGCGAGGTCAAAAGCGACGAGCATCTCGCGAACCGTCTGCGGGCGGAACGCATTGCGCACCTCCGGACGATTGATCGTGATCTTGGCGATCTGTCCATCCTCCGAGGTTTCGTAGCGGAGGTCTTCAAATTCGTGGGCGGAAATCCAGTTCATGGGTGCAAGAGCGTAGCGAGGAAGCGAAGCAACGCAAAGGGATTACGAAGTGGAGCGATGATCCGTCGTTCCTATTTCATCAAGAGATCATGAGGCGACCGGTTTGCTTTGCAGGGGAAAATAACGATACCTCTGGGCACCGGACCGGCTCGGACAGCGGGGATGCGGTTCAGCCATAATCGCCATCAATCGACAATTTCGAAATCCAATCACGGATCGAGGAACGCGTCTCTCCGTGCCCCAAGACCCGATGCCCCGCCCCGGAAATTGTGACCTGCTCAAACTTCGGAAACACATCCGCCATTTCCCCGGCGAGAGCGGTGAATTTGGGATCGTTCTCCCCCACGATCCAGAGGACCGGAGCATGAAATCGCCTCAACTGGGAGCGCAGGTTTTCCTGCCGTCCGAGCGACCAAGTTTCAAAGGCGAGGGCAATGCCGGAGCGCTTCGATGCCAGCGCAAGCTGCGACGGGGAAGCCGGGGAATTCGCAAGGACGCCCTGCTCATTCCATTCCGCGAGAAAATCCTCCCACCTCAAATCGCGGGCTTTTCGCGCCCACTCATGATCAGAAATCCGACGGGCCTGACGTTCCTCCCCTGACTTCAATCCGGGGTGCGCCGAAAGAATAATCGCCCCGCCCCAGCGCTCGGGATGAATCGCCATGGCATGCAGGGCGAGCCGCCCCCCGAGCGAATACCCGACGATAATCGGCCGCTCCATTCCCGCACTTAAATCGGTCGCGAGGCGATGGGCCATTTCGAAAAAATCCAATTCGGCGTGCTCCCAAAGATCGACGGCGTTGAGGTTTGGAAAATGGAGAGATTCCCAATCCTGAACCGAGCCCAGATTCCCGTGCAGGGCGAGGAGCGGAGGACTGCTCATTTCCAATCGCTCCAGAATGATTCCGTGTCGGCCTCATCGACTCGGACCTCGATGACGACGGCGTCCCCTTCGATCCGGGGACTCTCTTCGCCGGCTTCCCATTTCACGTAGCCCATGCCCCACATCGCGGCCCAGTGCTCGAAGCCCTGAGCGTGATGATTCTCCGTCACTTGTTTTCCACTCGCAGAAAGACCCGCAAGACTGGGAAGACGGGAGAAAATTTTCCCGCCGCCGTTGTTGATGATCACGATGCGACGCCGGGCATTGGGGAGCTGGCTGAGCAGCGCCGGAGCATTGAGATCATAGAGCGCGGTGAGGTCACCGAAGATTCCCCAGCTTTCCTCTTCCGTTTCGGACAACCCAAGAAAAGTCGCGATCTGGCCATCGATCCCGTTCGCGCCGCGACTTGCATAACAGCGTGCGTGCGATGGGTCGAGCGCCGCGGCCAGATTCCACTCGCGGATCGGCAGGCTGTTACCGAGGTAGACGAGTGCATCGCCCGGGATCATCGCAGAGATCGCTCTCATCATCGCCGGTTCGGATCGGGGGAATTTTTCCAGTAAAGGTTGGAGTGAGGCCTTCAGGCCTTTCGCCGGAGCATGCTCCCCGAGGCTTCGGGAAGGGCTGAAGCCCTCACTCCAGCGGGGAAACTCGTCGATCACGAGACGACGGGAAAGTCTCGCCAGTCCGGAAAACAGGCGGCGTGTCACGGACAGGACCTCGATTCCCTCCCGCTCTTCAAGGTCGCGCCAGTAGCGCAGACTGGGAACTCCACCGATCCGGAGAATCTCACGCGGTGATGATTCCTTCACCTCACGTTCCGCCCTCATGAGAAGGTGAGCAAGGGCTTCACTCTCCCGCAATCCACTTGTCGCCTCCGCCCAAACCGGAACCCCAAGGGCAATGAGAAACTCTTCGACCGGGGCCCGCCATGATGCTTCCAGCTCCCCTAACAAGACCACGAGACCCTCAGGATTCGCCGTAAAAGCCTCAATCGTGAGGACATGATCGTCGCCTGGGCTCATCGCGACACGGGGCAACTCGACCGGCTCGAATTCGTCAATCGTGTCCTCCGGCGTCAGCTCTTCGAAACGGACATTGAGATGAAGCGGCTCATTGCGCTCCCATTTCACGACCGCACTGAGATCGAGGACACCGGTGATATCGAGAGAAACCGGGGCATAAATGGCGAAAATACCGACCTGATCAATCGCCTGGGGTGCCCCGCTTCCCCGGTAGGAAGTTGGACGATCCGCCGTCACAAGCACGAGCGGGATGCCGGAGTAATAGGCTTCGATCACCGCCGGCAAAAGTTCGGCCACCGCCGTTCCCGAAGTCGTCACGACCGCGACCGGCTCCTGCGATTTCTTCGCCATTCCGAGGGCAAAAAAGGCCGCCGACCGCTCATCGAAATGATGCCAGATACGCCAGCCTGCCTTTTCCTCCGTCGCGAGCAAGGAGGTCACCAAAGGCGCATTACGCGCCCCCGCGCAGACCACGACGTGCTTCACGCCCAATCCGGCGAGATGGGCGAGAGTCGCGCCGGCCAACTCTCCATTCTGATTCATACTCCGAGAAGAGACTTCACCGAATTGCGCTTCAGAGCAAGCTCTCTCCATTCCCGATCAAAGCGGCTTCCCTCGACCAAACCAACGCCACTGGGCAGAAAAACATCGCGACCGTCCCAGGAAACGTTTCGGATCGCGACGAGGACCTGGAAAAAACCTTCGTGAATCGCGCCAAAAGGAGCACCAAATTCCGGAGGCACGCCAAGCTGCTCGCGGTAATCGACCAGTTGTCGCAAAGCGCCGTCCCCTCGCGGGCAGGCACCGAGCGCGGGGGTCGGGTGAAGACATTTCACGAGTTCGTTTAAATCGCCGTCGTCAGCGCCCAGATTGACCCGAAGCCGTGTCAGAAAGTGAATCATCGAACCAAGGTCGAGGAGCTTTCGTTCTTCACGAATCACTTCTCCCAGAGGCGAGAGGAGCTCCTCCAGATAATCGGCGACGAGTTCGTGCTCGCGAATTTCCTTGGGATCGTTCGGGAAATCATCAATCTCATGCCGGGGCGCCGTTCCCGCCAGCGCCATCGTTTCCAGGATACTGTCTCTCACCGTGAAGAGCTGTTCGGGGGTAGCGCCAATCATTCCGGCATCACCTTCGCGATAGCCATATCCCCAGAGCGTCTCCGGGGCAGCAATGATCGCTTTCACGAGTGCCGCCGGTTCGCCGCGATGGAGAATCCCCCGCTCTGCGAGGACGGGGACTGATTTTTTCAGCTCGCCCCGTTCGATTTGGCCGAGAATTTCATCGAAAATCCCTCGCACATCGCCATCACCGAGACCTGACCAGGCGATTTCCGGGAGCGGCGTCGCTCCATTTTCCGAGAGGAGAACCCTCAAGTCTGCCGTCTCAAAACTCCTCGCCGGTATCTTCCATGGCCCGGGGTCAGAGAGGTCGAAATTGTTCCGATAGAAGGCCGTTCCCCCGTCCGCAGGGGGATTGGCCGCTGTGCGAAACGGTCCAACCCCGCAGAGATAGCGCTGCGGAGCGAGTTTTACGAAGGCGAAATCTTCCATCAAAGACGAGGCGAAACGGGGAGCAATTACTGCTCTCACTACCCAATCATTACGAAAATCGCAAATGGTGAGATTCGCTGCTGGAAACTTAGCTCTTCTCACCGTTTATTCCCCACCGCTAAGAAATCGGCCATTCCCGCCCTTTTCCCATGAATTTCAACGATCTCAGAGCTATTTTGCAGTACGTGCCGCAGTTTCGCGGGCGCACCTTTGTGATCGCGCTCGACGGAGCGGTGATCGATTCTCCGGATTTTTCCAACATCCTCCTCGACCTCGCGGTGCTGCGTTCACTGAACATTCGCGTCGTCCTCGTCTATGGCGCCGCCGCGCAAATCACCGCTCTCGGCAGGAAACGGGATATCCCCCTCTCGAACGTCGATGGCACCGGAATCACCGACGAAATCACCCTCGAGGTGAGCATTGACGCCATTTCCCGCCTCAGTAATGCCCTCATGCAAAGCCTCACCACCGTGAAGCTGAAGGCGGCCTCCGCGAATGCGATCCATGCCCACCCCGCCGGGATCGTCAAAGGAGTCGATGCTCAGTTCACCGGGACGATCGAGCGCATTGATGCGGGAGTCCTGCAAAGTTTTCTGGATCAGGACATCCTCCCGGTCGTGCCTCCACTCGGCTTCGATGCCGACGGGAAGACGCTCCGCGTCAATTCCGACTCGGTCGCCCGCGAAGTCGCGATCGCCCTCGGTGCGGCGAAGATTCTTTTTCTATCCTGCGATGATCCCAGAGCCTCCCTCAAGGCCGGGGAACGAAACTGGTCGAGTGAGAGTGTCCTCGATTTTCTGAGCGCCAACCCCGCGCTCCCGACCGGCATTGCCTCCAAGCTGAAGAACGGATCGATCGCAACCCGCGACGGGGTCAAACGGGTCCACCTCATTGGAAGCCGCAACGATGATGCCATTCTCGCCGAGCTCTTCAGCAACGAGGGCGTTGGCGTCATGGTGTATTCCGACGCCTACCAGAAAGTCCGCCCTGCGATCCGCGAAGATGTCGACGAGATCCACCTTCTCATTCACCGCGCCGTCGAAGACGAACAGCTCATTGATCGAAGCCGCGCGGAAATCCTGGAATCAATCGAGGACTACATCGTCGTTGAAATCGACCGCAACGTCGTGGGATGCGTCGCCGTTCATCCCTACCCTGACGAAGGAAAAGCCGAGCTGGCCTGTCTCTTTGTAAAAAAAGGACACACCGACCAGGGTTACGGACATATCCTCATCGAAGCGGCCACACACCGCGCCAAAGAACTTGGTGCCCCCACGCTCTTTGCGCTCTCAACTCAAGCCGCCGGCTACTTGCAGCGGGAAGGCTTTGCGGTGACGGATGATCTCTCCGAGTTGCCTGAAATCAGGAAAGAGAAATGGCAAAGCAATGGGCGCAATGCGCTCATTCTGACGCGAAAGGTTTGACCGAAGGGCGCTGCACAGCCCTCTACTCGACCTTGACCACGAAAAGCGTCGTGTCATCCATCCCTGACTCGCGGTAGGCCCATTCAAGAATTCGCTCTGCGACTTCCTTCACCGGCTGATCGACCTCATCCGCTTCCGCAAAGCAGGTCGCGATATTTTTGTTCCACATCCCATCGATGACGCCATCCGAACAGATTAAGAACCAGTCTCCGTGCTGCAAATCAGCCGATTCAACCTGAGGCCTGACATTCCGACAACCACCGCCGATCGCCTGACTCAAAACATTCTTCCTCGGATGCATTCGCATCTCCCGCTCATTCATTTTCCCGGAGCGGAAGAGACTTCCGATATGCGAATGATCGTCGGTGAGTTGCTCCATAACTCCTTTACGAAATCGATAAAGACGACTGTCGCCCACGTGGCCGAAATACACTTTCGTTCGGTAAAAGAGTCCACACACCACCGTCGCGCCCATGCCTTTCAGCTCCGGTTTCCGCTCACCGGTTTTCGTCACATACTCGTGCAGCGACTTCACCGCTTTCTCCAACAACTCCTCGGGATCACCCGCCCCGTGGAAGTCTCCCATCATCGCGGGGAGGAAGCGCCTCAGTTCCCGGACCACGAGCGAACTCGCCACCGCTCCGCCGGCGGCACCGCCCATCCCGTCGCTGACAGCGAAGATGAGGCCATTGTCATCAATCGATTGCTTCCCGGAAAGGTCCACGTCATTGGCCCATCCTTTTTCCGAAGAGAAAACCGAAAGGGCATCCTGGTTTTCCGCCTTTCGCTTTCCGCTTCGAGTCACACCGCCCCAGAAAAGAACCCGATGAGGTTCGGTCTCCTCACATCGATGCTGCGGGTCTTCTTTCACTTCCGCCAACTCAAAATCAATGATGCAGAACCGCCCCATCCTCGCGTTGTAAGTGATATTTCTCGGAAACGGATCATCGTGTACGACTCCGAAATCCGCCGCCAACTCCGCAAATAATTCCGCCGCTTTCCCCTCACTGATCGAACTTTCCGCCGGAGCCCCGCAGTTTGTCGTCACGATCGTCAGCGTCTCGGGATCCTGATCGAGAAGGCGGGGCACATAGTCGCAGCCCCGGGCCTCTAGGACATTAAGCACGCGCACTTCATTCGCAAAGCGCCCCTCCTTATCCGTCCCCCGAAAGGTCTTATGGACGCGGCCATCGTAGCCGACTTTAACAATGGAGCGGATTCCGTCCTTCGCGATTTTCATGGGCGTTGAAGGTGAGCGAGTTCCGACAAAAATCAAAACTCAATTCGCGCTCACTGACTCTCCTCACCAAGGTAAGATTCAAGGAACTCGTAAAGTGACTCCTGATTGAAACGGTCCGCATGAGCGTTCATCCGGTCAAATCCATCAGGTTTAGCCTCAGGAGAAGGAAAGAAGCCCCACGGCCCCGGTCTTCCTGCATAAACAACCGTTTTTCCCGTATCCACCACATAAGCCCTCACCGGCCAGGCGGCCCATCGTGTGGCCATCGGATCGTCGAGGTCATCAATAAGGAACGGGAACGGAATTTCTTTCTCCAAAGAGAGCTTCTCAGCTGCCCTGACTCTTTCCTCCGGTGTTTTCGGGTCAGCGATTATCGGCGTCGTGAGCGGGTATTCGGTGCTTTCCAGCGCATCAAGAGAATGCGCTTCGCGGATGTAGACAAAAAAGAAATTCACTTTTTCTCCAAACTCTCTGTGGCAACTATTTAGCGACTCAGTTCGATTGTAGAGGATATCACACCCATAGCTGCCGAAAATGAGAACGAGGGGCTTTGCCTCAATCAAGTCAGCTAACCCGACCTGCTTCTTTTCCGCCGGATAGTAGGCTCGAAGTTCAGGTGCCTGACTCCCCCGACTCGGGGCGTTATAAAATCGAGAAAGCACGATGTCATAACCCTGATCGAAGGAGCGGACTGTCTTTCCTGAATATTGATCCTTCGAGAAAGGAGCTGGATCCGGACCAGTCTCAGCAGACGCAAAAAACGCTGAAAATAACGAAAACGCAATGCCAATTGCGATTTCACCACAGATCGAGTAAACCCTGTTCATTCCCTGACCATACCCTGTTGCCTCACCGCGCGCTACGTGCTAATCGTGCCACCCCTTATTTTATGACCGGCATCAAAGACATCCAAGTGATCGGAGACGAGATCGCCATCAAGTGGGCCGATGACTCCGATAATTTCTACCCGATGGACAAACTCCGCGCCGCCTCTCCGAGCGCCGAAACCGCCGGCGAGCGCGATCTTCTCGGCGTCAAAATCGGCGGCGGTGAAGAGGGGCGGGACTTCAGTGGCGTGACCGTCACTGGCTGGGCCCCGGTCGGAAACTACGGCATCCAGTTCAAATTTTCCGATGGCCATAACACCGGCATTTACTCCTTCGATTTTCTCAAAGAACTCGCCAATCATATTTAGAGCGTCACCTTTGCGCACGGCCGGTCTCTACGCTGACCCGGACGCGGCCACCTGTTCTCTCCTTCTTGACTCATTCCCTTCTCAAAACATGATCCCCAACGTCCTCGCCGAACGCTACGCCACTGAATCCATGAAGGCCGTCTGGTCTCCTGAGGGAAAAGTCCGCCTCGAGCGGGAACTCTGGGTCGCCGTCATGAAAGCTCAACGCGAGCTCGGGTTGGACATCCCGGAGGAAGCGATCACCGCCTACGAGTCCGTCATTGATCAAATCAATCTCGAATCCATCGACGCCCGCGAGCGCGTCACCCGCCATGACGTCAAAGCACGCATCGAAGAGTTCTGCGACCTCGCCGGACACGAGCATATTCATAAGGGGATGACGAGCCGCGACCTCACGGAAAATGTGGAGCAGCTCCAGGTCTACCGAGCCCTCGAAGTGACCCATTTTAAAACCGCCGTCGTCCTCCATCGTCTTTCCGTCAAAGCCGATGAGTATCGCGATCTTGTCATCACCGCGCGGACTCACAACGTCGCCGCGCAGATCACGACCTTCGGAAAACGCCTCGCGATGTTCGGTGAGGAAATCCTTTTCGCGGCCCAGGAGCTGAGCGAACTGATCGCCGATTACCCGGCCCGTGGTCTCAAAGGGGCGGTCGGCACCCAGCTTGATCAACTCAGCCTTTTCGAAGGCGACGCCAACAAGGTCATGAAACTCGAAAACAGCGTCGCAGCGCACCTCGGGATTCACCGCATTTTCAACAACGTCGGCCAGGTCTATCCCCGCAGCCTCGACCTCCAGGTCATCGCCGCACTCAACGGAATTGCCTCCGGTCCCTCCAGCTTCGCAAAAACAATTCGCCTCATGGCCGGGCACGAACTCGCGAGCGAAGGCTTTGCAAAAGGCCAGGTCGGCTCCTCCGCGATGCCACACAAGATGAACAGTCGCAGTTGCGAACGCATCAACGGATTCAAAACGATCCTCGGCGGCTATCTTACGATGGCAAGCAGCCTCGCTGGTGATCAGTGGAACGAAGGCGACGTCTCCTGCTCCGTGGTACGACGCGTCATGCTCCCTGATGCCTTCTACGCGATTGACGGCCTCCTCGAAACAATGGTCACGATCCTCGACCAGATGGACGCCTACCCCGCCGTGATCGAGCGGGAAAACCAGCACTACCTCCCCTTCCTTCTCAGCACCACGATCATGATGACCGCCGTGAAAAACGGGATCGGTCGCGAAACCGCTCACGAAGTGATCAAAGAGCACGCCGTCGCCGCAGCGCAAGCCTATCGCAATGGTGAGTCCGACAAAAACGACCTCGTCGATCGTCTCGCCGAAGATGGCGGTCTTGGGATGACCAAAGAAGAACTCCAGTCCTGCCTCGAAGAAGGCAAGGCCAACGCCGGTGCCGTCCAAACGCAAATCGACCGCTTCATCTCAGAAGCCAGCACCTATGCCGACAACATCGATGGTGCGGGGAGTTACTTACCTGGGAGTATTCTTTAGAATGCAATTTAAGAATACAGACTTCAGTCATTATTTATGAATATTAACGAGTGCCTCCGAGGGGTCTTTTACTTTTGTAATCGATATTTTTTACGCCGCAAATTTTTGACCGCGCAAATTCCTGAATTTAATCTCCAGATGAAATTCAAGACCGAAGACGCGGCGGGGCGTCGCATGTATCGAAGGAGAAACTATGAGCCTCACTTAACCGCATTTGTCCGTAAAAATGTTCAGCTGAGCGAAGAAGATATCGCCATTGACGTCGGTGGCAATCTCGGATGGTTTACTTTGCTTCTCAGTCAAACAACCAAAGGCATAGTTCATAGTTTTGAGCCTGATCCGCTGAATTTCGAACTACTCAGTCACAACGTCTCAGTAAATGGAGCAAAGCGAGTTACACTGAACCAATGCGCCGTCGCTGACAAAGAAGAGAAGATGACACTTTTTCTTTATCCCGACAAGAATCGTGGGCGACACTCCCTCCTTCCCATCAACGACGGGGAAACAGTTGAAGTAGAAACGATCCAGCTTGATAACTACTGTGAGAGAAACAATATCGATCCAGCAAAAGTGAAGTTTGTGAAAATTGATATCGAAGGCTTTGAGCCCCAGGCTCTTCGGGGAGCTTCTTCACTCCTGAGCACCGAGGCTATTTTCTTAGTTGAGTTCGTCCCCCACTACATGGAGAAGGGCGGTGTTTCGATAAATGAATATCTCGAGTTCATGTATTCATTTGGACTCGAAGCCTACAAAATCGACGAAAACACTTCGACGGCAGAGAAGATTGATCGAAATTTCCTCATTGCTCAGAGAGACCCGCTTGATCTTATTTGGGCACAAGGAAAACGGTCTTTTGACTAAAAAGTATCGTAATTCACACGCGACGCTTTCGTTATCAAACCAATATCCAATGTCGCGAAGCATCCCTCTCTTCATTATGACTCCCCAACTCACCGAATTTTTCGAGTTCCTCCGTTTCCCCAGCATCTCAACAGACAGTCGTCACAAGGATGATGTCCGCGCCTGCGCCGATTACCTGATGAAGAAATTCATCGGCATGGGGATGAAACCGGAGCTTCACGAGACGCCCGGCCACCCTATCGTGATCGCCCGCAGCGAGGTCAAAGCGGGGCGCCCCACCGTTCTCATCTACGGTCACTACGACGTCCAGCCGGTCGATCCAGTCGAGGAATGGGACACGCCCCCGTTCGAGCCGACCTTGAAAGGCGATAAGATTTTCTGTCGTGGTGCCACGGACAACAAGGGGCAGCACTTTTCCC
Source organism: uncultured Akkermansia sp. (assembly GCA_964583035.1). Lineage (GTDB taxonomy): Bacteria > Verrucomicrobiota > Verrucomicrobiia > Verrucomicrobiales > DEV007 > Arctic95D-9. The sequence goes on from CAZOUP010000008.1 coordinate 39,109, forward strand.
ACATCATGGGGGTCGAGGAAACGCTGAAAGCGAATGGCGAGCTGCCGGTGAATCTCATCTTTCTCCTCGAAGGTGAAGAAGAAATCGGCAGTCCAAATCTCGCGCCCTTCCTCGAAGCACACAAAGATGAACTCAAGTGCGATGTCTGCGCCGTTTCCGATACCGGCATGATCGGTCCGGGTATCCCGACGATGACCTACGGCCTTCGCGGTATCGCCTGCCTTGATTTTGAAATCCACGGCCCCTCGCTCGATCTCCACTCCGGCGTTTACGGAGGAGCGGTCCCGAATCCAGCGACAATCGTCTCCCGTGTCGTTGCCTCCCTCCACAACGCCGAGGGGATCGTTCAGATTCCGGGATTTTACGACTCAGTCGTCCCCCTGGAAAAATGGGAACGCGACATGTGGGGATCGCTCCCCGACGGAAATGCCGCGACCCTCGCCGAAACCGGTGCGCCTGGACTCTGGGGCGAAGCCGGCTACACCGCGCTCGAACAACGCTGGGGACGCCCCACTGCTGAAGTCAACGGCATCGGCGGCGGCTACCAGGGCGAAGGATCGAAAACCGTGATTCCCCGCGAAGCGATGGCGAAACTCAGCTTCCGCCTCGTCCCCGATCAGGACCCGGCGGAGATTTTGAAACTCGCGAAAGCTCATCTCGAAGCGACCTGCCCCGATTCCTGCCGGATCGAGGTGACGCTCGGCCACGATGGCCCCGCCTACGTCATGGATCCACATTCCAGTTTCGGCAAAGCAGCGCAGAACGCGCTCAGAGTCGCTTTCGACGACGAGCCACGTCTCATTCGCGAGGGCGGAAGCATCCCCATCATTCAGGCGATCAAAGACATCCTCGGCGTCGATACCCTGCTCCTAGGACTGGCCCTGCCTGACTGCCAAATCCACGCGCCGAATGAGAGCTTCACGGTGTCCAATTTTGAAGCCGGAATCCGCCTCAATCGCGCCTTGCTCGAAGAGTTGGCAAAGTGATAGCGTCCCCGGATGCACCCCCGCGTTTGCTTTCCGGTCATCCTCCTGATCTTCCTCGTTCTCTTCGCCCGGGTGGCGGAGGGCGAAGAGGGTTTCGTGCCTCTATTCAACGGCAAAGACCTCAGCGGTTGGGTGAATGTGAGTTGCGACGAATCGACTTGGATCTTCGACGAAGATGGCCTTCTTATTTGCACGGGAATTCCGACCGGGGAGATCCGCACGGAGCGGATGTATCAAAATTTCATCCTCGAACTGGAGTGGCGGCACCTCGTCCCGAAAGGAAATGCCGGGGTCTTTGTCTGGGCCGATGACATCACCGCGCGAGGCACCCCTTTTATCCGCAGCATCGAGATTCAGGTTCTCGAAAACGCCTACGGAAACACAAAGTATTACAGCACCCACGGCGACATTTTCCCGATTCAGGGAGCAACGATGGAGCCGACCAACGGCCGGGACAGCATGCGATCTTTTCCGACCGAACTTCTCTCAAATCCAGCTCCGCAGTGGAATCACTACCGCATCGAATGTCAGGATGGCACAGTGAAGCTCTCGGTCAACGGCACGAAAGTGAACGAGGGCCGCGAATCAGTTCCCCGCAAAGGCTACATCTGCCTCGAGTCCGAAGGCGGCGTGGTGCAATACCGGAATGTCAGGGTCAAAGAGCGCCCCGACACTCCCGTCGCCCCCGAACACGTGGCGATCGCAGATCGTGGATTTAAAAATCTCTACACCGGAGTTGATCTCTCAGGCTGGAACTCAAGCGGTGGCTGGGTCGCGAAGGACTGGATTCTCGCGCACCCCGACAGCGCCGAAAAGGCTGGCATATTGGAAACGGAAGCAACTTACGAAGCGATCGGCTTTGTCTTCGATTTCTGCTTTCACTCCGATTCGACCGCCCTGAGCTTTTTCCCGCGGGGCAGGGACGGAGCCTCAATCACCTTCTCTCCCGGCGATGAGCGCCTCGAGAAAGCAGAGGAATGGAACCGGATCGAAGGCGAAATTAGGGACGGCAAGCTCGCCTATTCGATCAATGGAAAAGACGCCGCGGAAATCCTCGAAGGACTCCCCGCGAGCGGTCCCCTCGCCTTCTCCACCGACGGCCTCCTCGAAATGTCGAACTTCTACGTGCGCACGCATCCTGAAGAAAATTGATTCTCCGACAAGACCGGTTCAAAATTTGAAGTTATCGATGCAAAACGTAGCGGACGGCGTCAGCCTTCCGTCCCTGCAATGCCACCGGCTTGCAACTCAAATCGAAGGAGACGATTTGGAAGTTCCCAAAGGTTGAATCTCACTCAATCCAAGGCCATCTTGAAGAAAGAGAATGTCAGTCCAATACCGAGATTATTACGAAATCCTCGGGGTCGAAAAATCGGCCTCGCAGGATGAAATTAAGAAGGCCTTCAAAAAGCTGGCGCGGAAGTATCATCCCGACGTCGCGAAGGATCTTCCCAACGCCGAGGACAAATTCAAAGAAGTCAACGAAGCCTACGAAGTTCTCAGTGATGCCGGGAAAAGGCAGAAATACGACACCCTTGGCCCGAACTGGGAGCAGAGCCAGGGCTTCCCCGGTGGCGGTCGCGGCGGCTCTTCCTATGAATACAACTTCGGCGGCAGCACCGGCTTCAGCGACTTCTTCGAGTCCATGTTCGGCGGCGGCGGTCGCGGAGGGGATCCTTTCGGCGGCTACGGGGGTCGGCAGGCCCGCTCAACCCGCCCCATGGCGGGACAGGACATCGAGGCCGATCTCCTCGTCAGCATTGAAGAAGTCATGAGCGGCTCTTCACGCGAGCTCCGGCTTTCGCGCCCTTCAGGAGAAACGACGATCCGGGTCAAGGTCCCCAAAGGAATCGGCGAAAGCCAGAAAATCCGCTGCGCCAACATGGGGCATCCGGGGGCAAACGGCGGACCGAACGGTGATCTCCTTCTCCGCGTTCGTTTTGAACGGCACCCCGTTTACCGACCCAGCGGAAAAGACCTTGAGAGCGAACTCATTCTCGCTCCGTGGGAACTTGTTCTCGGCACTTCAGTGACGGCACCGACTCCGCATGGGAGCGTCAAGATGACCGTCAAACCCGGCACCGCACCCGGCACGCGAATGAGACTGAAAGGAAAAGGCCTCCCCAAAGGAGCGACCGAATTCGGCGACCTCTACCTCGTCGTCACCGTGGAATTTCCCGAGGAAAGCACCGACGAAGAAATGGCGCTCTGGCAACAACTCGCGGAGACCAGCTCATTCAACCCCCGCCGGTAGTTCCCGGTCTTTTCCGACTACTCATGCGTTTGTCCATTTCGCATCTCACGCGATACCTCTACACGGCACCGGCACGTTCCAATATCAACGAACTCCGGCTGACCCCGGAAGAGAACACCCGGCAAACCCCGGGAGAACTCAGCATATTGATCGACCCCGTCGCAGAGCTACGGGAAATGCGGGACCTTTTCGGGAACCTCGTCCACCACTTCGAAGTCGAGGAAAGGCACGAACAGCTCACGATCCGATCCCGGGCTGAAGTCGAAACCCGCAGCTCTCTCGACGCAGCGATGCGCTCCATGTCGGTACCGCTTCGCGAATTCATGAGCCGCGACAATGAATCTCTTTACGAATTCTCGACCGACAGCAATTTCGTCTTCAAGAACTCAGCCACCTGGAGGGAGGCCGTCGATGTTCACCTCTCCTGCGAAAAAACCTGGGGTTCGCTCATTCAGGGACTGAGCGATTATGTCTTCGAATCCTGCCAGTATCAGGAGCAGGCGATCCATCGCATGGCGACCTCCTCCGAGATTCAGGAATGCAAAACAGGCACCTGTCAGGATTTTGCCCACCTTTTCATCAGCTACTGCCGCGCCCTCGGAATGCCGGCCCGCTACCTGAGCGGGTACCTCTACGATCCGGGCCTCGATAGCGCGAAAGATGCGGCGTTCATCGGATCCGGGGCCACCCACGCCTGGGTCGAGGTTCATGTCCCCGGTATCGGCTGGGTCGGAATTGATCCGACGAACCGACGTTGGGTCGACGAGCACTACGTTTCCGTTTCTTTCGGGCGCGACTACCATGATGTCGCGCCTGTCCGCGGCAGCCTCATTGGCGGAGGCCTCGATCGTGGACTCGAGGTCGAAGTGATGGTGCGGGCGATTCAGTGATTTGCGGTCGGATCACGGATTGACTCAGCAGTCCAAAACGAGACATGCTCTCAGAGCAATGAGCAGCTTCCGCATCCGCCCGCATTTTGTCCACGAAGAAGAAAAAACGACTGATCAATTCCAGGCGTCGGTGATCAGACACATTGAAGAGGACGAACCGGGAATCCTCATCAAAACGTTCCCCGACTACCTGACTTTGGTGATTCCCGATGAGAATCAACACTTCTGGTCACCTCAGCTCAATCTCAGTCTTGAGCCTGCCGCAGGCAGCGGCACTCAGGTCACGGGTACCTATGGGCCGAACACGAATGTCTGGTCAATGTTTCTCTACGGCTATCTCACCGGATTCTGCCTCGCCGGTGTGAGCACGGTTTTTGCGATCTCAAAATGGGTTGTCTCTGGATGGACCACAGGATTCTGGATCGCGGGCTTTTTTATCGCGGTTCTCATCGCGCTTTATGTCACCGCTCAAATCGGACAGAAACTTGCGGCGCAACAGACCTTTCAGCTTCACGAGGCCTACGAAAGAGCGATTGGCAAATCGATCGTCGTGTCCTGAGCGCTACCTTCACCTTGCCGCGGCTGATTCACCCGCAATCTTCGACGTCGTCCAGGCGGCTTGAAAGTTGAAGCCGCCGGTGATGCCATCAACGTCGAGAACTTCGCCGGCAAAGTAGAGCCCGGGGACGAGACGGCTCTCCATCGTTTTGAAGTTCACTTCCTTCAAGTTGACTCCCCCGGCAGTCACGAACTCCTCTTTGTTCATGCTCTTGCCATTGACGGTAAACGTGGAAGCCCCGAGCTGATTCACGAGAGCGCGGCGCAACGGTTTCGAAAGATTGGCCCAGGTCATTTCTTCGATTCCTGCGGCTTTGACAAGTCGCTGCCAAAGCCGCACCGGAATCGGCAGTCCATCGATGCCGGTTCCAATTTGTTTTCTCGGAGCGGTTCTGCCATTCGCCTGCAAGAGTTCGTCGATTGCCTCGAATCCAAGTCCGTCAGTCCAGTCAATCACCACCTCAAAACAATAGTCGCGCTCTGCCAGTTCCCTTGCCCCCCAGGCAGATAATTTTAAAATCGCCGGCCCACTCAATCCCCAATGAGTGATGAGACACGGGCCGGTCGATTTTAGCGAAGTCCCGGGCACGGATGCTTTCACCGGAGTCACGGAAACTCCGGCAAGCTCTTCAAGTCGGGAGTCAGTGATATTGAAGGTGAAAAGCGAAGGCGCTGCCGGAATCACTTCATGCCCGAGTCCGCCCGCGAGGCTTTGGCCCGCCCCGTTGCGAACTCCACCACTGGCAAGAAGAACCGCTCCGGCCTTGATCGTTGTCCCGTCGCTCAGCGTGAGCGAAAGTGCCCCTTCCTCGTCGCTGAGCGAATCAACCCCGGTGCGGAAACGCACCTCCACGCCGGCGCTATCCGCCTCACGACGAAGACAGTCGATGATCGTCTCCGACGAGTTCGTGACCGGAAAGATACGACCATCAGACTCCGTCTTGAGTTTGACCCCTCGTGTTTCAAACCAATCGACCGTGTCAGTCGCACTCCAACGATGAAAGGCGCCGATGAGATTTTTCTCTCCCCGGGGATAATGCGTCGTGAGGGCACGGGGCTCGAAGCAGGCATGCGTCACATTGCAGCGTCCGCCGCCGGAAATCTTCACTTTCCCCAGAACCGAACCTGTCTTTTCAAGGATCGCGACCCGGCTCCCCGGGCGCGCTTGCGCGAAAGAGATCGCGCCGAAGAATCCGGCAGCTCCTCCTCCGATCACCACAAAATCATAAGGATCCGGCATGCTTTGAGTCGGGATCGAAAGCCCCTATCGCTTCTCCAGCCAAACATTCCGAAACGCGACAGGATTGCCATGACCCTGAAAAAAGATAAGGCCTTCGGCCGCTTCCGGCCGCTTCCCGCCGGCTCCGGTCCCGGCCTCAAGCTCAACATCATCATGAATAATCATTCCGTTGTGACGAATCGTGAATCGAGCATTGGCGACTTTCTTTTCCTCTTCAAACTTTGGCGCGGTATATTCAATATCGTAGGTCTGCCACTGCAAGGGAGGAAAAGCCATGGGGACGTCGGGGGTCTTAAACTTGTAGAAACTCCCGCACCACTGAGCATTCTCAGACTCGGTTTCGACGGCATTATTCTCTTTGTTAAAATCCAAACCAAACGAATCGAGGATCTGAATTTCGTAGCTGTTGAACACATAGAGGCCGCTGTTTCCACGGTCCTGACTGCTCAAGTTTCTTGAGGGTTTGTAGGGGAGTCGAAACTCAACGTGCATGAAAAAATCGCCCACCGGAGTGGTTGTCTCAGCTCCCGCCCAAAGCAGCTCATCCTCGATTTCGCCTTTGATGTAGCTGGTCGGCTTCCCATTGAAAATCACGAGGGCACCACTGGGAGCATCTTTCCCCATCGTGGGACTCTTCCGCTCGATTTTTTTCATCTCTTCTAACTGCCCCTCTAAAGCATCTCGCTCCATGATAGCGGCTTTTACTTCTGAACCATCCCAGCCCGCCCCGGGCAGTCCGCCGACATATTCGAGGACGTGGAACTTACCCTCATCCAGGGCCGCCGCCTGGAGTCCTCTTCGCGAAGCCCCTTCGCCGGAGGTGTATTCCCCCTGAATATTGAAATCCGGGTGCTCTTCGAACGCTACCTTGGGATCGACCCAGGTGGGCACCGTATCCTTCGGAGCAGCAGACAAAGTAAGAGCGGCGAACACAAAAGGTAGCGAAAGCAGGAATTTTAGTTTCATGCATTGATGAAACCGTACGAAGAGGCCTCTGTAAAGGTCTCGCCAACCACGGAACCATGCCGTAAATTTTGCGCAGATGAGGCATACGATACATCGAACTGTCCTTCGCCTTCTCTTGGCTGGCGGATGTTTCGGCTTCGCTTTCTGGGCCGCGACGACGGGCTACAGGAACATGGAGCTCACTTTGATGGTTTCATCAATTCCGGCCTTCGTGATCGGTGTCCTCGCGATCTGGGCTCCTTTGTTTACGCTTCTAACCCGGCCCCTCATCGCCATGGTCGACAGCCTTTTCTTTCCGGGCGGAAAACTGGATAAGCCCGTCTTAAACCTCAAGCTGCCTGCCTATTTGATTAACGAGGGCAGATACACTGAGGCGATCGGCGAATATCGGCGAATTCTCAAATACTATCCCGATGAGGTGGAGGCCTACGAAAAATCGATATGGCTCTACGAAGAAATTTTTCACGAACCGGAAAAGGCACGACATCTCTTCAAGCAGGCAGAGCGTCGAAAGATCGTGCTCGATGAGAGATTCAAACGCCTCGTCGAAAAACGCAAAGAGCTTAGCGCCCACGAAAAAAAGGAGAACTGACTGACCGTCAGAGTAACTGCCTTCTCTGCCGGCAGGGACGCGCGCTGCTAATTTATTGAGAGCCGGACACAAAAAACGCCGTCCCGCAGAAGCAGGACGACGTCTTTGGAAAATCAGAAACTGATTTCGTCGAACGATTAGACCGAAACCTCGGCAATCGTCTGAGAAACACGGGAAACGATCGCATAAGGGTCGCCCTGTGAGTTCGGACGGCGATCTTCAAGGTAACCCTTGTATCCATCTTTGATGAAGTTGACTGGCATCCGGATCGAAGCGCCGCGGTCAGACAAGCCATAGCTGAACTGATCGATCGACTGAGTCTCGTGAAGACCAGTGAGACGCATGTGGTTGTCAGGTCCGTAAGCAGCGATGTGCTCTTCGCAGTTTTTTTCGAACGCAGCCATGAGCTTCTCGAAGTATTCCTGGCCACCCGTCTCACGAAGATATTCGGTGGAGAAGTTACAGTGCATACCGGAACCGTTCCAGTCGCCTTTGAATGGCTTACAGTGATACTCAACGGAGACACCATACTTTTCGCAGAGTCGGTTAAGAATGTAACGAGCTACCCAGATCTCGTCACAGGCCTTCGCAGAACCTTTTCCGAAAATCTGAAACTCCCACTGGCCCTTAGCGACCTCACCATTAATACCTTCGTGATTGATTCCCGCATCAAGGCAGAGATCAAGGTGCTCCTCAACAATCGTGCGGGCGATATCGCCGACTGAGTCGTAGCCAACACCACAATAGTAGGGCCCCTGAGGACCGGGATAACCTTCGCTCGGCCAGCCGAGAGGCTTGCCGTCCTGCATAAGGAAATATTCCTGCTCCAGTCCGACCCAGAGACCTGGATCGTCAGCGATCGTAGCACGTGAGTTCGAAGAGTGCGGCGTGCCGTCAGGCATCATGACCTCACACATGACGAGAAATCCATTGAGACGACTTGAGTCAGGATAGATCGCAACCGGCTTGAGAACGCAATCCGAGCTTCCGCCTTCAGCTTGTAGCGTTGAGCTTCCGTCAAAGCCCCATGCAGGGCAGTCATCAAGCGACCATTTGTCCGGATCACCCTCCTTCACAAGTGTCTTTCCGCGCAAATTAGCGACGGGCTCATATCCATCGAGCCAGAGATATTCGAGTTTAAGTTTAGCCATGTTAACTAGTTGTCTTTTTTATTTTAGGAAATCGATGACTCAGTGGCCAAGGCTACCTGCGAAGGCCACGAGACGTCGGGTTGATTAACCAAGTCAAGAGAAGAGCAAGGTCCATGCCAATTGTCAACGGCGGGACCGTGAAATTGCGCTAATTCGTTCAGCTTCTGCGATTCACACCTCACAAGACTCGAAAGCACTCCCTTCACTGGCGACAGCCTTCGAGGAGTGTCTCAAGGAAATCGCAAATCCCTGAGAGCGCCTCGCGATGATCACTTTCATCGAGAATCGTCAGCGCCTCACGGCTTTTGGTGACAAGTCCCTGACCAGTGTCAACCGCCGCTTCGATGGAGCCGACGTAGTCTGCAATGTTTGCCAGCGCTGAAACATCGAGCGGCTCTTTCTGAATGAGAAGTCGATGCAGTTTTTTACGCTGCTTTTCACTGGCCGAAGCAAGAAGATTCAGAATTGGAAGCGTGAGCTTACCCTTATTCAAATCAGTCCGCAGGGTCTTTCCGAATTCCTGCTCCTCCCCGATCAGATCGATGCAGTCGTCGTAAATCTGGTAAGCAGTTCCGATCGCAAGACCAAAATCCCTCAAGATACTGCAGACCTCCGCGCTCTGTCCGTTGAGACGCGCACCCAGCTCCATCGCCGCCGCGAAGAGAGCTGCCGTCTTTTTCTCGATGATGTCGAAATAATCCTCCATCGTAAGCTGGAGATCGAAGCGCCTCTGCGTCTGGATAATTTCGCCGCTGCAGACTTCATTCGCCGACATCGCCACCTTTCGTCCTACCTCCGAGTCGTCAAACTCGGTCGAGAGCATGAGCGCGTGAGAGAAGAGACAGTCCCCCAGAAGAACGCTGAGGGCATTGCCCCACTTTGCATTCGCGGTCGGTGCCTGCCGCCGGATCTCGGCGTCGTCGATAATATCATCGTGCACCAACGTAGCGACGTGGATGAGTTCGAGAATGACCGCAAGCTTGTGGTGATCGCTCGTGACCCCGCCGGTAGCGCCGCCCGAGAGAAACGTCAGCGCGGGGCGGATCCGCTTTCCTGAAGTGTTGAGAATGTAACTAATGTAGGGTTCGACCGCCGGGTCAAATGACTCCGCTTGAGCACGTATTCTGGCTTCCACGCGATCCAGTTCGGGCCGTAGAAATGCGAAGGGCGAAAGCTCACTTTCACTCGATGGGTTAATGGTGGTGGCGTCCTGAGTCATCACGTAGAGTTGGCGCTACTGAATCGGATTCTCGTAAGAAGTCAATTCGGACGGTGATTACGCCCCAGCCACGGTCGCAGTTACCGAATTTGAAGGGAATCACCCAACACTTCGCGCTTAAAGGTCACGGCACGCATTCCCGCCACGCAAACAGGGTCACAAATACCCGTTGCAAGCCTGTCGACTCAGGCATAATTTCCAACTGTGAAAACAACCCTACTAGCTTTCGGTGCCCCGGGAATGCAGGAGATGATCGTCATCTTCCTCATCGTTCTCCTCCTCTTCGGAGCCAAGAAGATTCCTGAACTGGCGCGTGGCGTTGGCAAAGGCATGGGCGAGTTCAAAAAAGCCAAGACTGAGTTCGAACGCGAAATCAAAGAAGGCGAGAAACAAGGCGAAAAGGATTGGGACGAATCGACAAAAGCCGTCGAGAAGTCCGACCCGAAAGACTGATTGGTTCCCGCTCCTCGCCCCCCGATGATTTCAAACACGGCTACTCAGCTTCGGCGGGTGGCCGTTTTTTGTGCCCTCATCGCCGGGTTCGCGATCACCCGAGCGCACGGCGAGCCAACGCCAGAGCCGATCACTCTCGTCTTCTACAATTTGAAGAACTACCTCGCGATGGAGCGCCGCGTCGATGGAGAGATCATTGAAGATGCTCCGAAACCTGAGCGCGAAGTCGAAGCCGTGGTCGAGGCGATTCTCGAAATGGAACCCGACATCCTCTCTGTCTGCGAGATCGGAGATGCCACTTTTCTCGAAGACCTGAGGACTCGCCTCAAGTCCGGCGGGCTCGATCTGCCCCACACCGAGCTGGTCACCTCTGCGAGCGGCTATAACCGTAATCTCGCGATCCTTTCCAAATACCCTATCGCCGAAAGTGATTCACGGGATGACTACACCTACACCATCGGCGACCTGAAGCTCCCTTTCCAGCGCGGCGTCATTGACACCAAATTTGTGATCAATCCCCATTACCACCTTCGCGTTGTCGGCTTGCATTTAAAATCAAAGCGAGAGGTCCCCGACGCTGATCAGGCTCTGATGCGATTGAACGAAGCCCGCCTCGCCCGAAAGCATCTCGATCAGCATTTTGCGCAGGAACCCGGTGCCAACGTCATTGTCGTCGGCGACTTGAATGACCTCCGAATCGAGCCGCCGGTGAAAGCCCTTCAAGGCAGCTTCGGGCGCGACGGCTACCTTTCTTCGCTGACCCTTGCCGATCAATACGGATTCCGCTGGACCCACCATTGGTCATTCGCCGATTCTTACGCCCGGTTCGATTTCGCCCTCTACAGCCAGGGCCTCAGCCCCGAGATCGAGCGCGATCAATCTCAGATTCATCACTGGGACGACTGGGACAAAGCGAGCGATCACCGCCCGCTGGTGATTCAGATCACGCCTCAAGATAGGTAATGAAGGGGCACCATGACTGTCAGTTAATTTACAATATTACGGTCCTATTTTCTCTTTCATGCCCGCAAACGCGTGATTGTTTGCGAACGGCACTATTCATAGAATCAACATCTTGAGAGAAGTCCTCTTTCGCCTGCCTGATTCATGAACCGCCTTCTTGCTGCATTCCTTTCCCTTTCTGCCACCGCCTCTTTTGCCGCAGAGAAACCCGACGCGTTGCCGGAGACGGTGAGCTATTACGAACACATCCGCCCTGTTCTTCAGGCGAAGTGTCAGGGCTGCCACCAACCGGCGAAGGCGAAGTCGGACTACATCATGACCGAGGTCGCGAAACTCATCGCGGGGGGGGAGACCAACACCGCGATCATCCCGGGGAAGCCGGACGAGAGCTACCTCATGGAGTTGATCGTGAAGCAGGCTGGCGAGGACCGTCCCGAGATGCCGCCGAAAGACGAGCCGATGACCGGCTACGAAGTGAAGCTCGTGAAAAAATGGATCACGCAGGGTGCCAAAGACGACACCCCGGAAAATGCGAAGCAACTCTTCACGATGGAAAATCCGCCGGTCTACGCGGTGCCACCTCTCGTGACTTCGATCGACTATTCGCCCGATGGAAAACTCATCGCGGTCTCCGGATTTCACGAAGTGCTCATTCATCGTGCCGACGGCTCCGGGATTGCCTCGCGTCTCGTTGGTCTCGCCGAGCGCATCGAGTCGGTCGCCTTCTCGCCGGACGGCAAACAGCTTCTCGTCGCCGGTGGTCTCCCCGGTCGTATGGGTGAGATCCAGATCTGGAACCTCAAAAAGCAGGAGCTCGAGCTATCGCGCATCGTCGGCTACGACACTGCCTACGGTGCCAGTTGGTCACCCGACGGATCGCTCATCGCTTTCGGCTTGCCGGACAACACCGTTCGAGGGATCAAGGCTTCAAATGGCGATCAAGTCCTCCTCATGGGCGGTCACAGCGACTGGGTTCTCGACACGGAATGGTCGCTTAAAGGCGATCACCTCGTCTCGGTCGGACGAGACATGTCCGCAAAGCTCACCGAAGTCGCCTCCGAGCGCTTCATCGATAACATCACCTCGATCACCCCCGGCGCACTCAAAGGCGGGATCAATGCGGTGACGCGTCACCCGAAAGAGGACCACGTCCTCGTCGGCGGTTCCGACGGCGTCCCGCAGATCTACCGCATGGTCCGCGAGACCGCCCGGAAGATCGGCGACAACGCCAATCTCATCCGGAAATACCCCGCGATGAACGGTCGCATCTGGGATGTCGCCTTTTCGCCTGACGGCAAAACTTTCGCCGCCGTTTCCAGTCTCGACGGCAAAGGCCAGATTAGCCTCTATGCCTCCGACTATGACGCAACGATCACGCCGGAATTGAAGGAGCTTTTCGAAACCGCCCGCCGTGCGACCGAAGGCGACAACAGCGATCCGAAGATCGAAGAGTTTCACACGAAAGGCGCGACCCTGCTCCACACCCGCGACTTCGATGATGCCCTCTACTCCGTCGCCTTTTCGCCCGATGGGAAAACCGTCGCCACCGCCGGAGCTGACGGCACGATTCACCTGCTCAATCCAGCCGAACTCGCTTCCGCAAAATCATTCGCCGCCGCCGAAGTCGAGTCCTCCCTGCCGCTCGTGAAAGCCAATCCCGACAAGGTGGATCGGAAGCGCGCCACGGCGCACGAAGAAGTCGAGGCCATTCCCGAAGGCAGGAAAATCGTCTCGCTCTCCGTCACCCCGGAGACGTTGAAATTTCAGTCCTCGAACGAGTATGCGCAAGTTCTCGTCACCGCGACCCTCGACACCGGCGATACCGCTGACGTGACACGATTGGTGAAATGGAGCCAGCCTGAAAAGCTCACCTCGATTTCTAAAACCGGAATCATCCGCCCCGACGCGACCGGTGAAGGATCGCTCGAAGCGACTCTTCAGGGCGTCAAAACGAAACCGATTACCCTCGCGATCTCAAACCTCGCCGCCGACATCCACCCTGATTTCCTCCTCGATGTGAATCCGGTCATCACCCGTCTCGGATGCAACATGGGAACCTGCCACGGCGCGAAAGACGGCAAGGGCGGTTTCAAATTGAGCCTCCGCGGTTACGACCCGCTCTACGACGTTCGCGGATTCGCCGACGATCACTCCGCCCGCCGCGTGAACTTTGCCTCGCCCGATGACTCGCTCATGCTGCTCAAAGCAACCGGCGCCGTGCCGCACGAAGCCGGCGTCGTGACTGAGCACAACTCCCGCTACTACGGCCTCATCCGCCGCTGGATCGCCGAAGGCGCAAAGGTCGAACTCGACTCGCCCAAGGTAGCCTCGATCGAGCTTTTCCCGAAGAATCCCGTGATCCAGAACATCGGCGCAATGCAGCAGCTCCGCGTCGTCGCCCGCTACACTGATGGGAAAACACGCGATGTCACTCTCGAGTCCTTCATCGATTCCGGAAACACCGAAGTTGCCGAGCACGATGATTTTGCCCTTCTCAAAACGATCCGCCGCGGGGAAGCCCCCATCCTTGCCCGCTACGAAGGAGCCTACGCCGCGACAACCCTCACGGTCATGGGCGACCGCGAAGGCTTCACCTGGGAATCGCCCGAGACCTGGAGCGAGATCGACAAATTCGTCGCTTCGAAATGGGAACGCATGAAGCTGAAGCCGAGCCAACTCAGCAGCGATGGAGAATTTATCCGCCGCGTTTACCTCGACCTAACAGGGTTACCTCCGACATCCAACAGGGTTAAGTCCTTCATCGCCGACGACACCCCGACCCGGCAGAAACGCGATGCGATCGTCGATGAACTGATCGGCTCGCCGGAGTTCATCGATCACTGGACCAACAAGTGGTCCGACATGCTCCAGGTGAACTCCAAATACCTCGGTAGCGAAGGAGCCAGGATTTTCCGCGACTGGATTCACAGCGAACTCGAAGCGAACACGCCCTACGACGAGTTCGTTTACAAAATCCTCACCGCTTCCGGCTCGAACAAAGAGAACCCCGCCGCTTCCTACTACAAGATTCTCCGTGATCCTGACATGCTCATGGAAAACACGACGCATCTTTTCCTCGCGACGCGCTTCAACTGCAACAAGTGCCACGACCACCCTTTCGAGCGCTGGACGCAGGATCAATACTACGAAACCGCCGCTTACTTCGCGCAAATCGACCTGAAGCGCGATGTCGAAAACGCACCCAAAGAAAACATCGGCGGCTCAGCGGTCGAGGGCGCGAAGCCACTCTACGAAATCGTCGCCGACAAAGCCGAGGGCGAGATCAAACACGACCGCACCGGCGTCCTCCAAGCACCCGCTTTCCCTTACGAAGCGACGATTGAGGCAGCGGCTTTCGCGAATCCGGAAGCGCCGACCCGCCGTGAAACCCTCGCCGGTTGGATCACGAGTGACGACAATCAATATTTCGCCTCCAGCTACGCGAACCGCATTTGGGGGTATCTGTTAGGGACCGGAATCATCGAACCGCTCGACGACATCCGCGCCGGCAATCCGCCGACGAATCCTCAGCTTCTGAACCATCTCTCGAAGCAATTTATCGAATCCGGCTTCAACGTCCGCGAACTCATGGCGGAGATTTGTAAAAGCCGCACCTACCAGCTTTCAATCGAAACCAACGACTGGAACGAAGCGGACGAAGTGAACTTTTCCCACGCAAAAGCCCGTCGCCTCCCTGCCGAGACGCTCTACGATGCCGTCTACGCGGTGACCGGTGCAATCCCAGACATCCCCGGTGCCGGAAAAGGCGTCCGGGCAAGTCAGCTCCCCGATGCGAAGCTCGACCTCAAGAGCGGCTTCCTCGCCAACCTCGGACGCCCCGCCCGCGAGAGCGCTTGCGAATGCGAACGCTCCGATGAGCTGCAAATGAGTGCGGTGATGGCGTTTTTGTCAGGGCCTGCGATCGCTGATGCGATCGGAGCCGAAGGCAGTGAATTGGCAAAGCTCGTGAAGACGCAACCCGACGCCCGCAAGCTCGTTGAAGAAATCTACTACCGCGTCCTCGCCCGCGCTCCGTCGGATGCCGAAGTCAAAGCGGCGCAGGATATCATGCAGGAGATCTCGACCGATCACGCCTCCCTTCTCGGCAAAACCGCGAAAGCCGAAGCTGACTGGGTCATGCAGCGGTCCGGGTTGGAGATCGCACGGCTCGAAGGGATCGCGTCGTCGGAAGCCGCCGTCGAAGCCTACCGCCCTGAATACCAAAAGAAGAAAACCGCCGCCGAAGCGGCACAGAAAGAGCGCCTCGCCGCCGCCGAGAAAACGATGAAAGAACGGGAGCTGGAAATCCCGAAAGAAGCATTCACTTTTGCAACGGAAGTCAAAGCGAGCCAACTCTGGACGCAGTGGCATGTCCTTCCTGTCGCGAGTGTGACCGCCTCGGACAAGTCGGAAGTCGTCGTCCTGCCGGATGGCTCCGTGAAATCCAAAGGTGGCAACAAGCTCCGCAATCTCGACTACCTCGTCACTGGAAAAATCACGGCAGAGAATGTCACCGGGATCATGATCGAAGCCGTGCCCGATGAGGAGAATGCCGCCTACGGAGCCGGGATCAACGCGAATGGCAACTTTGTCATCACCGAAATCCAAACCCGCTGGAACACGCTCGCCGACCCGAAAAAATCGCTCCCCCTCAAAATTGCCGACGCCAAAGCGGACTTTAATCAGGGTGGCTTCGACGTGAAAAATACGTTCAATGAAAACGTGGATCGCAACGACAAAGGCTGGGCGCTTGCCGGAACAAACCCGCAAGTCCCCCACCGCGCGTTGTTCAAATTCAAAGAGCCGCTCACCGGAGATGCCGCCGGAGCGAACCTCGTTGTCAGCATTTTGAATCGCTATAGTCAGGGCGACTATCCGATCGGGCGCTTCCGCATTTGGTATACCACCGCAGAAGATCCGCTTGAGATTGGCCTTCCGGCTACGGTGGCTGCAGCGATCGTGAAACCGAAAAATACGCGCTCTGACGAGGAGGTCAATGCGATCCGAACCTACGTCGCCGAGAACGATGCCGAGCTTCGCAAGCGAACCGGGGTCCATCTCACCGAGCTTCGCCCGCTTCCATCCGATCCGAAGATGGATAGCCTTGCCGCTTCTCTAACCAAGGCACAAATTCCCGTGCCGGTGCCGGGGCCGCTCGTTCAGATTAGACAGGATACCGAATATTCGATCCAACAGTCTGCGAACCGCCGCCTCACCGCGACCCAGGATTTAGTCTGGGCGCTGGTGAACAGCCCGTCCTTTTTGTTTAACCGCTAATAGAAAAAGCAAAGTAGTAGAGAAGTTCAGAAGCAAAGAATTCTCAACTCCTCAACTCCTCAACTCCTCAACTCCTCAACTCCTTCCCTCCTCTACTTCTTAACTACTCCCCACCATGATCAGACTCCCCGGAGAAATAGCCAAAGACCTCTGTGATTCCCACCTCAAACCCGGACGACGTGACTTTCTGCGAGTCGGCGGCGCAGGGATGCTGGGAATGACGCTCAATAACATCCTCGCGGCCCAGAGTGCGAGCGCTGCCTCGAGCCACGCCGGTCGTCCCGGTTGGGGCAAGGCAAAGTCGGTCATCATGGTTTACCTCCAGGGCGGGCCGAGTCACATCGACCTCTTCGATCCGAAGCCGGATGCACCGGACAATGTCAGGTCCATTTTTAAGCCGATCAACACGAAGACCGACGGCCTCCAGTACACCGAGCTGCTCCCGAACCTTGCCAAGGTCACGGACAAGTTCTCGACGGTCCGCTCGATGAGCTACACGCCGAACGGGCTCTTCAATCACACCGCCGCGATCTACCAGATCATGACCGGTTACACGACTGACAAGGTGAGTCCCTCCGGCCAGCTCGAACCGCCATCGCCGAAGGACTTCCCGAACTTCGGGTCAAACATCGTGCGCATGAAACCGAGCGACGAGCCGATGCTTCCCTTCGTCATGATGCCGCGCCCGCTCCAGGAGTCGAACGTGATCAACAAAGGAGGCACCGCCGGCTTCCTCGGCAAGGCTTACGATCCCTACTATCTCTTCCCTGACGGCGATGACATGGATATGTCCAAAATGACAAAAATCCGTGTCGATGACCTTCAGCTCCGGCCCGATGTTTTCTCGCTTCGTCTTCAGCGCCGCGCCAAATTGCGGAACACGCTCACCGACCAGATGCCGATCATCGAGAAGGCGGTTGAAGATTACAACCTCGATGAATACTACGACAAAGCGTTGAATCTCATCGTCTCCGGGCGCGCTCGCGATGCCTTCAATCTTGATGCCGAGACTGAGAAAATGCGGGACTCCTACGGTCGCAACACTTTTGGCCAAAGCTGCCTCCTTGCCCGTCGTCTCGTCGAGGCCGGAACCAAAGTCGTCGAAGTGATCTGGCCCAAAGTCGCAAACTCGGACAATCACAGTTGGGATCACCACGTCGGTCTCCCGAAACGCATGAAAGACCAGTCTGCACCCATGCTCGACCAGGGACTTTCCGCGCTCTTTGCCGACCTCGACTCCCGGGGTCTTCTTGAGGAAACGCTCGTCGTCGCGATCGGTGAATTTGGACGCAGTCCCGAAATGGGCATCTCCACGAGCGGCAACAACAACAGCGCCGACGGTCGCGACCACTGGCCTTATTGCTACACCTCGCTCATCGGCGGAGCCGGGATCAAACGCGGCTACGTCCACGGTAAGTCGGACAAAACCGGCTCAGCCCCACTCGAAGATCCGGTGCATCCCACCGAGATTCTCGCGACGATTTATCACACCATGGGGATCGATCCCCAGTCGATTGTTTACAACCACCTCAATCAACCGCGGGAATTGGTGAAAGGGGAAATGGTCGAGAAGCTGTTTTCGTGATTCACGAACGGTGGAGACTTTTCTCGCCCGGAACCTGTAGGGCGGGCGCTCCGCCTGCCATGGCCGTTCGGGAGGAAGATTTCGAGTTCTCGCACAGACAACCATAAACCATCACATTTCGGTTTATGGTTCACGGACCAGACGCAGTCGAGCGATCACGGCGCATTCTTGAATGGCAGAAAGAACGCTTCACGCTCGCTGAAATTCGGAATGACATTTCAGTGCTTTGATATCGGCGGTGCCTCTCGCCCCGCGCCCTACACCCTCAAATTCAGATACCCACCATCGATGTTGAAGCTCTGACCGGTGATGTAGCCGGAGTCTTCGCTGCACAAATAGAGCGCGAGTTTCGCGATCTCATCTGGCTTCGCCATGCGACCGATAGGCTGGACGGCGGAGAGTTTTTGAAACATCTCGTCCTTGTTGTCGGGATAGTTCTTTTCGAGATACCCATCGACGAAAGGCGTGTGAACCCGTGCCGGACAGATCGAGTTGCAACGAATCCCGTGCTCCAGATAATCCGCCGCGACGGAGTAGGTCATGGTGTGGACAGCCCCCTTGCTCGCGGAGTAGGCAAAACGATCTTTCAACGCGGTGATCGCCGCGATGCTGGACATGTTGAGGACAACGCCACCGCCGGACTCAACCATGAGCGGCAGGATCGCATTGAGGCATTGGTAAACCCCTTTCACATTCACTCGCATGACACGGTCAAAATCTTCCTCCGAAGTCGTCGTCGCCGTGCCAATGTTGGCGACGCCGGCGTTGTTGACGAGGATATCGACTTTTCCGAAGCGCTCCTGAACGGCGCTTACGGCGTCAACGATGGAGGCATTGTCAGCAACGTCGCACTTGACCGCGAGAGCGGCACCTCCACGAGACTCGATCTCTTTCGCGGCAGAGGCTCCGGAAGCTTCGTCAAAATCCAGAATCGCGACGGATGCTCCCGCTTCTGCAAAATGGCTCGAAATGGCGAGCCCGATCCCTGAAGCGCCACCCGTGATGACCGCTGTTTTTCCCGTTAAAGAAGACATGGCGGATCATCCCGCGAAACGCCATCCCGCGCAAGACGCTTCAACAGGTAAACACGACTATTTGTCGGCCTGCTGCTGCTTCGCAATATCGGAAACGATCGACTTGAAGAGTCCGTCGAGCCATTCCACGAACCCTCCCCACCAGTCGTTTCCAGGCGCCGCTTCTTCAGTCCCCGCTTCTTCTACGGCAACCGGGGTTGCTAAAGTGGAGTTTCCAACCTCAGGCTCCGGAGCAGACGTAGCCGAAACTGGCGTGGAATCTCCAGAGGACGGCTCAGTGTTTCCAACCACTGATCCGGCTTCACCAGCTGCCGCAGTCTCCGGTTCGGTGGCACTTCCTGCTCCTCCCGCGAACCCGCTGTGAGATTGGCTCGACGCTGCCGGAATCGCAAAAGTAATTGGCTGCGGGACGAAACCAAAGACACGCTTCTGCTGCCCCGGTGAGAGAAGGGCCACCGTCTTCGCCAATCGGCGACCGTATTCTTCAAAGCTTCCCGCATCGCCCCCGGAACTCATCGCGCACTGAACGGCGAGATAGTTCGTGGACTCTTCGTCATCCCGAATTTGGGCGTCGAGGTCTCCGCTCGTCATTGAAAAGACGAAAAGGAGAATAATCGCGGTTTGCTTTAGATGATCCATTAGAAAATGCGCCATATTCTAATTATTATCTTTTTTATGGTTTTTGCAAGTAATTTTAGACAAACTTGGATTAACCTCCGTTTTTTTGACGATTTGCCTGACGGCGGTTTGACCTTTTCTCCTGCCCCAATTCGACTATTCTTGAACCGATGTCATTTGGAGCTCCTCAGTATCTTATTCTGGTGCCAGTGCTCCTTCTCATGGGCTGGTACTTCAAACGCCTCGCTTTATGGAGTCCTCTCCGCGTCCTGCTTCTTTTACTCCTCGTCGCGGCCCTTTGTGATCCTCTTTTCCGACTCAAATCAGACTCGATGGATCTTTGGGTCCTTCTGGATCGCTCTTCCTCGGCGAACGAAATGGTTGAGGCGGGGGAAGAGGAGTGGAAGTCCCTCCTTCTCCGCACCAAACCGGGACGGGAAAATCGGCTGCATTTTATCGACTACGCTGCCGATGTGATTCCCGGTGCTAACGCAGAAACGAGTCAATATAGTGGCAGCACGGAGCAAACGAGGACTGCCCTCGCAATCAATGACACACTCGCGAGAATGGAAGCGGACCGTCATCACCGCCTCCTTGTTTTCACCGATGGCTACAGCACTGAGCCTCTTGACGGTATCGCCTCTAAATTAGTCAATGCTGAGGTCCCGCTCGACTATCGGCTCCTCAAAGCAACCGAAGTCGCCGACTACCAAATCACCGAACTGCGGCTGCCATCGCGCTCACAGCCCGCCGAGCCTTTTGTGGTCGATCTCACCGTGACCGGCAAGCCGGATGGCGTCGTCCCTTTGACCGTCTTTCGTGGCGGAAGCGCTTTGTTCACCCGCGACGTGGAAATCGTCGAAGGAATCGGAAGAGTTCGCTTCTCCGACAGGATCATCGACCCCGGTGCCCATCGCTACCGCGCCACCCTCGAGCCGGAGACTGACGCGCATGCAGGGAATAACACGCGGGAACAGTGGATTGAAATTGTCGCCGGGACCATAAAGG
>CAZOUP010000009.1:0-59529 GCA_964583035.1 uncultured Akkermansia sp.
GATTCTGCGATCGCTCGGCGCGACCGTAAGCGCCTTTCATCACCATCCCAACGGGATCAATATCAACGAAGACTGTGGCTGCACCCATGGGGAAGTCATCGAATCGCTCGTGAAAGAACACGGCGCAGATGTCGGAGTCTCCCATGACGGCGATGCTGATCGGGTTCTTCTTTGCGATGAAACCGGCTCCGTCCTTGATGGCGACGAACTCATGGCGATGGCCGCGATTGCGATGATCGAAGCGGGAACTCTGAAGGACAACACCCTCGTCTCCACCGTGATGAGTAACGCCGGTCTCGATGAAGCCGTCGCTGCTGCCGGGGGACGCGTTGTCCGCGCCGGGGTCGGGGATCGCTATGTCCTCGAGATGATGCGCGAGCACGGCTATAACCTTGGCGGAGAGCAAAGCGGCCATTTCATTTTCCACGACCACAACACGACCGGTGACGGCATCGTCTCAGCGGTCCAGTTGCTGAAGATCATTCGCGAAAGCGGGAAGCCACTCAGCGAATTGCGGAAGGTCCTCACGAAATTTCCGCAGGCACAGCGCAATGTCAGGGTCACCGCAAAAACTCCCGTTACCGAGCTGACGGCGGCGCCGAAAATCGATGAAATTCAGGCTTTGTTAGGCGATGCAGGGCGGATCATGCTGCGCTACTCCGGGACCGAGCCGCTCATGAGGATTCTCATCGAGGGGCGCGACGAGGCACAGATCAACGAATGGGCCGACCAACTTGTCGAGTTGATCGCCGACGAGATCGGAGCGTGATGGCCAAAGCAATTTTCATCACCGGCACCGACACCGACGTGGGGAAAACGTGGGTCTCCGTCCGGCTCATCGAAGTCCTGCGGAAGCGCGGGATCAATGCCGTCGGGATGAAGCCGATCGAATGCGGAAGCTACGACGATAGTAAAGCGCTCCAGCATGTCAGCGCCGATGCCGGAGTCACCCTCGAAGAGGTCAACCCCATCCATCTCGACGAACCCGTCGCCCCCGCCGCGGTCAGCGTCCCCGTCGAGGTTCGGTTCGAAGACCTCAAAGCTGCCTTTGATCATCTTGCGGGAAAGGCGGACTTCGTTGTTGTCGAAGGGGCCGGAGGCTGGCTCGTCCCGATTGATGCGGGAAAATCTGTCGCCGATCTTGCGGTTTATTTGGGTCTTCCCGTCGCCGTCGTTGCCGCGAACCGCCTCGGCTGTTTGAATCATACTTTTCTCACCGTCGGAGCGATTGACGCAAGCGGCCTCGATTGTCTCGGCGTGTTCCTGAATTTATTCGGGGAAGAAGACTTGTCTCAGCGCTCGAATGCTGATCTCCTTTCCCGGGGTCTCGGCAAAGTTCCTCTGATCGATCAGGACCTCGAAGCTCTCGCCGACCTATGCCTCCAATCATGAAGTTTCTGGAAAGTCTTTCGCCCAACACCTTGCTCATGGCAGTGGCGCTCGGGGCATTTGTCTTCGGAATCATCGTCACTTTGCTCCTTAGTCGCAAAAAGGGAATCAAAACGGTCGAGGAGCCGGTCGCTGTCGATGAGGCAATCGAAGAGGAGGAAGAAGATGACCCCACCGCCCCGATCGTCCCCATGATCGAAATGGCCCGCTCCCCGCATGATCGCCACCGCGACCTCACGGTCGGGAAAGGGATCGTGAGGCAGATCGATTTCCTCGACACGATGATCAAAAGCGCGACGAAGAAGAACGATGTCGATACCACCAATCAGCTCGCGCTCTTGAGAAAAGAATTCGTCGGCCTCCTCAAAGAGTGCGCCGTCGAAGCCTTCGACTACGCCCCTGAAACCGTCGTCTCCGCCGAGATGCGCAGCCGCATTCAAATCATCGGCGGCAGCACCCGCGACGGCGAGCGCACCCGCATTTCCGAAACAATCCGCTGCGGTTTCACCTACCTCCACGGTGATGAGGACACGATGATTATTCGCAAGGCCGAGGTGCTGATTAAATAAGGTCACACCTTCCGCAACCGCAACCGCTGCATTGTCTTCCCCGCCGCGAGCCATTGCTCTTCGAAGTCGGTCTTCGGGTAGAAAAAGTCACCCTCCTCCCACGGGAGTCGCTCGAAGAAGTCGCATTGTTCCTGAACCTCCAGTGCCTCCGCGAAATACTCAGGCGCGTCGGTCATGAAGAGCAACTCGCCTTCGTTTTCGATGAGATCGTGAAGCGATTGCAGAAACGGGAGCTGACACATTTGCCGACGGCGGGCGTGTTTCTTCTTCGGCCAGGGATCTGGGCAGAGGAAATGAATGCGACGAAAGACCTTTTCGGGCAGGAGCCATTTGATCGCGTAGTTGGAGTCCGCCCGCAGAACCCGGGCATTGTCGAGACCGGCCCGGTCGATCTTGCGATTCACCTTACGAACGCGGCCGAGAAGGCGCTCGACCCCGAGAAGGCGAGTCTCCGGCCGGCCTTCACTGATTCGGGCGAGGAAAGAGCCATCGCCACAACCGAGGTCGAGTTCGATGGGGGCGTCGCCGGGAAAGAGGTCTTCGCGCGCCAGGCGGGAAAACCAGTCATCCGGGTAAAGTTCGTGGGGAAAGGGAAAAGGTTCCTGCTTAGGCATTGAAGATGACTTTGGCGAGGAACGGGGAAAACTCAACCGCGTGAGTCTCCCGTCTTTTTCCTTTTCCACCAGCTGAGGAATGGAAAACAAGCGATAGGATTTCGAGCGGACGGGCTTTCGCGAAAAACTCTTCTTCCTACTCTTCATCTTCTTCTTAATCCCTACGGTGGATGGGCAAGACCAAGGAGGGGGCCAATTTTGGAGAGCGAGGGTTTTGGCTTCCGGATGCGGATTGAGAGTAAGAAGAAGATTAGGAGGAAGAAGAAGAGCGGCTGGCAGGGAAAATTACTTTAACTCATCAACAACATCACTACCGCCATCGCGACCATCCCCAAATCCTCAACCACGGCGACGGTCGAGAGGGGAACATTGAGGGTCGATCCCATGCAGGCGCATTTGACGTCGAGGCCTTTTTTTAAAGCGGTGAGGACCCCGATGGCACCGAAACCGAGGAGAATGATCGTCGCTACATAGACTGCGACGGGCTGCCATTGTGCAAGGTAGGCGAGGCCCAGTGCGAGTTCCAAAAATGGATAAAGCAGCGCGTAGGGGCGGGACCGTTTCGCGAGGAGATCGTAGAGCTGAAACCCGTCCGCAAAACCGCTGAGGTCGAAGAGTTTCAGCATCGCGAAGGTGAGGAGGAAAAAGCCCATCCAATCATGCATCCAGGCGTGGCCGTTCCAGGTACCTTCGTAATCAACCTGCTTCGCAAAAGCCGCGAGGAGTGACAGCGCGACGATGACGATGAGCGGAAGGTAGGGCTTCCATTTCGGGGGCGGTGGCGGCGTATCAGAGTGGCAGCAGTCTTCGGACATAGGAACGAGGGATTTCGCTACTCAACGGGAAATCGGCAGTTCTGCAACTTTTTGAGACGGTGGAGGGATCTTGCATTGGAACCACGAAAGTGGTAAATCAGCGGCATGAAAAAATGGCTTCTCATTCTCTGCCTGCCCGCTTTCCTCGCCTTCAACGAAGGTCGTGTCATTCGCGAGTTCACGAATCAGGGAGGAAAAACGATCGAGGGGGAAGTCGTCGATCTCAAGGATGGCAAAGTCCGCCTCCGCGTGTCGGGAAAAATCTACGATGTCGCGGTGGAAACTCTTTCCGAAGCGGATCAAACCTGGCTGAACGAGTGGGATCTCAAGCGTCTGGGGAAAGACGAGGAACTCTACTATGCGGAGACGATTTTTGAGGACGACTTTTCCAGCGAAGGATTCAAGGAGGGCTGGGGCCACTACAAAAGCGAGAGCGTCGTGCAGGAAGGCGTCCTCATTGGCAAAACGATCGATATCAATGACCACGCCGGGGTTGATAACATCCGCTTCGAGGGGCGAAAGGACATGGAGGTGTCGGTGAAATTCAAGTTTGCCGGTCCGACCGCCTACCGCTTCAATGTCTGGTTCGATGACAAAGATTTGAAAGAGGCCCATGCCGGTCACGTCTGCAGCGTTGCGGTTTCTCCGACCGAGGTTTCGATTCAGGACGCGAAGACCGGCAACATGCGTCTCGACATTCGCGAAGCGCGGCAGTCCGGCAAAGAACTCGATGCGGAAACGCTCGAAATGCTGGAGGAAAAGCAGGTGCGTTTTCCGATTGATCTAGAAGGCAGCGAAGACTGGCACGAGCTTCTCATTCGCACCAAAGATGACATCGTCACGGTGAGCGTTGACGGCGAGGAGCTCGGTGAATTGCAGTCCGAAGGCCTCGCTCATCCCACCAAATCAGTCGTCAGTCTGACAACGAACGAGGACGATGTTCACTACGACGATTTTGTCGTGAAAGCAGCCCCTGGGGAATAGTTTTGGATGCGCCGTCTCGCCCTTTTACTCCTTGTCGCCGGCCTTGGCCTTTCCCCGGCTTCGGCTGAGTTACCGAAGGGCTTTGTCTATCTCAAGGACATTGATTCGACGATCAAGACGGATGTCCGCTACGCGTCCTCGAACAACTTCGTCGGGGCGAAAGTAGATGGCTACAGGGCGCGGAAGATTATCATCACAGAGAAGGCGGCGGAAGCGCTTAAGAAGGTTCAGGCGAATTTAAAGGCGGAAGGATATGCCCTCAAGGTTTTCGATGCCTATCGCCCGAAGCGGGCCGTGAATCATTTCGTGCGCTGGGCGAGGGATCGGAAGGATCTCCGGACGAAGGAAAAATATTACCCTGACCTGGATAAAAGTTCACTCGTGGGAGGCGGCTATATTTCCGGCCTTTCGCGGCATTCGAGCGGTAGCACGGTTGATCTCACTTTGGTGGACGCGAGCGGGAAGGAACTCGACATGGGCACGCCCTTCGACTTTTTCGGAAGCGAGTCGTCGCACTCGTCGCAGATCCCAACGGCGGAGCAGCAGGCAAACCGGCGCAAGCTCAGGGCGGCGATGGAGCGGGGTGGCTTTTTTGCCTACCACAAAGAATGGTGGCACTACACCCTGAGCGGCGAACCTTTCGCAGGCCAGTATTTCGATTTTCCAGTGCAGTGACCCGGGAGCTTTCTAAAATAGCTGAACGTCGCGGGCTTTGGGTTGTCTCTCTCCTATTGACAGTTCGTGTAAAATTCGAGACACTCTCAACGGAATGAAATTCATCCTCGCCATCTTTTTGATGATCTGCCTCCAGGTGGCGATGTCTCCGTTGTGTCTTTGCTACGGAGCTGAGGTGTCCGACGAAGTTGCGCCGGCGACCTGCTGCCATGCGCCGGAAGGCGTTGAGCCGGCACCTTGCCCACACTGCGATCAGGAATTACCGATTTCCGCGACGATACCGGTGGGAGGCGACTTTGATGCCGACCCGCCCGAGTGGCACGGCTTCTCTTTGGTTTTCGGGATTGACCTCTTCGACGTCCTCACACCTGAGTCTGCGGGTTCGCTCGAGGTTTGGTCTCTTCTCGATGCAGATCCGCCGCCACTGCCTTTTCAGGCGGTCTATGGAGTTTTTCTCATTTGATCTCCGGAACCGGAGCGGGCGTTCATTCGATCCAGAACGCCGGTCGGTTTCTCTGCCCCTTTTTCAATCAAAGCGGCGTCGTCAGCGGTGAGTGACGGCAGCCCGGAAGAAGGAAGATCGATTCACCATTCAAATTAGAAAATTAATCACACCCATTTTATTATGAAATTCATTCACACCTTTCTCTTTGCTGCAGTTGCAGCGTTTACGTTCATCGGTTTCGCGCAGGCGGACGAATCTTCAGCAATCAACGACATTTGCCCGATCAAAGGAAAAGAAGTCGATGGTTCCAAGTCCGTGGATTACACCGCGACTTTCTGCTGTGACAAGTGCGTCGCGAAGTTCAAAGAGGACCCAGCCAAGTATGCTGAAAAGCTTGCTGCTGCGGAAGA
Source organism: uncultured Akkermansia sp. (assembly GCA_964583035.1). GTDB lineage: Bacteria > Verrucomicrobiota > Verrucomicrobiia > Verrucomicrobiales > DEV007 > Arctic95D-9. The sequence goes on from CAZOUP010000009.1 coordinate 5,902, forward strand.
GGGCAAGTGTGCTCTCTCCGGCAAGGATCTCGATCCTGAAGCGACCGCAACCGTGACCATCGCCGTCTGCTGCGGTGGCTGCGAAAAGAAGGTCACGGCGGAGCCTCTGAAATATCTCGGCGACGTCGAGAAAAAGTCCTCATAACGATTCCCAAAGCCGCCGCCTCTACCGGCGGCGGCTTTGATTCGGTTCTGTGGAGTCTTTGAGGGCTTCGCAAAACCCTTGATTCGAATCATTCGATTTCGAGGACCGATGAAGCTTATTCTGGCCATCATTTCTGTTCTTTGCGTGCAGGCGGCGATGTCGCCTCTCTGTCTCTGTGCAGACATGTGGCGGGAGGACGCTCCGGCAAGGAGTTGCTGTTGTCCTGCAACGACATTGGGTGAGGAGCATCCCTGCCCACACTGCGATCACGCCGATGATCTTGTCGTGCCCACCCCGGTCAAAGGAGTTAGCGCACCGGATGCACCGGAATTTCACGGCTTTTTGATCCCTGCTGCGATTCAGGAATTTTCTCCTGCCTCGACTGCTGCGGCCGGGGCGGAGCTGCCTTTCTTCCAACCGCGACGACCGACCGCCGACGGGCCGCGCTGCGCCCTCTTTGGTGTGTTTCTCATTTGATCGGGAAAAGCTCCTGCTGAGGTGCGCGAACTGCCGCACCCCGTTCAGCATCGCCTTTTCCTGAATCACTGATGAAACACTTTTATGTACCGAACTATTTTTCTCCTTTTTTCCGCTCTTGCGGTGGCGCGTGCCTCCGGGGCGGAGGATTTCCTCGTCGAAGCTCTCCGGGCAAATCCTGAGATCTCGGCCGCCTACCAATCCTACCTCGCGGCGTCGACGAAAGGCACTCAGGTCAAAGCACTTGAAGAGCCGGTCCTAAGCTACTCCGAGTTTCTCACCAGTGTCCAGACCCGAACGGGACCACAGGAGCGGAGCTACGCGATTTCGCAATCATTTCCCTGGCCGGGGGTCCTGAAATTGCGGGAGCGGGTGGCGGACGCAAAGGCGCGGGAAGCCTACTACCGCTATGAGACGATGCGTCGTCAGGTCCTTGAACGGGTTGGGCTGGCGCGGATCGAGTACGCCTATCTGAAGGAGGCGACGGATCGGGCGGCGGAGAATTTGGGGCTGCTCAAACAGATCAAACCGGTCGTCGAAGAAAAGGTCCGCGCCGGCGGAAGTCTCGCGACAAGTCTCCGCCTCGACGTTGAACTGGCCGTCGCCGATCAGGAAGTCGTGACCCTGCGGGATCAGCGTCCCGGTTTGGATGCCCAGCTCAAAACGCTGCTCGGCCGTGATCCGGAGGGAGATCCTCTGCCGTGGCCGGACCTTCCCTCACAACCGCCGGCGCTCATGCCACTGGGAAGCATCAAGTCGGAAGTGAAAACCCATCATCCGAAACTTCGTCTCGCGGAAGCGGGAATCCGGACGGCAGAGGAGGGCGAGGTACTTGCTGGAAAAAACGGGCTTCCTGCTTTCACGGTCGGAGCCAATGCGATCGACATTGGGAACGGCGGCGACACGGCGAGCTCGGTCATGCTCGGGGTGAAGTTGCCGCTCCGCCGCGAGAAATATCGCGCGGAAAAGGAAGAGGCGGCAGCGATGACATTTGTTGCAGGGGCCACCTTCAAGGCGACGGAGCAGGCTCTCCTCGCCGAGGCGGTCCGCTTCTATGCTTCGCAGCAGGAGGCGATCAGTCGATGGCAAAACTACAGCAGTAAATTGATTCCGGCGGCGACCCAGGCGGCGGATCTCACGCGGGAGGATTTTCGCAATGACAAAGCGAATCTCACCGACCTCATCGAAGCCGAGCGCATTCTCCTCGACCTGCGACTGATGCAGACGAGGGCGCTCGCCGATGCCCACAAAGCGGCCTGGCAGATCCGGGCCCTCACTGAACATCTTTCGGAATCGACCAAATGAAAAAACTCTTTCCTCTTATTCTTGCACTCATCACCGGGGTCGCGCTCGGTGCGCTCGTGTTTCGTGGCGGCAGTCACGATCATGCTACCGAATCAGGCGGCGCCGCAACTTCTGCCAAAGCGGAGGTCTGGACCTGCTCAATGCACCCTCAGGTCCAGGCTCCGAAGTCGGGACTCTGCCCCATTTGCGCGATGGCATTGATTCCCCTGAGCGAACTCGGAGGTGGTGGTGAGGGGCGTGAGTATTCGATGTCTCCCGCCGCCAAAGTTCTCGCGGGGATTTCGACAACGGAAGTCGTGCGCCGGTTTCCCGAGGCCCAAGTCCGGCTCTACGGGACCGTCGCCTACGACGAGACGAGGCAGCAAATGATCGCGGCCCGCTTCCCCGGGCGAATCGATCAGCTATACGTCGATTACCAGGGGATCCGCGTCAGGGAGGGGGATCACCTCGGTGAAATTTACAGTCCGGAACTCCTCACCGCGCAGAGCGAGCTCCTCTCCGCGAAGCGTTTCAACAACGCGGACGCGCTGGGGATTGCGCGGGACAAGCTCCGTCTCTGGGGATTCTCTGCTTCTCGTATTGCTGAAATCGAGGCCTCCGGGAAAACCTCCGACCAGCTCATGATTGACGCGCCTGCGACCGGGATCGTGACGCAAAAGAATGTGAAGGAAGGGGAATATGTCATGACGGGGATGCCGCTTTTCACGATCAACACGCTCGATCAGTTGTGGGTTCTCTTCGACGCCTATGAATCCGACAAACCCTGGTTGCGTTTCGGCCAAAAGATCAGCTTCACCGCCGAGGCAATCCCCGGAGAGATTTTCGAAGGCCTGATCTCCTTCATCGCTCCCGAACTCGATCCGAAGACGCGCACGGTCAAGGTGAGGGTCAATTTTGAAAACCCTGACGAGGTGCTAAAACCCGGCATGTTTGTGCGTGGGATCGTTTCCGCTCAGGTTGCGGGATCAGGTCGGGTTATTGATCCCAGTCTCGCCGGAAAATGGATCAGCCCGATGCATCCGGAAGTCGTCAAAGACGGACCCGGCCAATGTGATGTCTGCGGCATGGATCTCGTTCCCGCAGCGGAACTCGGCTACTCCGTCGCAGGCGCGGAGGGCGACGCTCCGCTCGTGATTCCCGTCAGCGCAGTGCTCAACACTGGGAAACGCTCCGTCGTTTATGTCGAGAAACCCAACGCGGAAGAGCCGACCTACGAAGGACGGGAAATCCTCCTCGGTGCCCGTGCCGGAGAAGTCTATCTCGTCGAAGCAGGACTGAAAATCGGTGAGCGCGTCGTCTCCGAAGGCGCTTTCGCGATTGATAGTGCGCTCCAGATTCAGGCCCGCCCGAGCATGATGCTGCCGGGTGAGGAGGAGGCGCCGCTTTTCCGTCAATTTGAAGTGAGTGATGATTTCCTCTCTCAGGTTGACGCGGTCGTCGGTGATTACTTCAAGATCCAGACAGCCCTCGCCGGAGACGATTTTACCGGGGCAAAAGGAGCCGCTGCGACCCTTGCTGAAACGCTGCGTGCTGTCCCGATGTTGGAGATGGAAGAGGAGGCCGCTCAGGTCTGGGGAGATCTCCGCGAAGCATTACGCACCACCGCAATGATTCTCGCGGAGACGGGAGATATCGAGGCAGCGAGACTTTCTTTTGAGCCTCTCAGTTCCGGAATCGACCGCCTTGTTCGACAGTTCGGAACGGGAGAGATCGCGGTATTCGAGGCCCATTGCCCGATGGCGTTCGACGATAAAGGGGCGAGCTGGCTCCAGCCTAATGAGGATCTCCTCAATCCCTACTTCGGCGCCTCGATGCTGAAGTGCGGCGAGATCAAAGAACAGATTCGTTGATCTGGAGTGCGGTGGCTCGACACCGCTCTCGAACCGCCCTGAGAGGCCCCCAATCCCATTTTTCTCCAAATTCCGATGATTGATCCCACGTCCCAACCCGGCTCTGACCCCGAAAGCGGTGTCAAGCCACCGCACTCCAAAGTCGCGGCCCCGCCCACCGGACCGGTTGCGGCGTTGATCCGGTTTTGTCTCACGAACAAACTCGTCGTGCTTCTCGTCGCCGGAGCCCTCGCCATCGCCGGGCTCCTTTCGGCTCCCTTCAAGCTTGATCTCGGAGGACTCCCGCGCTTCCCCGTTCCCGTCGATGCGATTCCTGACATTGGCGAAAACCAGCAAATCATCTTCACGGAATGGATGGGCCGCTCTCCGCAGGATGTGGAAGATCAGATTACCTATCCGCTCACGGCTGCTCTCCTCGGAATTCCCGACGTGAAAACGATCCGGAGCTATTCCTACTTCGGCTTCTCCAGCGTCTACGTGATTTTTAATGAAAGTGCGGAGTGGGACTGGTCGCGGGCGAAGATTCTTGAAAAGCTCAACAGTCTTCCTGTCGGCACGCTCCCTCCCGAAGTCAGCCCGGCACTGGGTCCCGATGCGACGGCGCTGGGACAGGTCTTTTGGTACACTCTCGAAGGGCGGGATCCCGAGGGCAATCCCGCCGCGGGATGGGATCTCCAGGAGCTGCGCAGCATTCAGGATTTCTACGTCCGGTATGCGCTTCAATCCACCGACGGCGTCGCCGAGGTCGCCTCCATCGGTGGTTTTCAGCGGGAGTATCAGATTGACGTCGATCCTGATGCAATGCGTGCCTACGGAATCACTCTGAGTCAGGTCTTCGCGGCGGTGAAAGATTCCAATCTCGATGTCGGGGCCCGCACCATTGAAATCAACCGGATTGAATACGTCATTCGCGGTCGCGGATTCATCACCTCGCTGGATGATCTGCGGAAAACCGTCGTGATCGCTCCGGACGACACCCCGATCACGCTCGATGAAATTGCCGAGGTTCGCTTTGGTCCGGCCTTGCGTCGAGGCGTTCTCGACAAGGCGGGAGCAGAAGCCGTCGGTGGCGTCGTTGTTGCCCGCTACGGAGCCAATCCGATGGCGACAATCGAGGCGGTGAAAGCACAGATCGAAACGATCGCGGGCGGGCTTCCGCGAAAGACTCTCGACGACGGCACCGTCAGTCAGGTCACGATCATTCCCTTCTACGACCGGACCGGGCTGATCGAGGAAACGCTCGAAACTCTCAAGGTCGCCCTCACCGAAGAGATTCTCATCACCATTATCGTGGTGCTTTTGTTAGTCTTCCACCTCCGGAGTGCCGCTCTGATTTCCCTGATGCTTCCCGGAGCGGTTCTGCTCACCTTCTTGGCCATGAAGCGCTTCGGGGTTGATGCTAATATTGTGGCCCTGTCAGGCATCGCGATTGCCATCGGGACAATTGTCGACATGGGGATCGTGCTTTGTGAAAACGTCCTCCGCGCTCTTGATGAAGCCGACGAAGAAGAGTCGCGGCTGGAGGTGATCTATCGCGCTTGCGCCGAGGTGGGCGGGGCTGTTCTCACGGCGGTCATGACTACCGTGATCAGCTTTCTTCCCGTTTTCGCGATGGAAGGAGCCGAGGGGAAACTCTTCAAACCTCTTGCCTACACCAAGACCTTTGCGCTCGTCTCCTCGGTCATCATTGCCCTCGTGGTCCTCCCGCCGCTGATCCATCTCATTTTTAAGCGACGGGTCGACCGGGTTCGGAAAGAAAAGCCGCGCTTTCACCGCATCGGGCTGTTCGCGATTGCCTTCTTCATCGCGCTTTATCTGGGCAGTTCGTGGGAGCCGCTTGGACCGGCTTATGGGATCCTGAACCCTATTTTTGTTATTGTGTTAGTTGTAGGGCTCATTGCCGTAGCGTGGGGGTTCATTCTCGTCTACGAAAGGATTCTCCGCTTTTTTCTCCGCACGAAGTGGCTCCTTCTCGGACTTGTCTTTGCCGTTGTCACGAGTGGGTTCATGATTTGGAAAGGCCTCGGCAAAGAATTCATGCCGGCGCTGAATGAGGGTTCCTTTCTCTTCATGCCGACGACGATGCCACATGCCTCGATTGGCGAAGCGAAGCGGGTTCTGCAACTGCAAGACAAGGCGATCAATGCGATTCCCGAGGTCGAAATGGTCGTCGGAAAAATCGGGCGCGTCGATAGCTCGCTCGACCCCGCCCCGGTCTCGATGATCGAGACGGTCATCACCTACAAGCCGGAATGGATTGTCGATGAAAGCGGCAAGCGGGTGCGCCAGTGGCGGGATCACATCCAGACTCCCGACGACATTTGGAAGGAAATCACGAAAGCGGCGGAAGTGCCCGGCGTCACCTCGGCCCCGAAGTTGCAGCCGATTGAGACCCGCATTGTCATGCTCCAAACCGGGATGCGTGCTCCGATGGGACTTAAGGTCTACGGTCCGGATCTGGAAACCTTGGAGTCAACGGCGCTCGAACTTGAAGCTCTTCTCAAGGGGGTTCCCAGCATCGATGCCGCGACGGTCTTCGCCGACCGGGTCGTGGGGAAACCTTATCTCGAAATCAAAATCGACCGCGAGGCTATCGCCCGCTACGGGATTAGTATTCGAGGATTTCAGGATGTCATCGAGGTCGCGGTCGGTGGCCGCCGTATCACGACGACGGTGGAGGGACGCGAGCGTTATCCGGTCCGGGTTCGCTACGCGAGAGAGCGTCGGGACTCGATTGAGGAGTTAGCGGAAATTCTCGTCCCTGCGCCCGATGGGACTCAGATTCCGCTCGGGCAACTCGCGGAAATTGAGTTCGTCCGCGGCCCCCAGGCGATCAAGAGCGAGGACACTTTCCTCGTCGCCTACGTCATTTTCGACAAAAAGCCGGGCAACGCCGAGGTCAGTGTCGTCGAAGAGGCGGATGCCGTCATCAAAGATCATATCGCACGCGATCTCTTCTCGCTGCCGGCCGGGGTGAGCTATAAGTTCACAGGGTCCTACGAGAATCAGGTGCGCGCTGAGAAGCGGCTCGTCTTGATCGTGCCGGTCGCGCTCTTGATGATTTTTCTGATCATCTATCTCCAGTTCCGCCGCGTCAGCACTTCGTTGCTTGTCTTTAGTGGGATCTTTGTGGCCTGGTCAGGAGGGTTCATGATGATCTGGCTCTACAACCAGCCGTGGTTCCTCGACTTCACGCTCCTCGGAATCGACTTCCGGAATCTCTTTCAGATCAACCCGATCAATCTCAGCGTCGCGGTCTGGGTCGGCTTCCTCGCTCTCTTCGGAATTGCGACGGACGACGGGGTTCTCATGGGGACTTATCTCCAGCAGCGTTTTAAAGAGAACCCACCGGATTCCATCGCCTCAATCCGCGAACGAACCGTCGAAGCCGCCGTAAAACGCAACCGCCCTGCGATGATGACGACCGCGACGACGCTGCTTGCGTTGATCCCTGTCCTGACGAGTTCCGGTCGCGGCTCAGATGTCATGGTCCCGATGGCGATTCCTACCTTCGGGGGGATGACTGTTGCCGTTCTCACCGTCTTTGTGGTTCCAACACTCTACTGCGGGATCGAGGAGATCCGGCATCACTACCAACAACGAAAACAAACCAAACTCATCTCATGAAACTGAAATCATCATTAATCACCCTCATCGCAGCTCTTGCCGTCGGCGTCACCTTCACGGCCTGCACCGAAAAAGAAGCGGCAGAGACCGCTGCTACAGATCAATCCGCGCAGACCACCTGCCCAGTTTCGGGCGAAGAACTCGGCAGCATGGGGGAGCCTGTTGTGATGACCTATGAAGGCAAAGAAGTAAAACTCTGCTGCAAGAGCTGTATCAAAAAGTTTGAAGCCGATCCTGCCAAATACGCGGCTATGGTCCCTTGATTTCTGCCGGGACCTCATGCAACCCTGTTGATGCGGGGATGTAACCCGGACATGTCAAAAAAATGGAAGAGGAAAAATCTACCGGCTGTTGCGGTTGCCATAGCGACACCCCTGCTTCGACGAAACTCGCGGCGCCGGGGTCGCTCTACACCTGCCCGATGCATCCTGAAATCGAGCAGGATCACCCTGGCGACTGTCCCAAGTGCGGAATGCCTCTGGAGCCCAAAACGGTGACGGCGGGACCGGATCCTCATGCGGAGGAGGAGATCCGGTTTCTCTCCCGCCGCTTCTGGATTGGGTTGGCGTTGACGATTCCGGTCTTCTTCATTGCGATGGGAAAAATGATTCCCGCGCTGGCGATGGAGAGTTGGCTTCCGGCGAATGTTTCCAAGTGGCTCGAGCTCCTTCTCGCCACACCAGTCGTCTTCTGGTGTGGAGCGATCTTTTTCAAGAAGGGGTGGAGTTCGATCGTTAACAAGCACCCTAACATGTTCACCTTGATCATGATCGGGGTCGGAGCCGCGTTCGGGTTCAGCACGGTCGCGGTGCTCTTCCCGGCGATTTTTCCGGACTCATTCCGACACCACGGGGAGGTCGGTCTCTACTTTGAAGCGGCGGCGGTGATCACGGTGCTGGTTCTTCTCGGGCAACTTCTCGAAGCGCGGGCGCGGGGCCGGACCGGTGAGGCGATTCAATCGCTCATGGGACTTGCCGCAAACGAGGCGCACCGCGTCGTCGATGGAAAGGAAGAGGACGTGGATATTGATCAGATCCGGCGGGGTGATTTACTCCGCGTCAAACCCGGGGAAAAGGTTCCCCTCGACGGAATCATCACGACGGGGAGGAGTCATCTCGACGAATCGATGATCACCGGGGAGCCGCTTCCGGTGGAGCGGGGAGAGGGCGACGAAGTGATCGGAGCTACCGTGAATCAGGCGGGAGCTTTTACGATGCGGGCGGAAAAAGTCGGCAGCGAAACTTTACTTTCCCAGATCGTTCACATGGTCGCCGAGGCACAGCGCAGCCGCGCTCCGATTCAAAAACTGGCAGATAAAGTGGCGGGCTTCTTTGTTCCGGCGGTCCTTGGCATTGCGGTTCTTACCTTCCTCGTCTGGGCGACCTGGGGGCCGGCCCCGGCGATGGCTTACGCGATCGTGAATGCTGTCGCCGTGCTCATCATTGCCTGCCCCTGTGCGCTCGGACTGGCGACGCCGATGTCGATCATGGTGGGTGTCGGCCGTGCCGCCGAGGCCGGGATTCTGATCAAAAACGCGGAAGCGCTGGAGCGGATCGAGAAAATTGATCTTCTCATCACCGACAAGACCGGCACACTCACGGCAGGCCACCCCGGCATTACGTCAGTCGTGACCGCCCCCGGTATTTCCGAAGATGATCTCATCGGATCGGCTGCCTCGCTGGAGGCAAATAGTGAGCATCCGCTTGCCCGCGCCATCGTCCGCGAAGCGAAAGGGCGGGGCCTTGAACTCGGAGACATCGATGATTTTGCCTCCCACACAGGAGGCGGCGTGAGCGGCAATCTAGGCGGAAAGTTGCTCGAAATCGGTAAGCCCGATTTCCTTGAGGCGCGCGGAGTCGAACTCCCCGAAGGACTTCGTAGCGAAGGAGAGACCCTCGAAAATGATGCCAAAACAGTTGTTTGGATGGCACGGGAGGGAGCCGTCATCGGGCTCATCGGGATTTCAGATGCGATCAAGAAATCGACCCCGGCCGCAGTCGCGGCACTGCATGCCAGAGGGATCCGGATCGTTATGGCGACGGGTGACAATGAGGCGACGGCGCGCGCGGTCGGGAAGGAACTGGGGATCGACGAAATTCACGCCGAGCTCTCTCCGGAGGACAAAATAGCGCTCGTGAAAAAGTTTCGCTCCGAGGGTCATGTCGTCGCAATGGCCGGAGACGGGATTAATGATGCCCCGGCTCTTGCGGAAGCCGATGTCGGAATTGCGATGGGAACCGGGACCGACGTCGCGATGGAAAGCGCCTCGGTCACCCTCGTGAAGGGCGATCTCAACGGCATCGCCAACGCCATCACGGTGGGGCAGAAGGTCATGCGCAACATTCGGCAGAATCTCGTCTTTGCCTTCGGCTACAATGCGCTCGGGATACCGATCGCCGCCGGTGTCCTTTACCCTGTTGTGGGATTGCTTCTCAGTCCGATGATCGCCGGAGCAGCAATGAGTTTCAGCTCAGTTTCGGTCATCTTCAACTCACTGCGACTGCGGAGAATGAAGCTTTGAGTAAGTCGCGAAAGCAGGCAACCGAGCTTCGCTGGGCTCCAGGCGCGAAGCGGGGAGCTTTCGTTTCTATAGAATTTTTGAACTAAACTACCAACGAGACGAACCCATGAGCAAACAAGCCACGATCCACCGAATGGTCACGCCTGATCACCTCTGCCCCTGGGGGATAAAGGCCTTTGATCTCCTCAAGCGGAACGGCTTTGAAATCGAGGACAAGCATCTCCAGAGCATGGAGGCGAACCAGGCCTACAAGGAGGAGAACGGCTACGGGGAAACGCCGCAGATCTTTATCGAAGGGGAGCGCATCGGCGGATATGATCAGCTTCGCGAGCATCTCGGCCTTGGACCTGATCCGAAGGAGGGAAAAACCTACCAGCCGGTTATTGCGGTTTTTGCGGTGACATTTTTGATGGCTTTGACAACATCCTGGGCTCTTCAGTCGGAGCTGGCAATGGTCCGCGTTGCTGAACTTTTTATCGCCTTCAGCATGTGTGTCCTCGGTATTCTCAAGTTGCAGGACTTGCAGTCTTTCGCGACCGGATTTGTTCAGTATGACCTCGTTGCTCAGCGGTATGTGCCCTACTCGTTTGTTTATCCGTTCGTCGAAGCGGGAGCAGGAATTCTCATGATTGCCGGCCTTTTCACTTGGGTCGCGGCGCCGGCGGCCCTCCTCGTCAGCACGATAGGTGCAGTCTCCGTCTTCAGGGCGGTTTACATCCAGAAGCGGGATCTCAGTTGCGCATGCGTCGGCGGCGGAAGCAGCGTGCCGCTCGGCTTCATTTCATTGACGGAGAACCTAATGATGATCGTGATGTCAATCTGGATGATGGTTAAAGCAGTGTAGGTTTGTTCATTTAGATTCTCGGGAGATGCCAATCGATTTTCAGGCAGCCCTTGTCCTATCTCCAGCCTCATTTTTTCGAAATCGATGGATTCGGGATCAGCAGATGTTTCGCCCGAGAACTTGCGGGGTATTTTCGGGAGGTGGACACGGCAAGTCAAGTTGTCGATTGGTGCTCGGTGGTAATTTGAGTTCTCAAGATTGAGGTAGCCGGGTTTGGCTGTGCTATAAATTTACAAGCTGTCAATCCGAAGAAAAAGCAAATATCTAAATCCTCGTTGAGCGGCAAGAATAACTCTTCACAGGGCAATTCCAAATTTAGACAGAGCCTTCGCGGTGATGAAATAGAGAATCATCGTCAGGAGACATCCCGCCGCCATGCTCGGCCAGAATCCGATCCCTTTTTTCAGCATCCATGGAATGAGAAGAAACATCGGGAGCGATGGGATCACGAACCAAAAGACACCGGTCGAATGACTCGCTAGCTTAGGGGCAAATTCTTCGGGGCGGGAGCGGAGATCAAACCAGATCCAGAAGAAGGTGAGTAAGGAAACCAAGGGTAACGAAGCAATCAAACTCCCAAGGAGAGGCTTGCTATGTCGGACAACGATTTCGTTGACCAAGTAAATCAAAACGGCAGAGGTAAGGATCTTGATGAGGGCCAGCATTAGAAGGTGGGGCAAGTTTTGAGACGAGGATTCTCGAAGGCTTCAAGAGCAGGGACTCTGAAGCCTTCGAGCGCCTCCATTCCGAGTTATCGTAAAGGATCAGAAAGGCCCGCCTTTATTCTGCTTTCTTCTCGATGTCTTTGAGAAGAGGGATCGATCCGACTGCTTTAGTGCCGTCAGGCTTTTCTATTTCGACCCACCATTTGGCACCTTCGGGCAGGGGTGAAGGAGCTACCGCGTGGATATCGTAGTCGTCGTGGGACGGAGCATATTCTCCTTTTCCGGTGGCTGACATGGTCCGGTCCTCGGTGCCGATCCAGGCGCGAAGGATCGTCTCTCCGTTGTCCTTGTACGGCAGCGTGATGACGAGGTGACCTTCTTTACCTGCTTCGACATGTCCATGCCCCTGCTTTGCTTTGACCATGATGCCGGCGATGTCGAACTCGCCGAGGGTCACTTCATCGTGGGTGTGGCCGTGTGCCTCTTCGCTTTCCTTTGCTTCCTGAGCGTTGGAGTTGGCTTGCCCAAACGCTGCCATGAGCAGAGTCAGACTGAGGGCGAGAACGCGATTTGTTTGCTTACTTTTCATTTTGTTTTTCATTTTTATTTTCTAGTTTGGTTACTGGGTTTGGATGGGTGGCAGATACGCGGTGAATAGCCGCATAGCCTGCCGGGACAATGATGAGATTAAGGAAGGTAGAGGAAAGCAGCCCTCCAAGAATGACGACCGAAAGGGGAGCGAGAATTTCATTCCCCGGTTGGTCGCCCTTTAGCACGATCGGAACGACGGCGAGCGCGGCAGTTAGGGCAGTCATCAGGATCGGGACAAGTCGCTCGGCCGATCCCTGGACGATAGCGTCATACATCGTCTTGCCTTCGTGCTCGATGAGGTACTGGTAGTGATTTACGAGCAGGATACCATTTCGAACTGCGATTCCGAACAGGGTGATGAAGCCGACCATGCTTGCGATGGAAATCACAGGCGCGGTGTAGTGCCCGCCCAGCCCAAGTAAGGCAAACGTGTTGGAGAAGACATTCGGTGACTCGGCGAGGTAAATCGCCACGATTCCGCCGATGAGGGCGAGTGGCAGGTTGACCAAGACCAGCAGAGCGACCCGAAACGACCCAATTGCGAGCTGCAGAAGCATCGCCATGATAAAGATGACGAGTCCGCTGAACAGAAAAATGGTCCGACTCGCGGCCTGTTGGGCTTCGAACTGCCCTCCATACTCCACGGTGTAGCCACGTTTTTGCACGATAGGGTCCACCCGCTCCTTCACTTGCCCGACCATGTGCCCGAGGTTGTAGCCTTCGTCGAGGTTGAGGGTGACGATGGCTTTGCGTTGAGCATTTTGTCGGGCGATCAGATTCGAGGTCATCTCCGGACCGATCTCGGCCACTTCGTGAAGTCGGACCTGGGCACCCCCGACTCCCCGCAGGATGAGATTCTGTAGATCGCTCAGTTCATTCCTCTCTGATTCGTCGAGACGGACCGCGAGATCGTAGCGGCGGACGCCCTCGTTCACTCTCGCGACAGTCTCTCCGAAAATCGCGCTCCGCACTTGGCTCGCGGCAGAAGTCGGGGTGAGGCCATAGGCAGCGAGGTCTTCGGGACGATAGCGAATCGGCAGAGACTGGATCATGACTTCCCGGCTCGCGGCGACGTCGCGGGTCCCCGGCAGCGGTTTTAGGACGGCTTCGATCTCTTTGGCGATGACACGCAAGGTCGCGAGGTCGTCCCCGTAGACGTTGATCGCAATCGCCGCCGGAGTGCCGGAGAGAATGTGGCTGAGGCGATGCTCGATCGGCTGTCCGATGTTGGTCGTCACTCCGGGAACGCTCTCAAGGATCTGGCTGATTTCGGCCCGCACTTCCTCTTTCTGAAAGCCGGGTTTGACGGTGACATCAATTTCCGAATTACTGACGGGCTCGGCGTGCTCGTCACGTTCGGCCCGACCGGTTCGACGGGTCACGCTCCTGACGCCGTCGAGGGCGAGAAGCTGCGCCTCGATGGAACGGGCAATGCGGTCGCTCGCTTTGAGAGAGGTTCCCGGCGTCGCGAAAAGTCCTACCGTAAATGTGCCTTCGTTGAACTCCGGGAGGAATGATTTGCCGAAGGTACTTCCTAGCGCGATGGCCCCGGTGGTGGCGAGAACGGCGGCAACGATCACCAGTTTCCGACGGCGCACAGCCCAGGAAACGGTTGGTTCGTAGACTCGTTTGAGCCAGCGGACGAGACCGGAATCCTCTGATTCCGAATGCCCAGCCCGCCCTTTCATTAGGTAGCGGCACATCGCCGGGGTCACTGTGAGGGCGACGAGAAGCGAAGCGATAATGGAGATGCCGAAGGCGATTCCGAGAGGGCGGAAAAACCGGCCTTCGATTCCTTCGAGAAACATGAGCGGGAGAAACGCAAGGACGATGATGATCGTGGCGAAGACCATGGCCGGTCGGATTTCGTTGCTCGCGTCGAGGATCACTTTGAGGCGCGGTTGGCGCTCGGATTCCGGCTTTGCCGCATCTTGATTCAACCGTCGAAAGACATTTTCCACGTCGATGATTGCATCGTCGACGAGGCTTCCGACGGCGATGGCGAGACCGCCGAGAGTCATGACATTGATCGTCATGTTCATCCAATCGAGAGCAAGTAGTCCCACCGCAAGCGAAAGCGGAATCGCGGTCAGAGTGATCACGGTGGTGCGAACGTTGAGGAGGAAGAGGATGAGAATGACCGAGACGATGATTGCGGCGTCGCGAAGGGCATGGAACACATTCTCGACCGACAACTCGATGAAATCAGCTTGCCGGAAGATGTTGCGATTCACATGGACGCCGTCCGGTAGCGAAGGTTCCAGTTCGTCGAGCATCGCATCGATCCGCTCCGTGATCGCAAGTGTGTTCGTGCCCGGCGCTTTCTGCACAGTCATTACGACAGCTGGTTTGCCCCCATCGGCACCGGTTCCGCGCTTCGGTGCGGCACCCATTTTGACTTCTGCGACCTGTCCGATTGTGACGGGAAACTGGTCTTGATATTTGATGACCGTTCCTGCGACATCTTTGACCGAGGTGACGCGACCGCTCTGGCGGACCGGTAACTCGAGCGAATCGACGTCGGGGAGATAGCCAGCGCTGAGCGTGCTGTGAGCCGCACCAGCCGCTTCGGCGACATCGGCGATGGTCAGATCGTAGAGCCGCAGCTTGTCCTGATTGACAATGACTTGGTATTCAGGGAGCTCACCACCGATAACGGAGATTTGGGCGACGCCGGGGATGCCGAGGAGCTTGTTGCGGAGTTCATATTCCGCGAAGGCCCGGATTTCTAAATCGCTTTTCTTTCCCTCGGGTGAGGACACGGCCAGCAGCATGATCTCTCCGGTGATCGAGGTAATCGGAGTCATCTCAGCATGAGCGTCCGGCGGCAGGTCCTCGCGGACAGAATCGAGCCGCTCGGAGACAAGTTGCCGCGCGGTCATGATGTCAATGCCCCAGTCGAATTCGACATAGGAGACTGACAATCCAATCGCGCTGGTGGTGCGAACCCGCCGCACGCCGGGCATCCCATTGACCGTCGTTTCGATGGGAAAAGTGACATATTGTTCCACTTCATCAGCCGCGAGGCCGGGAGCTTCTGTCATGATCACGACAGTCGGAGCGTTCAGTTCCGGAAAAACATCCACCGGGGTGGATTTGATGCGCGCACCGACCGTGACGAGCAGGACGACGGCCATGAGCAGGACCAGCGGAGCACGGTCGAGCGAAAATTTAATGAGTCGAGTCAGCATCTTATTCTTCCTCCGCGTGATAGGTTCCGTCGGCGTGAAAATGCCCGCCCTTTTGAGAAGTTCCGCTCTGCGACGTGGCGAGCTTCAATTCGTAGACTCCGTCGAGGACGACTTCATCATTCGGCCCGACCTCGCTTTTCACCTCGATCCAACGACCGTCGTCGACACCGAGGTCGGCCTCGACCCGAATCGCTTTGTTGGCGTCAGCCGGATCCCGTTTGAAGAAGACATGGGTGATCCCATCCTTCACGACTGAGGAGCGCGGAATCGCGAGGACGATCCCCCCGCTGGTATCCGAGGTCACTTCGAGAAAAGCGGAAACGCCGGGGCGAATCCAAGGACGCGTTTCGGAAGGGTGCGCAAGGAGCGTCACGGTTCGTTGAATCGGATCGGCGGAAAGGCCGAGATGAAGATGTGCTTCGACTGACTCATTGATGTTCGTGCCAGCTCCCTGGGGCGGCACGATTCGAACCGGTGAGGCCTCTGTGAATTCAGCGAGGTCGCTTTGAAGTCCCATGGCACGGAAGCGCACTTGTTTAGGATCGACCGTCGTGAGGACGAGCGTGGCTTCTTCGACAAAGGCTCCATTCGTCACCGCGAGAGATTCGACAAAGCCGTCTTCACTCGCCCGCACCTCGATGCTATTGATCGTCTCGTAGAAAGGAACTTTCTGACCCTCCCGATCAATCTCAACGAGGAGATCGGCGGGTTTCATCGCGTCGGCACCCGAGGCGTCGTGCAGATTCCAGAGCCGGACCGCTCGACTCAGGGCCGCCTGCATCTCTGCTTGTCGTTTTGCGAGGTCGCCCTGGTATTCCGCGCCTTTCGCTTCGAGTTCCGCATTTTTGAAATTAGCCCCACGGAGAGCTTCAAGGCGCTTCGAGACGGCCTCGTATTGGGTTTCTGCTTGTTTCAGCGAAGCCTTTGCGAGGTCGATCTCAGATTGCAGTTCGAGCCACTTTGGCGAACGGAAACGGTAGAGAACGTCGCCCCGCTTTACCGGATCGAGTTCATCGACGGCGAACTCCACCTGCCCGGGGAGGAGGAGTCGATGCTCTTGCCTTGCGAGGGGTTCCAACTCAAATGAGCCCGGCACCCTGATCGTAGTTTCGACATTGCGACGCTCGACCTTGGCAAAGGTGATCCCGAGATTCTTCCTCACGGTGGAGGGAATTTCGACGCGATTCGTGGGCTGCTCGCCGGCGGCTTCTTCGGCGGACTCGCCCCCGGCTTCCTCATTGCGGCTACAGGAAAGCAGCAGCGACGAAACGGTTATTAGAAAGATAGAATAAGATAAAAATGTTTTCATAAAGTTAAAAGGGCAGTGGTGCCTATTTTTGGTTTCCCGGACCGATCAGGTAGCGGAGTTCATTGCTGGTCCGGGCGGTGTTAAGTTGGATCTCGATAAGTTCGAGTTTCGCTTCATGAGAGCGGACGAGACTTTCCAACAAGACGAGACTGCCACCTTCGCCGAGGTCGAGAAGGCGACCCGCATCGGCGACCTGCCGATCAACAAGCGGAACGAGGTCGCGGTCGAGAATCGAGCGGCGCGCCTCCAGTCCGCGAAGACGCGCCCGCGCGACCGCAATGCGACCGACGAGTCGCTCGTATTCAGTCTCGTAGGCGGCACGGGCGACCTCGCGTTCGGCTTTGGCCTCGGCGATCCCCCCCTTATTCGAGTTGAGAATCGGAATGGGGATCGCCCCGATGAATCCGATTCTCGACTGACCTTCGTCTTTTTGACCCTGCGGCCCGAAGGTGAGATCAGGATATTGCTTCTTGATCTCGCGATGCAACGTCTTTTCGGCGATTTCATATTCGCTGCGAAGACGCACCAGAATTGGGTTGATCTCAGTTGGCTCAGCTTTGTCAGAAGGTGCCGGTCCCGCCATCAGGGTGGCGAGTAGGTTCAGGTCAGCCGAGGGAGAGAGGCCGATGAGAGACCGCAGGCGTTGCTCGCTTTCTTCCAGTTCGCCTCGGAAACGCTCCGCCTCGGCACGGCGACTCGCTTTCTCGAGCGAGAACAGGGCCGCTTCCGTCCGAGGAAGTTCACCGGCTTCGGCCCGGCGCGAGGTGGAGCTGACAATCGAACTCAGTTGACGACCGATCAACTCTGACTGGCGAAGGCGGTAGCATTGCGCCGACCACGCGAGCCACTCCTCGACAACATCGCGAAGCACTTCCCACTCCGCTTCGGCGACCCGGTCCAGCTCGGCATGCTTCGCCGCCTGTGCCCGTTGCTTCTCCACTTTCAATCGCCCCGAAACCGGAATCGTGAAAGCGAGCGCGGAACCAATCACCCACGGATCGGGTACGTTCTGCGTGATGTTCAGCACGTCAAAACTCAGTTCGGGATCGTCCCAGAGACCGGCGTATTCTGCCGTCGCACCGGCGACACCGGCTCGAAGCCTCGCCAGCCGAAGGTCGGGATTAAACACCAGCGCGACCGTTTGGCCCTCACTGATCGAAAGCCCGTCTTTAACGTTGAACGACTTGCTCGCGGTGGTCGTTTCCTCCAGACGGTCGGCGAACTTTCTGACGCTGTCACTCGATGCCTGACGCGACGCGAATTCCTCCGCATGGATGGGTCCGGAGAGTGCCTCGGGCTTGTAGGTTTGGCATCCCGCGAAGCACAGCATCGCGGAACACGACAGCAAGCCCACGTGGGTGGCGCGAAACGCGGCGAGACGTTCCGGGAGCTTGTCTAAAATAGGATAGGTCATGAATTTTTGGGAAAGATGGGGAGAGAAAATCACACGAGTCCGCACGGCGAAGCGGAGAGCGCATTGGTCCCGCAATTTGGCAAGCGGCCAAAAGCAGGAGAGCACGAGCGGACGCAGAATTCTCCGACGGGGAGAGTGGGTCCGTTACGAAATGACAGGAGGAGCGTTCGACTGAACGCTATGAGCCAGCAGGGTTGCTAGAGAAGGATCGGGGTCAGAGTCAAAGATCCTCGGCGTATTCTCCAATTCAGCCTCGAAAGTGCCGGAAAGTAAAATCCCTGCCGTGCTAAGCATCCCAAGAGTGTTGTCAGACACCTGTTTTGGACCATCGACGACTATCTTCGCGATGCTCGACGTAATGGGGTCAGTATGGGTATCGGGAAGTGGAATAGAGTCCCGGTGATTGTGCTCAGACTCACTCGAATGCGAATGACCATCGTGATGATGGTGGTGTGAATGATCGACCGCAACGTGTTGATCATGATGATGATCAATGCCTGTCAGATCGAGCAGCACATTGTGATTAGCAGATACTCCCCAAAGCACTAGCAAAAGGCTGGCGACGCACCGAAAACGGATGCTGGAAGTATTCATGAACATTCGGTGGAATCGTCGCATAACCGTTCAGTAAGTCAAGTCGCGTCTGAGATTGCGAGGTGATTGTAAATCGAGCGGCTTCATCTCATCAACGCAAAACATCATCATGATCGGGATGCCGTTCTCCATACTGGCAAAATCAGTTCTTCCATAAGCGGGGTGAACCTTCCCCCGCTCAAAGGAATTAAAATCGGCGCTCATCAATGCGCGTGTTCGCAGGTGCAGGCGTACTCCTTGTTCGGGCACTCGGGGCATTGCTCAAGGTTGAGATTGAACTTCTCGGTGACTTTCTCAGACTCGGGTGTCGGCGTAATCGTGACGACGACAGGGAAGTCGTTGCCTTCAGGGAAGGCGACATCCGAGACGAGAACGTCGCCTTCTTGGGTAAACTTCATCCGGGTGGGGTTGGAGCGATCACCACCGATGACGCTGACCTTCTGAGCGGCGACGGGCTGCAAGTTCTCGTCGTCGTTGACGGAGGAGATGCGCACTTTGCGATCCTCGGTGACGAAGAACTCTAGGTGTGGCTCGACGGAAGTGAGAAGGCGACCGCCGTTGGGGCCGTCTTGGATGCCTTCGTGGTCGTGATCGGCGTGGTCACCTTCGTCGTGCGCTTCTTCTTCAGCGTGATCGTCTTTTTCATGATCGGCGTGGTCGGCATGATCTTGATCGACGGGTTTCTCTTCGGTGCAAGCAACTGAGGATAAGGCGAAGGCCAGGGCGGCGAGGAGGAGGAGGCTCAGGGATGAGGTCAATTTTTTCATAATGATTGGATTTTGGGGATGGATTATTGGGCTGCTGCCGCGTTCCGCGCGATCGCTGTTTCGGCGGAACGACGGCAAAAAGTATAGAAGACCGCAGGGGTCACGATGAGCCCGAGGAGAGTGGAACTCACTAAGCCACCGACGATTACGATGGCGACGGGATTCAGTATTTCTTTGCCGGGATCGCCGGCGGCAAGGACGAGGGGGATCAGAGCAATGCCGGCGGAAAGGGCGGTCATGAGGACGGGGACAAGTCGTTCTTCGGTCCCGCGGATGACCATTTTGAGGTCAAAGGATTCTCCCTCGTGCCGCATGAGGTGGAGGTAATGGGAGAGCATCATGATCGTGTTCCGGGCGGCAATGCCCGAGATTGCAATAAACCCGACGAGCGTTGCGATGCTCACGGTATCGAGCGTTAGTTTCGTGAGAATGATTCCTCCAATCATGGAAATGGGGATGTTCGAGAGGACGAGAATGACGAAGGGAGCACTCTTGAAATAGCTGAAGAGCAGAAAGATGATCACCAGCAGAATCGCCACTGACATGAAGGCGATGCGCCGCTTCGCGTCGGCCTGAGCTTCGTACTCGCCTTCGTATGAAAGGAGGTAGCCCGCCGGGATCTTCACCTTTGCCGCGACTTCTTCCTGTAGTCTCTCCACCGCCTGATTCAGATCTCTCACCGTCGGATTGATCGAAACGACAAAGCGGCGCTGGGTGTTCTCTCTTAAGATCGTGTTAGGGCCACTCGCCTGCCGGATGTCAGCGACATAGCTGAGGGGGATCATTTGTCCTGACACGGTATCAATATAGAGTTGGTTGAGCCGTTCCGGAGATTCGCGCCACTCCGGGGGGAGGCGAAGGACAAGATCGTAGGTGCGTTGGTTTTCGTAGACTTCGGCGACGGCTTCTCCGCCCATGAGACTGGCGAGTTCGTCGTTGAGTTCCCCGGGGCGGACGCCGTAGGCGAGAGCACGCTTGCGGTCGACTTCGATACGGAGTTGCGGGATCGGGGCCTGCTGCTCGATGCGGGCTTCTTCGAGTCCGGGGATCTTGCGGGCGACCTCCGCAATTTCGGTCCCAAGGCGGCGGAGTTCATCGAGGTCGGGACCGTAGACTTTGATGGCGACCTTCGCCGAAACACCGCTGAGCATGTGACCGATGCGGTCGGCGAGGGGGCCACTGATCGCGCTGAAGGTGCCGGGGATGCCGCGCATCGTTTTGCGGATTTCCTCGAGGATTTCCTCGCGGTTGCGGTCATCGCTTTCGGCGAATTCGACATCAAACTCGACCGTCGAAACGGGCACGACATGATCGCCCCGTTCGGCGCGACCGGCGCGGTAACCGACGGTTTCGACCTCGGGGATTTTGAGCAGCAAATCGACGGCGGTGTTCGCGAGTTCGGTCGTCTGCTTCAGGGAGGTGCCGGGGGCGGCGGCGGTCGCGACCACCGCAGTCGGTTCGCGGAAAGCGGGGAGGAAGTTGCCGCCCATGCCGGTGTAGAGAAAGCCGGAGAAGATGATGAGGACGAGAGAAAGGGCCATCACGACGAGGGGCTGAGCGAGTGCGAGCTTGAGGGCGGTATTTCGAAAGAAAGATTTCAGTCCCCGCACCGCGAAGTTGTCTCCATGGTCCCGGCCTGCCTTTGGATTGAGGAGGTAGGAACTCAGGACCGGAATGACCGTCAACGAAACAACAAAGGAAGCGGCCATGCTAATGATCGTCGCGATCGCAATCGGGGCGAAGAGTCGGCCTTCAACCCCGCTGAGGCCTAACAAAGGAACAAAGACGAGAATGATGAGAATCGTCGCGTAGAGAATCGATGACCTCACTTCTGCCGAGGCGAGGGCGATGATTTCCAGCTTGGGCTTTCCCTTCGGATTCGCAGCGGCTTCCCGCAAACGCCGGAAGACGTTCTCGACATCGACGATCGCGTCATCGACGACCATTCCGATCGCAACGGCGAAACCGCCGAGCGTCATCGAGTTCACGGTCAGTCCCATGAGGTCGAAGACGAGAACCGACACCGCGAGCGAAAGAGGAATCGCCGTGAGGGTGATGAGGGTGACGCGGAGATTGAAGAGAAAGAGGAAGAGCACCACCGCGACCATGATCGCTCCGTCGCGGAGAGCTTCTTCGAGATTTCCGATCGCGAGCTCGATGAAGTCCGCCTGACGATAGAGGACCACAATCTCAGCTCCTTCGGGGAGCGCGGTCTCGAGTTCCGCGAGCTTTTCCTCAACGCGGTTTGTCAGGTCGATGGTGTCAAAACCCGGCGACTTCGTGACGCTGAGAATGACGCCGGGGTAGCCGACTGCTTCGCTATTCTCCGAAGCCTTCATGTGTTTTGATCCCATCGCGGCGTCCCCGCGCATCGGCTCGATGTCCCAGGTCACCCTGGCGACGTCGCCGATGCGGATCGGTCGGTCATCCTGATAGGAGACGATGGTGTCGGCGACTTCGTCGAGGTTGCTCGTCATGGCGAGATTTCTTACCATGATCTCCTGTGCCGACTCGGTGAGGAATCCGCCGGTGGTGTTGCGCACCGCCGCAGCGGCGGCGGCACGAAGGTCTTCAAAGGTCACGCCGAGGGCGAGCATTTCGTTCGGGAGGGGCTGGACTTGAAGCTGTTTCACGCCACCTCCCATTCCGAGCACTTCCGCGATCCCGGGGATGGAGCGTATTCCCGTCGCGAAGGTCCAGTCGGCGAGGGTCCGGAGATCGCGGGGTTCCGTTTTCCCGGTCGGATCGGTGATGCCCACGAGCATGATTTCCCCCATGAGCGAAGCGACCGGCGTCATGTAGGAGTTGATCCCCTCCGGCAAATTTTCGGTGGCCCCGCCGAGACGCTCCTGAACAAACTGGCGGGCCTGGTAAATGTCGGTATCCCAGTCGAACTCCACGAAAATCAGCGACAGCGAAATGTCATTGACGGAGCGAAGTCGCGAGACGCCGTTCACGCCCATGAGCGCGTTCTCCAGCGGCAGGGTGATGAGTGTTTCGACCTCCTCGGGAGCGAAGCCGGGGGCTTCGGTCAGGATCGTGACGGTGGGCTTGGTCAGGTCCGGGAGAACTTCGACCGGCAGCTCCGTGATCTTCTTGATCCCCAGGCCCAGCAACAACAAAGCGAGCGCGAGAACAAGCGCACGCTGAGCGAGGGAAAAGCGGATGAGAGCGTTGAGCATTCTTTTTGAAGGAGGAGAGGAGTTGAGGAGGTAAGAAGTCGAGGAGGTCAGGTAGCTGCGAGTGTCCCGCTCGGAGGAGGTTTCAGGCTGTCTTTTTCTTGAGCGTTCTCTGGGCGAAAATGAGGGTGGTGAAAGTTGCGAGGACGGCCCAGGCGAGGACGATCCAGAACCAGGTTTGGTTCGGCCCGCCTTGATGTGATTCAGTGACTTCGCGGGCTTCCTTCTGATCATCGGTCATTTCTGATCCGTCTTCGTTGTGTTCGTGGCCGTGGGCGGCGTCGAGGGCGTCCTTGAGTGACATGCCACTTCCACTGCCGGCGAAGCTGAGGGAATACGAGCCGCGCGTGACGACTTCGTCTCCTGGGAAAAGTCCGGCGATGACTTCGACAAACGTGTCGTTCTCCTCCCCGAGGACGACAGGCACCCTGACAAACGCATTAGGCAGTTCGTAGTCTTCGACAAAAACGACGCGCTTCGTCGGGTCGCCCTGAATCGCGGTGCGGGGAACTGCCATGATCTCTTCGCGCCGTCCCGTGATGATCGAGAACTCCGCCCGCATTCCCGGTTGAAGAAGTCCTCTCGCATTATCCAGTTCAAAAATCGCTTCGACGGCCCCGGCTTCGCGGTTCGCTTCGACCCCGAATCGCAAGAGCGTCGCCGCGATATTTTCATCGCCCAATGCCGGGATGCGGATTCTCGCCGGGGTGCCCGGAACGATCCCGGCGACTTCCGGCTCGGGGATTTTTGCGACGGCCCAAAGCTTCGACCGGTCCGCGATATCGAGGAGGTCTGAAGCGGGTTCGACGGGATCACCGACCCGGACGTGGGAATCGACAACGGTGCCACCCTGAAGTGCTTGCAGATCAATCGTCGGGGGAGGATTGCCGGGCTGCCGACTTTCGACCCTGACAAGGACATCACCCGCCTTCACTTCATCACCGAGGTAGGCATTGAGTTCCACGACCCGTCCTGCGATGCGGGAAGAGAGTGCCGAGCGGCTCGCGGGAATTTCCTCGACCCGACCGATCGCGAAGACCGTCGTTTCAAAAGTTTCTTCGGTCACCTCGACCGTCTCGATTTGGAGATTTCGCGTCGCGGTGTCATCGAGGATCACGGTGTTCGCGGCGCGGGCCGGATCGATCGCTTCCGCCGCCGTGGTGGCACCTCCGGAGAGCAAAAGAAAAGGAATGAGAAAAAGATAAGGGTTGTTTCGCATCGTGAAATTTCTATTTGGCGGAGACGGAAAGGCCGGGGTAGGCACCGGTGACGAGTCGCACTTGCGCGGCAGCTCTTTCGTAGTCGGCGATGAAGGCGAGAGAGGCGGTCTTCAGTTCGAGAACCTGCTCCTGTGCGCGCTGTACTTGAATGAGACTTGCCTGACCCTCCTGGTAGGCTTTTCGGAACTCTGCGAGATTGGTTTCCGCGAGATCGAGAAGTTCGCCGGAGGCATCGCGGGCGAGTTCCCAGGCATCGGTGCGGTGGTGAAAGGCTTCTTCGCACTCGCTTCGGATTTGAAAGCGGGCCGCATCGACGCCCTTCGTGGCGGCTTCGGCATTGATCTCAGCCTGCTCAATGCCTTCCTGATTCCGGTCCCGGAGAGGGAGGGGAATGGAAATACCGAAACCGGAGAAAGTGTTGCCGTCGAGGCCACTCGGATCATCGATCGCTTCCTCCTGCTCGACGAAGAGCCGCACCGAAACATCCTGCCACCGTTTTGCCTCCTCAAGCGTGATCGCAGCGGAGGCTTCGTCGATTTTCGCGAGAGCGAGGACATAATCAGGACGGCGCTGCAGGACTGTGTCCAGCGAGACGTCGATGCCGGGTGTCTTGCCTGGAACGCTGAAGCGGGTGTCCACTCTGAGCGAGGATTCCGCGTCGAGTCCGATGATGTGGAGGAGATCGAGAAGGTGATGCCTCTCCGTGGTTTCGAGCGACTTTGCCTGTTGCTCAAGGGTGCGGCCGCTGAGCGTTGCCTGCATCACATCGAGGGAGGAGACGAGTCCCTCTTTGGCTTGCTGCCGCAAAAATTCCACGATCTCCCTGTTCAATTGCACGAGATCCCGGCTCACGGCGATATGTTCTCTCGTCGCGATCAGATCGACGAGGGCAAGATCGACACGACCAGCCAGCTCACGGCGTTGCTCCGCAATTTCCGCTTCGGCGAGAATGACTTGGTAAGCTCGCAGGCTTTTCTCGTGCTTGAGCTTGGCGGTGATGGGAAATTTCTGCGTGAAGCCAACTTCGCTGATGCTTTCGTTGTCGTTATTGCCAAAGCCATCTGCGACTCGCGAGACATCGAACTCAGGATTCTCAAGACGCCCCGACCATTTCAGGCGAGTCGCGGCGCGCTTGATTTCCAGGGTGGCAATGGCGAGCTCCCGATTGTTCCCGTAGGCGAGGCGGATCGCGTCGTCGCGCGTCAGCGTTTCCGCGCCGAGGACCGGGCTGGTCGCCGCGAGAACGAGCATGAGATGGAGCCGGGCAATGATACCGGAGAAGTGCATGTTTGATCTGAATGGATTCGTAGGTTTCCTCTGAAAACGGCAGAGGACCGCGTCGAACCTCTTTCCCGAAGGGGGGAGAGACGGTCGTGAGAGAGGCGAAGAAGTTTCGCCACGCGCGGAGGAATCAGATCAGGAAGCAGCCCGTGACCGGAGGTCGGGGCGGCGACGGAGGTGCCGCAGGATTGCGGGGAATCTCAGGGGAAAGGGTCGGCATCAGGATCACTGAAGCGACCGAAAAATTCAGCCCCGGCGCGAGATCGACCGGAGCAAGGTCAGTCGGAATTTTCACCGAAGAAGGAGTCGTTGCCTCCACGATCGCTGTCCCGCACCCGCCATCGCGGGGTACTTCCTCGTCGTGAGAATGGTCGAGATGGCAATGCGAGTCTTCGTGATGAAACTCCATCCCGAAGGCAGAAGCCGCCTCACACGTCGTCACCACCGATCCCACGCTGAGAGCGAGGAAAAGCTGCGGCAAAAGCAGGCTGAGGAAGAGGCGACGCATTCAAAGGAACTGTAATACCGCCGCGATGGAAAAGTCAACAGGGTTGGGTCGGTGGGTTAAGAGGGTTGCATGGGGGATCAGAGGTGGCGCGAAAAGGAAGCTCAAATGGTGAGAGGAAAATACTGGACAGGGGCACGCCTGCTTTCTATGGTATGTTCATGCGATCAGTTGAGTTATTTTCCGGTGCCGGAGGTTTAGCCCTTGGACTTGAGCAATCAGGTTTTGAGCCGGTTGCACTCGTGGAAAAAAATCGTCATGCCTGCGCGACGCTGCGGATGAATCGTCCGCAGTGGAATGTGCTCGAGGGCAATATTCAGGAGATCGATTTCAACGAGTTTTCCGGCGTTGAACTGGTCGCGGGGGGACCGCCCTGCCAGCCTTTTTCGATGGGTGGCAAGGCGAAAGGCTACAACGATCAGCGGGATATGTTCCCGGAGGCGGTGAGGGCGGTGCGTCAGATCCGACCGAAGGCGTTCCTCTTTGAAAATGTGAGAGGTCTGCTGCGTTCCTCCTTTCGGAATTATGTGCAGTTCATCCGGCTTCAACTGACTTATCCGGATTTTCCTGTCTCGCAGAACGTTCCGTGGGAGGATAATCTGCGACGTCTCGAACGATTTCACACCTCAAGTGAGGCGGGCGGGAGTTTGAACTATCGGGTGACGATTAATCTCGCCGATGCCGCTGACTACGGAGTTCCCCAGCGCCGTCATCGGGTGTTCTTCGTCGGGTTCCGATCCGATGTGAATGCTGAGTGGTTTTTTCCGAAGCCAACGCATTCGGTCGAGGAATTAAACCGCGCGCAGCGGGAGAATGGCGACTACTGGTCGGGACACCAGCTCGCTGTGCCAAAAAAATATGACGACAAGATCGTGACCTCACCTGTTGTGCAGGAGGAAATGGGTTTTGTGGATCGCCCCTTGAGGTGGTCGACGGTTCGAGATGCGATCACTGATTTAGGGCACCCGAGATTGTCGAACTTTCACGACTCCCATTTCTTTCAAGCGGGAGCGAGGAGCTATCCGGGGCACACCGGCAGCCCGCTTGATTCTCCTTCGAAAGCGCTCAAGGCAGGGGACCATGGCGTGCCTGGCGGCGAGAATATGCTGCGGTATGAAAACGGGAAGGTGCGCTATTTCTCAATCAGGGAATCTGCCCGCATCCAGACGTTCCCGGATGATTGGCGCTTTTCCGGATCGTGGACCGAGAGCATGCGCCAACTCGGCAATGCAGTGCCGGTGGAGCTCGCCTTGAAGGTTGCAGAGTCAGTCGCCCAACATATCGTTCCGGATCATGGAAAGCGACGAAGTCTACAATCCTCTTGATAAGACAAATCTGGGGCGAAGTGTCGTCGAGGCGCTTCTCAAAAGTAAAGAGAGGGAACTGGCTGGAATCAAACTTCCGTTCGGTAACTTCGAGGGAGCCGGGATTTATGCGCTCTATTATCGGGGAGATTTTAAGGCATACGAGCTGCTCGCGGTCCAAAATCAAGAAAGCGGGACGGTTCCGATTTATGTTGGAAAAGCGATTCCGAAAGGGGGGCGAAAAGGAAGCCAGCTTGCGACCTCGGCCAAATCAAACGCCTTATCGAAGCGTCTTGCTGAACATGCTTCTTCTATCGAGGCCGCTGAATCTCTAAAGATCGAAGATTTTACCTACCGCCGTCTCGTCGTCGACGATATTTGGATTTCACTGGGCGAAAGCATCGTCATCGAGCAATTCAAACCGCTCTGGAATCTGGTCGTGGAGGGCTTTGGAAACCACAATCCGGGCTCCGGGCGTTTTCAGGGAAAACGACCGCTCTGGGATGAACTTCATCCGGGGCGATCTTGGGCGGAGAAGTGCGTTGCACCGAAGCTGAATCGGGAGGCGATTTTGAGGAAGGTGGAGTTGTTTATGGAGTCGCTGGATGCGGGGTGATTGAGACGTGTTGGCGGTTTTATTCGCCGGTGCTCGATTCGCTCTCCCGCGCTGTCATGATTTCCAGATAACGCTTTTCTCCCGCCCGCCAATTGCGTTTCGATCCCAGGCCGATGATTGTCGCCATTCCAAAGAGGGCTGCCATAACAGCGATTGCGAATTCACTCAAAGTGAGCGGATCCGATAGAACGACGGAAAAAAATAGTAGAACGAGAATGAAGCCGAGCATCGTCTTTCCTAGGTCAATCAAGTAAGATTTCAGCATCCCGCGCTGTCGCCTTGTCTCCCATCGTTTAACGAATTCCTCGTCGCGTCGTTTGGACTGTTCCGCTTTCGCCTCGGCGGCCCGCCTGTTCCGCTCAGTAAGGCTGATGCCGGCGGCCTTCTGCTCCACCCGGGAAAGAGGAGGGTCGCGAAAGGTCCATCGGAAGGTTTTCATGTTTGCGCAAGCCGGGTCTATTCGTGGCCGACGGCCTCGGTTTTAACAGGGTTGAATCACCGAGGCAACCCTGTTGAATGCTCACCCCAAAGGCCTTCAGGATTTTCCTGTCCCGAAGACTGGCGCAATCGGGGAAAAGCGTTAAGATCCTGACCCTTCTCGATTGATGAAAGCCTCCCGCTATCAGACTGACACAGCCGATCCCTCTCAATTTGCCCCCGGCCAGCGCTGGGTGAGTGAAACGCAGACCGAGTATGGACTCGCTCTGATTCTGAACTGCGATTCGTCGATCGTGCAGGCGTTTTTCCCGGCCGTCGGCGAGACCCTTTCCTACGCGGCCCGCAATGCGCCGCTGCGACGGGTTGTCTTTGAGCCGGGCGATACGGTGAAGGATCAGGAGGGGAATTCGTTTTCGGTCGCCGAGGTCCGCGAGGAGGAAAAATGCCTCATTTACATCGACGGCAAGGGCAACGAACTCGCGGAAAGCGCGCTCTCGGACACGATGAATGTGCAGCGACCTGAGCAGCGACTTCTCTCCGGCGTGAGTGATGAGCCGCGGCTCTGGAGTCTGCGCCAGTCAGCGATCCGGAATCAGCAGGAAGCCCGCTCCCGCGACATTCGCGGTCTCGTCGGGGCACGCGTTTCGTTGATTCCTCATCAGCTATATATCGCGGAGGAAGTGGCGAATCGTCAGGCTCCACGCGTCCTTCTCGCGGACGAGGTCGGTCTCGGAAAAACGATTGAGGCCTGTTTGATTTTGCACCGTCTCCATCTCAGCGGTCGGGCGAAGCGGATCCTGATTCTGCTGCCGGATGCGCTCGTGAATCAGTGGTTTGTGGAGCTTTACCGTCGCTTCGCGATGTCGTTTGCGATCTTTGACGAGGAACGCGCCGTCTCGATTGAGACCGGAGCGGCGGCCGGTGCTGACGAAGGGGCACCGCCGATGAATCCGTTTTTTGATGATCAGCTCGTCCTCTGCGCGACTTCGTGGCTCGCGGGCAATCCAAAGCGCGCAGCACAGGCGGCTGAGGCGGAATGGGATCTCACGATTGTTGATGAGGCGCATCACCTGGAGTGGTCGACGGATTCCTCCAGTCCGGAATATGATGCGGTGGAAAAAATTGCCGCGAAGTCGGCGGGGCTGCTCCTTCTCACGGCGACGCCGGAGCAGCTTGGGCAGGAGGGCCACTTTGCGCGGCTTCGTCTCCTCGATCCGGCGCGATTTTCGAATCTGAAAGAGTTCGTGAAGGAGTCGGATCAATACCGCGCAATTTCGGACCTCGCGGACCGGCTCAATAGCGATCAAAAGCTGCGGAAGACAGACCTCAAACACCTGGAAGAACTTCTCGGGAAAGAAATCGCTGACAAACTTGCCGAGTTTGAGACCCCGGCGCTCCGCGAATCGGCGCGGACGGCGTTGATCGATCTTCATGGTCCCGGTCGGGTTCTTTTCCGCAATCGTCGGATCGTGCTCGATACCTTTCCTCAGCGCATCGCGCATCTGAACCCGCTCGCGGTGGATCCGGAGGATGCGTTTGTCATGAAGATGGACTGGCTCGCGGGTCTGATGCGGAAAGATCCGGATTCCAAATTTCTCCTCATCACTCATGCTCGCGAGACGGTCGAAGCGATTGAAGAGTCCCTCCGGGAGCGAATCAGCGCGCAGGCGACGGTCTTTCACGAAGGGCTCACTCTTTTGCAACGGGACAAAAATGCGGCGTGGTTTGCGGACATGGAGATGGGGGCAAAGCTGTTGATCTGTTCCGAGATTGGATCAGAGGGACGCAATTTTCAGTTCGCGCAGAATTTGATCCTCTTTGATCTCCCGACCGATCCCGGCCTGCTGGAGCAGCGGATCGGACGTCTCGACCGGATTGGTCAAACAGGGGATATTCACATTCACATCCCGTTTGTGGAGGGCACCGCCGAAGAGCTCAAGGCGATGTGGTATCACAATGGTCTCGGTGCATTTGAGCAAACGCTCCATGGATCCGGTCCGATCCACCGCGAATTTTCCGACGAGATCGAGCGCTTGTGCGAGGCTTCGCCCGAGGACCGTGAGACGGCCCTGCCTGGTTTACTTGACCGCACGAGAGCGTTCAAAAAGGAAATCGATGCCGAGCTCGAAAAGGGCCGGGATCACCTTCTTGAACTCAGTTCTTTCGACCGGGATACGGGCGAGGCGCTCGTGTCACAGATCCAGGATATTGATGAGGACACGCGGCTGGAGTTTCTCATGCTGAAGCTCTTCGACCACTTCGGGGTCACGGTTGAGGACATCGAAGATCGCTGTTACCTGCTTCTCCCGGAGCACCTTTTTTCGGCGGAGGCTTTTCCGGGACTGCCCGAGGAAGGGCTCTCGGTGACCTTTTCCCGCGAGGTCGCGCTGAAGCGCGAGGAGATCTCCTTTCTCTCGGCGGATCATCCCATGGTGATCAGTGCCATCGAAAGTTTTCTTTCAAAGGATCATGGCAACTCGGCATTTTTCCGTTTGGAGAAAGCGGGCGAGCAACTGCTCATGGTCGAGACGGTATCGGTTCTGGAATGCATCGCGCCGGCGCATCTGCACGCGGATCGTTTTCTTCCCTCCAAGCCGATTCGTCAGATCGTGGATCAGAAAGGGCGCAACCGGACCGAGGATTTCCCGATTGAGCGGATTCGTTCCGACGGTCGCCCGGGTCCTTCGACCTTCCTTCGCGACAAGGCGACGGCGCTGAAGGGGGCGGTTCCACCGATCATGGAAAAGGCATCGCAAGAGTCGGAGGACATCGCCGATGAGTTTCGTCGGGAGGCGATCGAGACAATGTCTGAGCAATATGACGCCGAGATCGAGCGTCTTAAACGCCTTCAGAAAATGGGCCATCCCGTCCGTGAAGAAGAAATTTCACTGGCCGAAGCGGAGAAGGCGGATTTGAAAAAATACCTCGCCGACACGCCGCTGAAGGTCGATTCGGTGCGCCTCATTCTGGCGATGACTTAGGCGGGGGGAGTTTCCTCCTACTTGAAAACCTGTCCTACCTGCCGCAAGCTCGGCATCTGAATGGCAAGATCCGGGAAACCCTCGTCAAAGCGGGGAAAGGCATCGGCGAAGCGCAGCCGCAGGAAGCGTGAGGAGTCGAGCGGCTGGAGGCAACATCCGCTCGTTCGCCTCGTCGTCGTCGTGGGCTTGTTTGGAATTTTCCTCGGTCTTCTCATCGTGGGAATGATCCTCTTTAATTTCGACCGACAGGCTTCCCGCTACGATCTCTCGGCGGTGGGTCGGATTCCGCAGGAAACGAGGGTCCTCGATGCGACGGGAGCGCTGATCGGCTACCTTCACGGGGAGGATGTCGGGATGCCGGTGCCGCTCGAAACGGTTTCGCCCCATTTTTTGAATGCCCTCATCGCGCGTGAGGATTCACGATTCTACCGGCACCACGGGATTGATCGCTACGGTTTGATGCGGGCCTGGGTGCGAAATCTGAAGGAAGGCGAGACTGTCCAGGGCGCGAGCACGATCACGATGCAGCTCACCCGCATGAGCTACGGACTCACGGACCGAACCCTCCAGCGGAAGCTCCTCGAAATGGCGATCGCCCGCCGCATCGAGAAGCATTATTCGAAGGAGGATATTCTCAGCCAATATGTGAATCGCATTTTCCTCGGGACGGGGATGAACGGGATCGAGCAGGCGGCGCAGGGCTACTTCGGAAAAAGCTGCACCGATTTGACCCTCCCGGAAGCGGCAATGATCGCGGGTGTGATCCGGGCGCCGAACGGGTTTTCGCCCTTCCGCCATTACGAGACGGCCCTGCGGGAAATGCGGAGCACCCTCGCGCGGATGGAGGACGAGGGAATGATTTCGAAAAAAGAACTGAAAGTGCTCGTCGAGGAGCGGCCCACGGTGTTGCCGCAAGATCGCTGGATGGGGATGTTGAAAGAGCAGAGCAAGGTCTCAGGGCAAACGTATCTCCTCAAAATGGTCGAAGACCGGGTCGCGGAGTTGCTCCCGTCCTTCGCCGGAGTGGGCGGCCTCACGATTCAGACGACCTTTGATATCCGACTGCAGGGGGCCTCGGACTGGGCCGTGAATCAGCGCATGGCGAGTCTGGAAGCGGAGCCGGGTTATCCGAATGTCAGGCTTTCAAATTATGAATCCGGCGACCCGGGATACGTTCAGGCGGCGGTCACGGTAGTGGAAAACATGACAGGGGCAGTGCGGGTCGTCGTCGGGGGGCGGGATTTCACCCACAGTGCTTTCAACCGGGCGACGCAGGCGAGACGCCCGATGGGATCGATTTTTAAACCGCTCGTCTATGGAACGGCCTTCGAGCGCGGGCTTTTCCCGGGGGTGCTGATCAGTGATCAGGCAATCACGGCGGGAGAAATCCGGTGGGACAAGAAGGATTGGCGGCCTTCAAATTCCGACGGCGTTTTCGGCAACGCGATGCCGGCGGAGGTCGGGCTGATCAAGTCCCGCAACACCATGACCGCGCGCGTCGGTGAGTGGGCTGGAATCGACAACGTCCTCGCGATGATGGAGCACGCCGGTCTGGGAGAATCCGAGACCGAGATCTCCCCGACGATCTACATCGGGACGGTCGGGGCGAGCGTGCATGATGTCGCGAGCGCCTACTCGGTTTTTGCGACCGGAGGGATTCGTCACCGTCCTTACTTTATCGGGACGATTCATGATCGTGATGAGACCCTCCTCTATCAGCACGAGTCGGAAAGCTACCGGGTCCTTTCGCCCGGTGCGGCGTGGCTGACCTCGACGATTTTGAAGCGCGTCCTCGAAGAGGGCGGGACCGGCGCGAGCCTGCGCACGATGGGCTTCACTGCTCCGGCGGGGGGCAAAACGGGAACGACGAACGATTTTTACGATGCCTGGTTTTCCGGCTACACGAGCCGACTCTCGGCGAGTGTCTGGGTCGGTCTCGACCAGCCCGGCACGATTATGGACGGTGCCTACGGCGGAAAAGTGGCGATGCCGATCTGGCAGGACATCATGGGAGAGGCGCAGCGACTTGGTTACGAATTCACCGATTTTGCGCCACCGGAGGAAGTCATCGAAATGCAGCTCTGCCGCGTCACCGGACAGCTCGCGAATGAAAAATGTGGCACCGCTCAAACCGTTTACATTGAGCAAGTCCCGTATGATTTGATCCCGCGTGAGTTTTGCCGGAAACACTGAGTTCCTGATGAATGCTCCCTTCGTCTGAGGATCAAAATACGCGCAATCACTCTTATTTTCATAGTTGCTGATTGAGGTTTGCCGCGTCTACTCTCTCAAGCCCGTCGCATGAGCCAAGCTGCCGCTGATTCCAACCCTACCTACCGACCTTTTGCGACGTTTTCGCTGGTCTGGGGAATCAGTACGCTCATCCACCAGCTTGCCTTTACATTTTGGACGGAGTCCTGGCAGGGGTGGGTTCTCGTCGGGGCGGCGATTGCGGTGATCTGGAAGCCCGGCTGTACGGTTCGATTCATTGCCCTTGTCATTGCGGCGCTCATCAATCTCTGGAACAAGCTGCCGTTTGTGCCCAACCACGTCCTCTACGAGGGGATGCTGCATCTCATCATCCTGCTCGGAGCGCTCAGCTTTTTCTGGAACGGTCAGGGTCGGAAGGCGCTCGCAGGCCATTCGTCATTGTGGAGGAAAAATCTGCCGCTTCTTCTCGGTGCTATTCTTCTCAAGGCGGTTTACTTTCTCCTCCCGGAATCTTTCCATGGGCATGGGCTGGGGGCAATCACGACGCTGGTGCTCCTCTTCGGCGTGGGTCGATTTTTGTCCCGGGGTGAAGTCATTGGCGGGGGCGAGGATTTTCTCAACCGCTTCGCTCCCGTGGTCCGCGCGGCGGTGGTCATCATGTACGTCTGGGCGGTGATCCAGAAACTGAACTGGGACTATTTCAATGCGGACGTCACCTGCGCGGGGCAGTTGCATCGCGAGATCAATATCTACTTCGGCTCAATCCTGCCGGAAGCTCCCTGGGCGCTTGTCGCGGCGGCGATCGGTTCGCTTGTTTTTGAACTCGGGATTCCGCTGCTTCTGATTTTTAAGAGAACACGCTACCTTGGTTTTTTCGTCGCGATTGCCTTTCATCTCTGGCTCTCGATTCATCCGGCAGCGGGGATTTTCAGTTTCACCTCTCTGATCCTGGCGTTTCTCCTCCTTTTCATGCCGCTGTCGTGGGGCGAGCAGATGCAGCAGCTTTGGAATCGCCAACTCGCGTGGCTTGGCAAAGGGGAAATTGATCGCGGTCGCCGCCGCGCACGGTGGATCGTCATTGGTGTGTTCTTTCTCACTCTCATCACGCAGGGGGTCCTATACCTCACGATTGCGCGGAGTTATGAAGTCTTCGACAAAGCGAACCGGATCGGTTTCTTTGCTTTTTTCGCCTGGGGATTGTGGTTTGGTGCCTGCTATCTTATCGCGGGTTGGAAGGCCTGGCCACGGAGCGAGGCGCTCCCGAATGGGCTCAAGCCGAGCCTGGTTCTCATTGGATTGATTCCGGTGCTGCTGAACGGGGTGCAACCCTGGATCGGTGGACGGACGCAGACTTCGTTTTCGATGTATAGCAATCTGCGTTCCGAGGGCGAAGGAAACCACCTATTCCTAAAGCGGGTCGATCTGCTCAAGTTGCAGACGGACATCGTCGAAGTCGTGCAGTCAGCGCCGAACATCCTCGGTCCTTCCGA
Source organism: uncultured Akkermansia sp. (assembly GCA_964583035.1). Classification (GTDB taxonomy): domain Bacteria; phylum Verrucomicrobiota; class Verrucomicrobiia; order Verrucomicrobiales; family DEV007; genus Arctic95D-9. The sequence continues at coordinate 40,427 of CAZOUP010000009.1, forward strand.
CCGGCCACGCGGGATTCAGCAATTTGCCAACATCGGTCACCGGATCATTCCCTGGTTTGAATTCCGCCGCCTCGTCAGCGAGATGCCCGATGATTTCGAAGTCACCTACACCCGGGGAGGAGAGGAGCTCGAACTCGGGCGCCGCGAAGGCGAGATCTACGGCGACGAGTCTGCGTTCGTGGAGATTCCTCTGTTGCAGCGCAAATTTCTCTGGTTCCGGCGGCTTGAATCGCTTGAGGGTCCGATGAGCTGCACGCATTAGGACTTCCGTCCGACCACTACTGGAGAGTTCGTTGTTTAAGCCCTGCCGCTTTGTTCCCTGGGATTACGCGTTTCAAGCGTGATTTCCAGGCGACTGTTTCAATCTGTAATCGTAAGCTGCAGAGACTCCCGAACTCTTAACTCTCCATCAAACATCATGAAAACAACTATTGCTGCGGCCCTCCTCCTGACTCTCGCCTTACCTCTTGTCACCGCCGAAGAAAATGCTGCGATAAGGGACCTGGAGGTCACAATGAAGGGCAACCCCGTGACACTGCTTGGAACGCCTCTTAAAGTGGATGATCAGGTCCCTGATTTTCGGGTGGTGGATGGAGATTTTAACGAAGTTCAGGGTTCTTCCTTTGCCGGCAAGGTACTGCTCATTAGCACCATTCCCAGCCTTGATACAGGGATCTGCTCCCTACAGACCAAGCGATTTAATGACGAAGTCGCTAAATTTCCCGATAACGTCCAGGCGTTGACTCTCAGTGCCGATTTGCCGTTTGCCCAAAAAAGGTTCTGCACGGCTGAAAATGTGGATAAGATCAAGGTGCTCTCAGACTCTGTCTGGCGTGACTTTGGCTTGAAATTCGGGCTTTTAATCGAAAACAAAGGGCTTCTGGCGCGATCGGTCATGGTTGTCGACAGCAAAGGTAAGATTGTTTATTTTGAGATAGTTCCCGAGGTAGCGAGCCACCCTGACTATGAAAAGGCTCTTGCTGCGGTTCGGGACGCCTCTCGATAAACATTTGGTGAGCTGGTTCGCCTCATGGAACAGGATGCGCTCGATCATCAGCTCGAACTGCCTGTGAATTAGTGTCTTGCACGCCCTGGATGGGGATCAGTGCAGGTAGGGACGAGCGTCCCGCTCGTCCGTGGAGAGGATGAGTGATCAGGGAGAACGAACTTTCTGCGCGCGGGGACGCACGCAGCTACCCGATCAGATTACGCACAAGTCTTCCGCCACTCTTTCAGGAGCGCATCGCTCTCGCCCGGTCCGACGAGGGCGGAGGAAAATGCCATGGGGTCGAAGAGGCGCTGCGCGGCTTCGTTGACTTCGTCGAGAGAAGTCTCGGCGATGCGGCGATGAGCCTCGTCGGGATTTTTCAGCTCGTCGAAGAAGAGGAGGCATTCGCCGGCCCACATCATCTGCGCGGCGGTGTTTTCGAGACTGATGCTGCTTTGGCCAATGATGAAGGATTTCGCCTCCTCCAACTCGTTCACGGAGACACCGTCTTTCACCAGTTCGGAGGCGATGCGGGAGATCGAGGTGAGCGCTTCCTCGAGATTGCCGGGGCTTAGGGCGAGGAAGATCTGGACGAGGCCGGCGTCGTCGAAGGAGACGAGATCACTCTGGACTTCATAGCAGAGCGCCCGCTCCTCGCGAAGCTCCTGGAAGAGCCGTGAGCTCATGTTTTCGCCGAGAATGACGCTGAGCAATTTCATCGCGTAGCGCGCGGGGTCATGCCGGGTGACGCCTTCGAAGGAGAGCGCGAGGTGAGTTTGCTCCTGATCCTCTTCTTCCTCGAAGCGATGCGCAGGCTGGGGGTCAGGGGCTGCCGCAAAAGGGATTGGTGACCCGGCCTCGAGATCTTTGAATTTCTCCGCGACTACTTCCGCGACCATCTTGGCATCGATATTTCCCGCGACGGAAATCACGGTGTTCTCTCCGCAATAGGCGCGGCGGAAAAAGCTGAGGACATCGTCGCGCTGAAAGGACTCCAGCGTCGCGCTCGTGCCCGTGATCGAGCGCCCGAGGGGATGCTTTTTACCCCAGGTTGCTTCGCTGATGAGATCTTCGAGCCACTGGGAAGGGAGATCGCGGACCATCGCAATTTCTTCATGGATGACCTGCTTCTCGCATTCGAGATCGCCCGGGTCCATCACGGGGCGGAGATAGAGATCGGAGAGAACGTCGAACAATTTTTCAAACTGAGCTGCCGGGGCTTTCGCATGGTAGGCGGTGTGGTCCTCGACCGTGTACCCATCGATCGACGAGCCGAGGCCCTCGATCTCACGGGAGATGCGTTCCGCCGAGCGGGTTGGGGTGCCTTTGAAGAGCATGTGCTCGACGAGGTGAGCCATGCCGTGCTCTTTGGGATGCTCGTGTCGGCTCCCCGCGTCGGTCCAGAGTCCGACCGCGACACTTTCCATGTGGGGCATGCAGGTCGTGGCAAGGCGGACGCCGTTGTCCAGCCGGTGAAGTTGATGATCGAAAGGCATTTCGGTATAAAAGAGGAACGAACTGTGCTCTATCCCCTTTCTGTTTTCCACCTCGAAAAATGCAGCTATGATGGCGACAGGATGAGCACCGCTACTTTACCCAACCTTCCCGTGTTTCAAATCCTCGGTCAACCGGTCGAGATTTCCCGAATTGAGAAAGAGCTCCAGCAGCTTTTCATGGACGGGGACGAGTCCGGTGCCGGGGTGGCGCGGGCCTCGCTGATCAATCTCGCGCTATACAGCGAAGACCAGTCTCATCTCGAAGAAGATGCCTCGGTCCTCGCGGAACTGACGAGCGAGTCGGCCTGCCGGTCTCTTCTCATCAATGCCGACACTCACGAGACGGAAATGACGGCGCAAGCCTGGATCCAGGTCCACTGCCAGATTGATCGAAACGGGAAAAAGACCGTCTGCACGGAGCAGATCAGTTTTTTCCTGACGGGTGATTCTCCGGCAATGCTTCGCAACATCGTGTTTGCTCATCTCGATTCGGATCTTCCGCTCGCTTTCTGGTGGCGCGGCGAGTTCTCGGATGCCTTTGAGCGGGGGCTCTATTCCCGGATTGATCGCCTTCTTTTCGACAGTGAGTGTTGGGAGTCACCGCGGAATCAATTCATCCGGCTAATCTCAGCCCAATCGGAAACGCCGAGGCCGTTCGTGATGCATGATCTCGCTTTCACCCGTCTCAACTCGATCCGCCAGGCGGTGGCGAACGCGTTTGATCGCCCCGGTGTCGCCGGTCAGATCGCCTCTCTCAGCGAGGTGCGACTGCGCTTTGCCAAAGGGTATCGCATGAGCGCGATCTATCTCGCGGCCTGGATCGCGAGCCGCGTCGGGGTTTCCCTCGACTTTAATCAATCGACGGCGGAGCGGTATGTCTTTGCCGCGAAGCGAAAAGGGGCGCCTTCCAGCTTTGCGATTTCAATCAGCACGCTCGACCCTGAAAGAAAAGGGACTGTGGAAGTCGATTTCGACCTCCCCGAGGCGAAGGTGGAGATCAGTCGCTGCCAGACCCGCGATTTCATGCGCACCTTAACCCACCGCGCCGACTGCGCGACGGATGAGGACTGGCTCCCGGCAAAGAAACTCACCGATGTCGCTCTTGTCGGAGACATCTTGAACCGCGCGGGACGCAATCGCACTTATTCCGAAGTATTGCCTACGGTGCAGGAATTGCTGACGCTCTGAGGGGAATTCGATCGGCATTATCGGTAATTTAAAATCTTCATTATAATACTTTAAATTACCGATAATGAAGCATACGGTTACCGATGATTCAATCGGAGAACCTTGAAGATATTCTTTTATTGTTGGGGGCTCGCCTGGAGCAAGTTCAGGCGGAGCCAATCAGACTTGTCGTTTCAGGCGGGGCCGCTCTGATTGCGACTGGCGTCATCGCACGGGCGACCCATGATCTCGATATTTTGGCGACCCGGAGTCAAGTCGATGGTGAAATCTTCCGGGCATGGCCCCTGCCTGATTACTTTATTGAAGCGGTGGGAGAAGTCGCTGAGGCCATGAATTTATCGCCGAAATGGGCGAACGCGACGACTTCTCTGATGATGATCGATTTGACGGCACTCCCCAGGCAAGTCTGGACCAGTATCGAGACCCGGGAGTTTGGGAGTTCTTTGACGGTCGATTTCGTCGGTCGCGACGGACAGATGTTCCTGAAAGCATGGGCAGCTTTCGGACGGGATGAAGAGAGGGATATCAATGACCTCCGCGAAATGAGGATCTCGGCCCGGGAAGCGCAGGAGATCATCGACTGGATGGTGAAGGAGGAGTTGATTACCCCATTTCACCAAGATCGTATTACTGAAATCATGGAAAAGATCGGTCATGCAGGCGTCGTACCAAAATTTAATTGAGCGTCTCGATGAGTCCCTTGCACAGTTGATCTGGGACCAATGGTTCGACATCGGAGGTTCGGGTTCTACGCAGAAGAGGGGGATCCCTTTCGTGATCGATATCGAGGCATTGATCCTTGGCTCGACTCGATTCGGGAGAAAAGACCCGCGGATTTTCGAGCAGTGTATCGATTGGCTGGCTCACAATGGAGACCTGGTTAGCCTCCAGCGGCTCAAGAATATGCAGCAAAGCCAGCGTTTCGGAGACGAATCGACCTTGAGGCATCTTGCTGATTTTATGATTTCAGAAAAGCATTTGAACTGGAAATCAATCATGACCTCGTTCCCGGAAAAATCGGCAAAAGTGGCCGAAAATTCCGCCTTTTATGTGGCTCGGGGAATGAGCCGATCTCCACTGCCTACGAAACCGCAAAGCTTGCTTTTTAGATTGCGTCACTTTTTCGGGATGAGCGCGAGGGCGGATATCTTCTGCTGGTTGCTGACGCATCCCGAGGGGCATGCTGCTCAAATTGCTCAGGAGACACAATGGATGCCGAAGACGGTTCAGTTGGTGTTAATTGAGCTTGAGCGATCACGCTTGATTGCCTGTGTTACCAAAGGTCGACAAAAGCGATACCGGCTGAATCCACTGGATTGGACCGTGTTCGAGCCGGACGGCGGAAATGCCTGCTGGTTCAATTCAGCGCTTTTTTTCAAAGGATGCTTTGAGGTGCTTTCTCTTCTCGAATCACTTGTCCAACTGGAAAACAAAGTGGTCGCATTGCAGAGCATGGAAATTGCTCGTGCCATGCCCGCACTGGCGAAAACGTTCTTCGGGCTGACACCGGCGGAGTCGTTCCAGATGTGGGAGCGGGAATTGCGAGGTCAAACCCTCGTAGATTATTTTCGAACTGAGTGTGAGATGCTCAGCCTCTCGATCAATGAGCGCCTCTTTTATCGGACGGAGTCATTTCCGCGAGTGAAGCCAATCGAATTGGCGGGCTGAATTCACCCGCTCCAAGACCCATGGCAGCCGGACGAGTGACCTCATCCGGCTGCGCGGTTCCCTTGCGGGGTCTTGAATTCCAGAGCTCCCCTGATTGAATCTCCGGAATTCAGAAAGCGAATCGAAGCAGCACGAAATCTGATTGAAGAAATTTCGATTTTTCTAAAATCGACGATGAGGTCCCAAATAGGGTGGAAAGACCGGGAGGCGATTCTTTACACTGCCCGCAATCGCTCTAGAGTGCCGCGATGTCAGTCACCCAGAGATGGATCGTTGAGCCGAAACCGGATCAGAACCTCGTTCGCGAGTATTCTGAGTCGCTTTCGCTTGCTCCTATCGTGGTGGAATTGGCGATCCAGCGAGGCTACTCCGACCGGGAAAAGCTCGAACGATTTCTCTACCCCCGCCTCAATGATCTCGGAGATCCCTTCGCGCTGCCCGGGGTCGCTTCTGCCGTAAAGCGGATTTTTGAAGCGGCCGATGAGGGCGAAACGGTGATCCTCTACGGCGATTACGATGTCGATGGTGTCACCTCGATCGCCCTGCTCGACTCCGTGCTCCGCGCCTATGGAATCAAGACGCACTGCTTTCTCCCGACGCGCCTCGAAGAAGGCTACGGGCTTAGCTTGAAAGGGATCGACAACTGTCTCGGTGACACGCAGGCGACCCTGCTCATTGCGGCGGACTGCGGCACCAACTCTCGCGAGGAGTCATTGGTCTTGAAGGAAATGGGCGTGGACCTGATTGTCCTTGATCATCACGAACCCTCTTCGGAAGGCACCGCCGAATGTGTCGCCCTCGTGAATCCGAAGCTGGGCGACGATTTTCATTATCTCTGCACCGCCGGGGTCGTCTTTAAAGTCTCGCATGCCCTTCTCAAGGAGCGCCCCCTCGCCGGCTTCGATCTCAAAAACTATCTCGATTTTGTCGCCCTCGGAACGATCGCGGATATTGTCCCGCTCGAAGGTGAAAACCGGATTTTTGCCCGCCGTGGCCTCGCCCAGCTCGATACGACGATTCATCCCGGTCTCACCGCCCTGAAGCGGGTCGCGGGCGTGAACTCTCCTGCCCGGTCGAGCGATGTCGGATTCAAACTCGGGCCGAGAATTAATGCCGCCGGTCGCCTCGACACCGCCGAGGCTTCGCTTCATCTGATGCTGAGTCAGGATGAAAATGAGGCAATCATTCTCGCGCAGGCCCTCGATCAGCAGAATCGTGATCGCCAGGAGCTGGAGCAGAAGACCCGCGAAGAGGCTGAGCAAATGATCCACGATCTCGCGCCCGGGGATCGGAAATACGGCATCGTCGTCGGTGCCCGCGGTTGGCATCCCGGAGTCGTGGGGATTGTTGCTTCACGCATCACCAAGCAATATTACCGCCCGACTTTTATCGTCGCGATCAATGAGGACGGGCTTGGAAAAGGCAGTGGTCGCAGCGTCTCAGGCATTTCGCTTGTCGCCGCGCTCGAGTCATCGAGTGAGGTCATCGAAGCCGGCGGGGGACACGAAATGGCCGCCGGCGTGAGTGTGCGGGAGGAGAATCTCGAGCTTTTCCGCCAGTCGTTTGTGAGAAATGTCGCCGCACAGGCGGACAGTGAAACCCTCATCCCCAAGCTGAGGATTGATGCCGAGGTCCGTCTCGCCGATTTGTCGCTCGACCTTCTCGACAGCTATGAACTGCTCAGGCCGTTCGGGGCCGGGAACCCGCAACCTGTCTTGATGGCCTCCGCCGTGCAGATCAGCGAAGCTCCCCGCGTCATCAAAGAGAAGCATCTGAAGTTTAAATTTCAGCAAGACGGCGCTCAGCACGAAGGGATCTACTTCAGCTCGGCTCAGCTCGATCTGCCGCGCCCTCCCTGGGACATCGCCTTCACGATTGACCGGAACGAGTGGCGCGGGCGAGTGCAACTCAACATGGTAATCCAGGCCGTGCGAAAAGCGACGTGACCTGAGCAAAGTAGGATGGGTTGCCTAACCCGTCTCGTGCATTGATTATAGACGGGTTGGCCAACCCGTCCTACAATTCGGGGTCGTCTGCCACTTTCACTCATGTCCACCAACGCACTTCACTGGCCCCTGCTCGTGCTCTGCGTTGTTTTTCTTTCCGGCAAAGTCGAAGCGCGGGAGTGGAAACTCCGGAATGGGAATACGATCGATGCCGATTTCTACTTTCGAGACGTCAACGAGACATGGCTCAAGAAGGGCGATGGAACCCTCTTCGTGGTTCCTTCTCCCGAACTGGAGCCTTCGGAGTTGGAGTTTATCCGGCGTCTCGAAAGCTACCTGACCGATCTCGAATTTAAGCCGTGGCCGCGCCAGGTTTATCCGCCGGAAACCTTTCGCCTCGCGGGTGGGCCGACCACCTATCGGACCAATCATTTTCAACTCTTCGCATCCAGTGCGGCGCCCTCTCTGGTGAAGGAAACCGCGCTCGTTCTCGAAGACGCCTATCACATGATCGCGAGTCTCCCACTTCCTCTTGATCCGGCTCCGCCACAACCTCTGAAACATTTCACGGTGCGAATTTTAGAGAGACCTGAGTTTGAGGAAGCCTTTGGGAATTCGATTAAAAACCTTTACCCGGAGAAAGTGAAAGGTGCCTACATGGCCAAGCCACGGGAACTCTGGCTTCCGCTCGATGCAACTCCGGCTCCGGATTTCACGGCGACTCTCGTTCATGAAATCGCGCACCAGTCCATGCACGACTGGCTCCCGCTCCTCCCGCTGTGGTTTATTGAGGGCTTCGCCGAATACCTCGCGGCGGTTCCTTACGAGAATCAGATTTTCCGCTTTGATCAAAGTGAGGAAGGCCTCCGCGAGGTCCTGCAATCGCGCTATGGATCGCCCCCACTCTTGATCGCTCATCCGGCCCGTCAGCTCGCGAGCGAGAATTGGCAGAACAGCAGCAGCGACTACCTTTCCGCTCTTTTTCTCGTCTTCTACCTCGCCGAGTATGACCGCGACGGGAAGGGGACCGGCTTGCAGGTTTACTTGAGTGAAATCAATGCAGCGCGGCAGCAGACGGACGTTTGGTTCACTGAAATTCAGTCAATGGCCGACCAATACAACGCCCGGGTGAGGCAGTTTCGGGAAGACCTCGCCCGCTATGAAGGTCAGATTGAGTCCGTCAAAAGCGAACTCCGCAGCGGTAAAAGGGTCTTTGTCAGGGAGTCGACCCCGAATCGCGTCGTCATTGCGGGGACGCCCGCGATTCCGGCCCGGCCCGTCGCCCCCGCCCGACCCGACGAGTTACCCGAAGCTGTCGCCGAAGGCCGCTCAAACGCCGTGAATCTGATCACCGCAACGAGGCAGGCCGCCGTTGTCAAACTACTGCAAGGCCGAAGCCTCGACGAATTCGCGGAGGAAATGCGGAACGCCTTTCACTCGCGCGGATTTGCGGTGGAGTATCGGTGAGGGCTTCAAACCAACACCGCAGCGAGAACTTCCTCCACCGTGCTCATCGGCAGGATCTTGAGCTTCTTCCGCGCTGACTCTGGGATGTCGGGGACATCTTTCAGGTTCTGGTCGGGGATGAGGATGATTTTCACGCCGGCCTGAAGGGCACCGAGCGCTTTCTCTTTCAGCCCGCCGATGGGGAGAACGTCACCGCGGAGATTGATCTCACCGGTCATCGCGATGTCTTTGTTCACGGGGCGATCCGCAAAGAGGGAGGCGAGCGCGGTGTACATCGCACAACCTGCGGAGGGACCGTCTTTGGGGACCGCTCCGGCGGGGACGTGGACGTGGACGTCGTATTTCTCGAAATCTTCATGTTCGATCCCGAGTTTCTCTGCATTCCGACGGACGAGACTCCAGGCGGCTTCCATAGATTCCTTCATGACATCACCGATCTGACCGGTGAGTTTGATGTTTCCTTTTCCTCGAAAGCGAATCGCTTCGATATTGAGAACTTCACCGCCCACGGGCGTGTAGGCGAGACCATTGACGACGCCGGGATGGCTCGTGTGGCTTTTTGACTCGCGCGAATACTTGGGAGCCCCGAGCACTTCCTCGACAAATTCCGGCGTCACTTTGACGGCGGTGGTGTCATCCACCGCGACCTTTGCGGCGATGGATCGACAAACGCTGCCGATCTCGCGCTCGAGGTTTCGAACCCCGGCTTCGCGGGTGTAATCCTCGATGACACGGCGGATCGCGGCTTTGCTCCAGCGGCAATGGCGGAGCTTGAGTCCGTTTTCCTGAAGCTGTCGTTTCACGAGATAGCGGCTCGCGATTTCGACCTTCTCCTCTTCGGTATAACCGGGGAGCGAGATGACTTCCATGCGGTCCCGGAGTGGCGCGGGAATGGGGTCGATCGTGTTCGCGGTCGAGATGAAAATGACCTGACTGAGGTCAAAGGGGACGTCGAGATAGCGGTCCGTGAAATCATGATTCTGCCTCGGGTCGAGCACTTCGAGAAGGGCGCTCGCGGGGTCGCCGCGAAAGTCGTTTCCGATCTTGTCGACTTCGTCGAGCATGAGCACGGGGTTGCGCGTTCCGGCGCGGCGGATCTCCTGGATGAGACGTCCCGGCATCGAGCCGATGTAGGTGCGGCGGTGGCCACGAATCTCTGACTCGTCGCGGAGACCGCCCACGGCGATGCGGGCAAACTCACGCCCGAGTGCTTCCGCGATCGAGCGACCGAGGCTGGTCTTGCCGACACCGGGAGGCCCTAACAAACAGAGAATTGGCCCGCGACCATCGGGGTTCAACTTTCGGACCGCGAGGTATTCGAGAAGACGGCGCTTCACTTTTTCAAGGCCAAAATGATCCCGGTCGAGGATCTCCTGCGCGCGCTTGAGGTCTTCGTTGTCATCGCTCAGCTTGCTCCACGGCAGCTCGGCCATCGTTTCGAGGTAGCTCACGATGACGGAATGTTCCGGGCTCGCGGGCGGGATCATGTCGAGCCGCTTCAGCTCACGCTCGGCGGCATCCATCGCAACTTTGGGAAGCTTTGCGATGACAAGACGGTCACGGAGGTCTTCGCTTTGCTCTTCGGATCCGTCGCCTTCGCCAAGCTCGCGCTGAATCGCGCGCAGTTGCTCGCGGAGATAGGCGCGGCGCTGAGCATCGGAAAACTCATCTTCGACCTCAGCGCGGAGCTTTTGCTGAAGCTCGGCGATGTGGAGCTGATTATTCAGCACCGCCTGAACTTTCTCGGCCCGCTTTCCAACATGCGTTTGTTCGAGGAGCGCCTGCTTCTGGACGATGTCGAGGCTGAGGTTTGTCGCGAGAAAGTCCGTCAGGATTGAGGAGGAATCGATCGCACCAAGGGCCTGGGTCGCCTCGTCGGGAATCCCCGGATTCAGCCCGATAAACCGTTCCGCTGATTCCCGCAGGTTTTTCAGGGTGGCCTTCCAGACTGCGCTGTCCCGTGGGAATTTGTTCTCCAAAATCTCAAAACGGGATTTCAGGTAGGGCTTTTCCGAGGTGAACTTCGTGAACTTGATCCGCTCGACGATTTGAATGAGGACGAGCATGTCGCCGTCGTCCTGTTTCATCATGCGAAGCACATTCCCGAGCACGCCTGTGTGATAAATATCCTGCGAGCCGGGCACGTCGAGGGAGCCGTCCTTTTGCGTCGCGAGTCCGAGGAGGCGTCCGTTCGGCAGCAGTTCCTCAAGGAGTTGCTGGCTCGCGGGGCGCTCAATCGTGAGAGGCGCGACCGTTCCGGGGAAAAGAACTGCGCCGCGCAGAGGCATCACGGGAATGACGCCGGGGACGTCGCTCCGCCATTCGGGCAGTTCGGCGTTGGGACGGCTCGTTGAGATCTCGATGATTTCACCCGAGGACTCGTTCAGCATTTGCTCAAAATCTTCCATGTATAAAAAGGGGAGGCGACGAGTTTGTCAGCTCCGCAAAAAAAAGTCAGTCGTCGGCGAGTGGCAGGATGATCCAGAGGAGGCCGTTTTCCTGTTTGGCGGTGACACGGTTACGGTCAACCTCAGCGGGGAGGACGATTTCGCGCGCGAAACGACCGTTTTCAATCTCCATCGTGAGAACCTGGCGACACTGGCTCGAGGTGTCGCGCGTTGGCAGCGGGGTTTTTCGGTCTCCGGAAATTCGAACCCGGTCCGGGAGGACATCGACGTGAATGTGTTGCTTTTCGACCCCGGCGAGATCCACCCAGATTTCGAAGCGATCATCGTATCGATAGGCATTGATCTCCGGGACCCAGCCCTGCGAGGACTGAAAGCCGGAGAAATGGAGACGACTGAGATCGGCGGCGACATCGCCGGTGCGACCGATCATGTTGGTGAGGCGTACCTTTCGCGACATCACGAAGGGTAGGAGAGGATCGGCAAAATTTCAATCCTGAGGAGGCGCATTGAAGTGAAGGGAAAGGCCACGGTTTTGCTTGGTCTCATTTCCGGATCATGTGATCCTTGGTCCTCCTTTATGAAACACCTCACTTTGCTTCTTTCGGTCTTCGCCTTGACGGCCTCGCTCCCGGCTCAGGAAAAACTGAACTTCGTCTTCTTTCTCGCGGACGATCTTGGTTACAATGATGTCGGCTTTAACAATCCCAACTCATTCTACGAGACGCCACACCTTGATCAGCTTGCCGCGAGCGGGATGGTCTTCACCGATTTCTATGCCGCTTCGCAGGTTTGTTCGCCGACCCGCGCGAGTATTTTCACCGGGAAATATCCCGCCCGAACGGACACGACGAACTTTTTCACCGGGCGCCGGGACGGGAAGTTTGCGGCGGCGGAGTTTGAAAACGTGATGGTGGCGGAAGAGGTCACATTTGCCGAGGCGCTCAAGGAAAATGGCTACCAAACCTTCTTCGGTGGCAAATGGCATCTCGGGGACGGGCAAAATCTCCCCACGAACCAGGGCTTCGACATCAACAAGGGCGGCGGTAGCAACGGGTTGCCTCGTAGCTACTTTTCCCCCTACAAAAATGTCGAGAATCTTCCCGCCGGACCGGAGGGCGAATTTCTGACCGACCGTCTCGCGCAGGAGTCGGTCGATTTTCTCGATGGAGCGGCGCGTTCTGAAGATCCGTTCCTTCTCTACCTTTCTTTTTATAGTGTGCACACCCCGCTTCAGGCACCGAAAGATCTCGTCGCCAAGTATGAGGCGAAGGCGAAAAAGCTCGGGATCGATGGAGAAGAAGGCAGCTTCGATCTGGAAAAAGAGCGTCAGGTATGGGACACAGACGAGCCGAGGAAAGTCCGCGTCCGTCAGGACCATGCCGTGTATGCCGCGATGGTGGAAAGTCTCGACACCGCTGTCGGGCGTGTCCTCTCCCGGCTTGATGAGTTAAACCTGCGCGACACCACCGCGATCATTTTCATGTCCGACAATGGAGGACTTTCCACCTCGGAAGGGCACCCGACCTCGAACCTTCCGCTGCGCGGCGGCAAAGGCTGGATGTATGAAGGCGGGATTCGCGAGCCGGTCACGATCCGGTGGCCCGGCGTCACCGCCGCGGGAACGCGCTGCACCGTCCCGGCCGTGAGCACCGATTTCTATCCCACGATGCTTGAGATGGCGGGCCTCCCCGCAAAGCCGGACCAGCACGTCGATGGCCGCAGCCTCGTCCCTGTCCTCCGGAATCCTTTCGCGAAATTTGATCGCGGCCCGATTTTTTTCCACTACCCGCATTATGCGAACCAGGGCGGATTTCCCGCGAGCGCGATCCGCAAAGGAGACTTCAAGCTGATTCAGGATCTCGAAGACGGCGCGTTTGAACTCTACAATCTTTCGACCGACCTCGAGGAGCACAACAACCTTGAGCAACTCGAAAGCAGCGTCGTCGAGGAACTCTCCGCTGAGCTTGATGACTGGCGCCGTGAAGTCGAGGCTAAGCCGCTGCGCAAGCACCCCGAAACCGGCGCCGAGCCGCCCGTCCTTTGGTAGAAAGAATCCCCGATGAAACTGTTCCCGCTTTCTCTCCTCGCGATCTTCCTCGTCCTTCCCCTTGAGGCCGAAGAAACCGCGGTCACGCTCCACGGCTATCATCCGTTCCGCGAGGTTCCTGACATTACGCGATGGGAGGAACGGAAAGAGGAAATCCGCAGCCGCATCCTTGTCGCGGCCGGCCTTCTTCCGATGCCGGAGAAAACGCCTCTGAAGGGAAAGCGGTTCGGCGAGTTGAAGCAGGAAGGCTTCAAAGTTGAGCGCGTCTACTTCGAGTCTTTCCCCGGTCACTTTGTCACCGGCAGCCTCTTTTCCCCTGACGGCGCGACGGAGGCGAACGGCCTCGTTGACGGAAAGCGCCCCGGCGTGATCTGCCCTCATGGCCACTGGACGAATGGCCGCTTCTACGACTCGCTCGAGCGCGAAGGGCACCGCGGTGCGCTCGCACAAATTGCGAAAGGCGCGGAGCGGTTTGAATCAGCAGCGCGAAATCCTATCATCGCCCGCTCTGTCCAGCTTGCGCGGATGGGCTGCGTCGTTCTCGTTTTCGACACGATCGGAAATGCTGACGCGATGCAGCTTGCTGAGCATCGGCGGGGTCTCCGCGAATCAATGAGCGGGAGCGGCGATGGTGAATGGGGCTTTGTCAGTCCGCAGGCGACGCTGCGGCTCCAAACTAATTTTGGCCTGCAAACATGGAACAGTGTCAGGGCGCTCGATTACCTCACCTCGCTCGAAGAAGTCGATCCCGACCGGATCCTCGTGACCGGAGCGAGCGGAGGGGCGACGCAGACGATGATGCTTGCGGCGATCGACGACCGCGTCGATGCCGCGTTTCCCGCCGTCATGGTGAGCACCGCAATGCAGGGCGGCTGCACCTGCGAGAACAGCCACTATTTGCGTATCGGTCAGGGTAATGTCGATATGGCTGCCGCCTTTGCCCCGAAGCCTCTTGGCCTCACGGCGGCGGACGACTGGACGATCGAGCTCGAGACAAAGGGTCACCCTGATTTAAAGTCTCTCTATGAGCGGCTCAAGGTTCCAAAAAATTACGAAGCGCATTTCGATACCCATTTCTTTCACAACTTCAATCACGTCTCGCGAACCCACCTCTACCGGTTTGTGAACGAACACTTCGGTCTCGGTTTTGATGAGCCGGTCCTCGAGTCTGACTTTGATTATTTAACAAGAGAAGACCTTAGCGTCTGGGACGCGCTTGGGGTGATGCCTGAAGGCTACGTTTCTGGAGACGAGCACGAAAAAGCGCTCAATGCAATCTGGGCCGCAGATTCCGATGCGGCTGTCGCCAGAGACATCGCCGCTCTGAAAGCAGGCTGGGGCGTGCTTCTCAACGCCGCATCGCTTACTTCGACTCCGGCGACCTTCGACCTGGCCGACAAAGAGAAGGCTGACGGATGGGTCAAAATGTCAGGGTCGATTTCGTTTCGAGACCGCTCCGTTCCGACGGAGATTCACTACCCCGAGGCCTGGAGCGGCGAAGTCGTGGTTCACCTCTCTGGCGGCGAATTCGACTATGGTAGTGCCGCTGTTGTCATTCCGGAATTGTCATCCGGCGTCAATCAAGCGGTGACCTATTCGGGGGAGAAGGATCTCCCCGCCGACAGTTGGGAGCGGTCCCCGGTTTACTTCTACGGCTACAATGATTCGAACTTCACGCGGCGCGCTCACGAGGTCGCCGCCGCCGTTTCGATGGCGGTGAATCATCCTGATTGGAAGGTGACCAAAGTCACGGTCGAGGGCTCCGGGGAAACAGCGGCGGTCGCCCTTGCCGCAAAATTTCTTACCGGAGATGAGATCGACGACCTCGCGATTGATCTCGATGCTTTCCGCTTCGGCGCGGTGACCGATTTCAGCGACGACGAAATGGTCCCCGGTGCCGTGAAATACGGCGATGTCGAAGGCCTCGAAAAAGTAGCGACTCAATAGGGTTGGGTCGGTGACTTAACCCTGTTCGGTGGGCTGAGAGATTAAAGCTCGACCTGACTCGCCCATTCAAGGTTCTCAAGATACCAGGCGACGGTACGGTCGAGGCCTTCTTCGAGATCGAATTGGGGTTCCCAGTTGAGAACTTCTTTCGCTTTCCGAATGTCGGCGGAGGTGTCGATCATTTCCGAAGCGCTCATTTCCTTGAAAACGAGTTCCGCCTTTTTCCCGAGACGATCTTCGATCATGCGGATGAAATCGAGGAGGACGATGGGTTTCTTCCCGCCGCCGAGATTGATGACCTCATACCCCATTGGCTTCGCGGCGAGGAGGGTGCCGGAGGCAATGTCATCGACGAAGGTGAAGTCACGCGTTTGCGATCCGTCGCCGAAAACGGTGATCGGGGTCCCTTCCTGAATCCATTTGATAAAGCGAAAGGGTGCCATGTCAGGGCGTCCGGCCGGACCGTAGACGGTGAAGTAACGGAGGACCGAGACGTCGATCTGAAAAAGGTGATGGTAGGTGTAGGACATGACCTCGGCGGCTTTTTTCGAGGCAGCGTAGGGAGAGAGCGGATGCTCCACCGGCAAGTCTTCGCGGAAAGGCATCGCATGGCCGGCGTAGAGTGACGAGGTCGAGGCAAGGATGAGCTTCGGGATCTCGTGAGCACGCATCAGCTCAAGAATGTTCAGCGCTCCCTGCGCATTCGACTGCATGTAGACATGCGGATTCTCAATGCTGTAACGGACCCCGGCACGAGCCGCGAGATTGAAGATGACGTCAAAGGAGTGCTTTTCGAAGATCGGTTTGAGATCGTAGAGATTCTCGATATCCGCTTCGTAAAAGGTGTAGTTTTCGCGATCAGCGAGCTGGGCGATGCGGTGGTCCTTGATTCTTTTGTCGTAGGCGTCGTTGACATTGTCGAGACCCACGACTTCGACCCCGCTTTCGAGAAGCTGGTGAACAACACGGCTGGCGATAAATCCGGCGGCACCGGTGACGAGGACTGATTTCATCGTAAGAGCGGACCCTAAGCGAAGTTCGCGGCCTTCACGACCGAAAATACGGCGAGCAAGGCAGCAGCGTCCTTTCCCCGGCGCAACTCCCTAGGCAAGATAGACTTTTTTCCCGTCGTTCTTCGCACTTTCGTATATCGCACAGATCAAGGCAACGGCGCGGCGGGCTTCCTGACCATCGACGCTCGGGGATCGACCGGCCTGAATCGCGGACACGACATCCTCGAAGTTCCTTTTGTGACCCTCGAAGTTGATCGCCTTGGGATCATTGGCCCCGAGTCCTTTCGCGTCGCTGTTTTGCATGAGTGTGGAGAGAACGGCTTCGTCTTCCGGAGCGGCCTCTTTAAAATCCCAGACGCGGAATTTTTCATCGGCGAGAAAGGCGGAACCTTGATCGCCACAGAGATGGACCTCGGCAGGATGCCCTGTCGATGACCAACAGGCGGTGGAGCCCTGGATCACGCCGCGGGCGCCGTTTTTGAACTCCAGAATCGCGACGGCGGTGTCCTCGACTTCGATCCCTTCGTGCGCGAGGCAGGCCATCGAGGCGGAAACCGAAGCGACATCCCCCGCGAGATAAATGAGCTGATCAATGAGGTGGATCGACTGATTCATGAGCGCGCCTCCCCCGTCGAGCGCCCAGGTCCCGCGCCAGGCACCGGAGTCGTAATAGGCCTGATCGCGATACCATTTCACATAGGCGTCGCACATCGTGAGTTGTCCGAAGCGGCCCTTTTCGGTCGCCATTTTGAAAGCCTCCATCGCAGGGTGAAAGCGGCGGTTAAAAATACCGGCCAAGGTCACACCGGCTTCTTCGCAGGCACCGATCATGAGATCGATCCGCTCCGGGGTGATTTCGAGAGGCTTTTCGCAGATGATGTGTTTGCCTGCTTTCGCGGCGGCGAGAGCAGGTTCGAGATGCGCTCCGCTCGGCGTTGCGATCGTGACGATGTCGAGTTCAGGATCGTTGAGGAAGTCGTCGAGGTCGGTGTAGCCGATTCCTCCGTTCTCCGCGACGAGTTCGTCGACGGCATCCTGACGCCGACCGTAAAACGAGTGCAACTCGCCGCCTTCCATCGCCTCAATTGCCTTGGCGTGGAAGTTGGCAATCATGCCGGCTCCGATGATTCCAAATTTCATGGTCTCAATGCTAGAATGGAAATTTGAGAGTCCGGTTCAGGACGCGTCCTTCTTATTCTTCGAGACAAAACCGATGATCCCGATCACAAAGAGAATCACGAGAACGCCGATGCCGACTTTACCCATCGGGAAAGCTCCGAGGCTCTGATCTTTCAGCGCCCAAACCGATCCAAAAGTCGCGAGGCCCGTTGCGATGAACATCAGCACATTCCAGATCACGCGCTTCCCGCCACGTGGCATCGCGTTTCCGAGGAGCTTCTTCGAGTTCATCATGAGGAGGAAGATGAAATAAGCAATCGGGAGGAGCGAACTGCCGATCACGGAAGTCGGCACGGCGAGAGCGGCTTTCGATTCCGCCGTCCAGATGAGTGGGAAGCAGAGTCCGAGAAATCCAGGAATGAGACTCCCGAGAAAATGTAATTTTTTGTCCCCCGGCCGACCCATCGCCTCACAAAGACAGAATCCGTTGATCAACATCAGGATGATGATTGTCGAAAGGGCCATGCCGAGAACGCCGACTCCGAAGATGATTTTTCCAATCCCGGGACCGGCGAGAGAGGAAAGTGATTTCGCGAGGTCGGAGTCTTTCCGATCAACGAGCATCGCCGTCATTTTGCGATCCTCGAGCGAAAGCGCGTCCCGAAGTTCAGTCACTTTCGTGCTCAGGGCTTCGCCTTCGAGACCGGTGAGGTCAGCCGCATAGCGCTTGACGATGAATTTATCGGCAACGCCCGCGAAGCTCGCTTCTTTTCCGGCGATGATTGTTCCGTCGTCGTTAAGAACGTCGGAAGTCTTCGCGTGAAACTGGCTCGCGGCCGCAATCACGATACAGGCGGTCGCGATCACGAAAGGAATCACGAGTCCGCTTCCAAGGTCGAAAATAGCGAGGCCACGATGATTTTTCCCCCAGCCTTTTCTCAGCATTGAGTAGGGGAGGAGAAAAGTCATGTTGATACCGACCGCAGTGCCGAAGGCGGCGATCACCTTGCTTTTTTGGACGCCGGAGACGCTTTCGCGCCAGATTGCCGCACTTTCATTTCCGGTCGCGGTGATCGCGGTTTCAATCGCCGGTGCCGGGTTGCGAATGTCGGAAAGATTCGGAATGAAACCGCTGAGAATTTCGCCCCAGTTGAGGTCGCCCATCATCGTCAGGCGAACGACGACAAGGAAAAAGGAGATCACGACGATTCCAACCATCGTTTTCAGGATCCGATCAAAAACCTTCACGCCTTTGCTGTCGGAATCGTAAGCACGCACGACCAGCGCCGCCGCGACGAGAAGAACGGCCCCGACGATCCAGGTTGCGGAACCTGACCCATCGAGCGCAGGGATCAGGTTTTGCTGAACCGCACCCGTGCCGAGCGCAAACTGAGGGAGACACCAGACGATGTTAGCCATCATCGCCGCGATGAGCCAGGCCCAGCCGAGGACGGGACTGATGTGCTGATTGATCGCGGCGAAGGGACGCTTCCCGGTTGCGAGCGTGACGTAGGCGATCGCGCTCAGCATGACGACCCCGAGGATCATCGCGAGCGGCTGTAGCCACATCAGGTTGTAGCCCATCATCACGCCGAGGAAGAGCGCTCCGGCGAGCGATCCACCGCCGAGGGTGATCGCGGCCTGCAACCAGCCGGGGCCGGTTCGCTTCGCATAATATCTGAGGCGGGTGCCGAGGGGCTGGCCATTGAGAGCCTCAAGTTCAGAGGACTCCTGTTCGTTCAATTCTGGTTCGCTCATGGGTAAAAATTCCGGGGGGGGGGGGGGGGTGAAAACGTTGCGCGGTCTTGCGGCTTCG
>CAZOUP010000010.1:0-59391 GCA_964583035.1 uncultured Akkermansia sp.
CTGCGCTCCCGCGCGAGGCTGAGGAGGTCCGATCGTGTGTGGAGAGCGAGCAGTTCCGACCAGTCGTCCGCCTGCGGAGTGCGGGCAAAGCCGGTCGCTTCGAGATCGGCGAGCGCGGCGGGAATGGAGCGGATCTCTTCGTAACGAAGGCAGTCCCGCAAAAAGATGCGCCCTTTGCGGTTCGCGAATCTCACGTAGAGGCATTGCCCGTCCAATGAAAGCGCGTCGAAATCGTGAATGAAGCGTTGATGGGATTCCTCAAGAAGGCTCTCCATCTGTTTGCGCACAAAGCGGAGCATCTCGTGAAAATGGTCGAGATAATAACGGGATTCGAGAACCTTGGGGGTGTTCGGTTGCACAATAGTCGATCATAGCCGGATTTTTGGTGGATGACAAATGGTGCGCGAATATTGCAGTGGTGAAAGGTAGGGTTGAGCGTGAGCGAGAACATCGGCGGGTCTTGCGCGGGCTGCTCGCTCACGCTCGCTGCTACGGGGGGTGCACTTTCTCTTTCCCGAAAAAGAGTGGCAGGGATTTCTGCTTTTGGTAGCGTGCGGGATGGCAGCGCTTCTCGATGTTTCAGGCATTTGTAAATCATTCCCCGGGGTTCGGGCACTTCACGAAGTAGGGTTTTTCGTGGAGGAGGGAGAGGTCGTCGCCCTTCTCGGAGAAAACGGAGCGGGGAAAAGCACGCTCATGAAAATCCTCGCCGGGGTCCAGCCGCCGGATGCGGGGGAGATCCAGCTCGATGGCAAAACGATCCGGATCGACTCGGTCGAAGAAGGACTCGGGCACGGGATCGCCCTCATCCACCAGGAGCTGAATCTCGCGACGAATCTCAGTGTGGGAGCCAATATCTTTCTTGGTCGCGAGCCGAAAAAGGGCGGGTTCATCGACGAGAAAAAAATCGCTGCGGAAGCTCAAGCCTACCTCGAACGGGTCGGGCTTGAGGTGTCGCCGGAAACGCTCGTGGGCGATCTCACGATCGGAAAGCAGCAGCTCGTTGAGATCGCGAAGGCCCTTTCGACCGATGCGCGGGTTCTCATCATGGACGAGCCGACTTCCAGCCTTTCCCAGCGCGAAACGGAGCGGCTCTTTGAAGTCGTGAAGGACCTCCGTAAAAACGGGGTGAGTATCATTTATATTTCCCACCGTCTCGCGGAAGTAATCGAACTCGCGGACCGCGTCGTCGTCCTTCGTGATGGCGAGAATGCGGGCGAGCTGATGAAAGAGAAGATCACTCACGAAGGCATGGTCAGCCTCATGGTGGGGCGCGATCTTTCTCAGTTCTACGCTCACGAGCCTCTCGATCCGGGCGATCAAGTTCTGTCTGTGTCAGGATTGCGGACGAAGGTCAATCCGGCTCATGAATTGAATTTTGAACTGCGGGCCGGTGAGATCGTTGGCCTCGCCGGTTTGGTCGGCGCGGGGAGAACGGAGTTGCTCGAAAGCCTCTTCGGGATCGCTCCAGCGGTCGCGGGCAAAATCGAGATGAAGGGAGTGAGCGTGAAAATCTCGAATCCGCGCGAGGCGATTGCGGCAGGCCTCGCCCTCGTGCCGGAAGACCGAAAAGAGCAGGGGCTCATCATTGACATGGCCGTGGCCGACAATCTCAGTCTCGCTTCACTGGAGCGGGATCAGAAGAAAGGCTTCCTGAATTTTGGAGCGGAGAAAGCGATCTCGGAGGAGATGGTCGCCCGTATGCGGATCAAGACGCCTTCGGATCGGCAGATTGTACGTTTTCTCTCCGGCGGCAATCAGCAGAAAGTCGTGATCGGCAAGTGGCTCGCGATGAAGCCCGGAGTCCTCCTTCTTGACGAGCCGACCCGCGGAATTGACATCGGGGCGAAGCAGGAAATCTACGCGTTGATGGAGGAACTCGCCGGGCAGGGCGTTGCAATTCTTTTTGTCTCCAGCGAAATGGAGGAAGTCCTCGGAATGGCGGACCGCGTCCTCGTCATGCACGAGGGAGCGCTCACCGGCGAGCTTTCGCGAAGCGATATGAGCGAGGAAGCGATCATGAATCTCGCGACCGGTCGGATCGTGAGTGCGGCTTGAGACGCGCCCCTACATGTGATATGCTGAGAGATGGAAAAGAAGCGGGAGGGATGGGTTTCCGGCATGTGTCGGCTCGAGGACCAACGAGATCTCCTTGCGGCAGACTATGCCGCCCTCTCAATGCAGGAGCGAGCTTCAGTCATCCAGGAATTAAGATACGCATTTTATGGAACTGATGCCATTGAGTCCCGACTTCAAGGACTTCTTAGAACTCCTGAATCGTCTCGAGGTGAGATATATGGTCATCGGCGGTTGGGCAGTAGGACTCCACGGTTGGCCGAGAGCGACGAAGGATCTTGATCTTTGGGTGGCGATTGATTCGGCTAATGCCGAAAAAATCATCCAGGCGCTCAATGAATTTCCCGGCCCTGGACCCATTGCCAGTGATTTTTTCTCCGATGAAGTAAAGAATATTTATTTCATGGGCGTTCCGCCAAACAGGATTGAACTCATCTCAGCAATTGACGGGCTTGAATTCGAAGACTGCTGGCCACGCGCCGAGGTGGCAACCTATGATGGCGTGGAATTTCCTCTCATCTCTTTTGGTGACTTGAAGGAATACAAAAAAGCGAGTGGACGCTTTCGTGATCTTGCCGACCTCGAGGACTTAGAGAGACTTCCAGACTGATGGCAAAAGTTTTAGTAGGCATGTCAGGGGGCGTTGATTCGAGCGTCGCGGCGGGGATTCTCCTTGAGCAGGGTCATGAGGTCGTCGGGGCCTACATGAAAAATTTTACGAACGAGGAAGGGCTTCCGGGGGATTGTCCGTGGGAGCAGGACATCCGCGACGCGCGTGAGGTCTGCGATTTCCTGGGGATCGAGTTCCGCATCCTCAGTCTCATGGATGAATATCGCGACCGGGTCGTCGATTATCTCCTCGCCGGTTACCGCGACGGGATCACCCCGAACCCGGATGTGATGTGCAACCGTGAGATGAAATTCGGGATCTTTCGTGAATTCGCGATCGCGCAGGGATTCGACTACGTCGCGACGGGGCATTACGCGCAATTGGTGCGGAACGAAGACGATTCTGTCGATATCCGGCGCGGTGCGAAAGGAAAAGATCAGACTTATTTTTTAGCCTTGTTAGAACAGCAGCAGATTCAAAATGCGATGTTCCCGATCGGGCATCTTCCGAAGCCGGAAGTGAGAAAAGAGGCAGAGCGGTTCGGGATTCCAGTCGCGCAAAAAAAAGACAGTCAGGGGATTTGTTTTATCGGCGACATCAAGATGGCTGACTTTCTTGGTCACTATATTGATGATGTGCCCGGACCGATTGTGACGCTCGACGGGAAGCAGGTTGGTGAGCATCGGGGTTTGCATTTGCACACGCTTGGTCAGCGCAAGGGGCTCGGGGTGCCTTCAAACACTTTTGGAAAAGCCTACGTTGTCGTTGAAAAACGAGCCGTGAGCAATGAACTCGTCGTTGCTTTCGATGAGCCGGAGACCCCGATGCTGTATGCGACGCGCTGCCGGGTCGGAAGCATCTCGGTGACGAATCGACCCTTGTCCGCGTCCAATAAACTTCTTTCCCAACCGCGTTATCGCTGTGAGGCAGCGCCGGTGACGGCGGAGTTTCTCGATGAAACGACGGCGATGATCAATTTTGACACTCCGCAGCGAGCCTTAACCCCGGGGCAGATTTGCGCTTTCTATGAGGGGGAACAGCTCCTCGGGGGGGGCGTTTTTCAAGAAATCCTCTTCGAATAGTGCCGGAGAGCTTAAAATGAGTCGGTGATCAGCTGCATGTAGCGCGAGCCGCTCGGCGTGAGCTGGGCGGTATTACCGGAGCCGCTGATGCGATCGCTCGTGAGGTAGGAATGGTCGGTGCCGCTTGGTTTCACATAGGTCACGACCGGGTGAGAAAGGGACTTAGAACTTGGGCGAACCTCAAGGGGAACTCCTGTTGCCGCAAAACCGAACTCCCAGCTCTTCGGATTTCTGACTGAGTTGAGGTCCCGTCCGAGCCATGGGTAGCGACGCAAAAACTCGAGGTCGCCGCTTTTCGGAACGAGCACCCGGTAATACACCTCTGTGCTTGAAGCGAGGAACGAGGCGACAGAAATATTCGGATTTGCGCGGTGAGCCTTCAGAAGTTCGGCGATATCCAATCCGATCATATTAATCCCGCTGAAGATGCCATGATGGTTTTCGCTCGTGAAATGTCGGCTGTACCAGCGTTGGAAATGATCGCTGAGAATCATGCAGAGTTCGACATGGACGTGAGCCCGCTCCCGGTTGAGCCCCGCACCGGTGTATCCCATTTGGGCGATTTTTTCACCCGCGCTGACCTGCTGTCCCGCGACGGCAGTGGCCGAGCTGAGGTGGGCGTAAAGCGAGAAAAAAGGGCCTTCACCCCAGTCGTGATGGACAACGACGTATTTGCCGTAGTTGCTTAGCGAAGAAGTGGAATTGACGTAAACGACGGTCCCGTTGGCGATGGCGCGAATTTCATCGAGAGGGTTGTTGCTGCTGTCACGACGGACCGGTCGAATATCGACTCCTTCGTGAAATCTCGTGTAAATGATGCCAACGCTGGTCCGGCGCTGATTTCGTGAGAATCCGTAGGTGCCGCCTTGCCAGGGCTGCGATTGCACCCCTTCGAAGTTCCGGTCGGTGTACATGTAGAACTGCGAGGGATCGCTTGAGAAAATGGCGTCGTTTTCAGTCGGGAGAACCAGCCCGAGCGGTCCCGCATCGAGGGCCGTCACGAGTGAAAATAAGAGAACGAGCGTAGCCAGTGCAGTAGTGCGCATGATAAGATCAGGGCCTTTCGGGCGATGAAGATCTAACACAAGCTGAGCTAAGGTCCAGTTTACCTTCCCGGCATTGCAAATTCGGGGCCGGCCTCAGGAGCGAGGTCATCGACGTGGGGAAAGTTTTTCCGAAACTCTTCGAGGTGCCGTTGTTGAAGTCCGCTCCAGACGACGATAATCCCGTCATCAATGGGGCGATCGATCAAAACGGCTTGCAAGGGGGCGTCGGAGCAACGCAGTCCCATCAGTTTGCCCTGATTTGTCAAAGTCACTCCCCTCAGTTCGGTGGCAGAATGATCTTTCAAACGGAATGCAGCACCGTAGCTGACGCCGTCGGCAGCGGTGAAGGGGTAGAACCATTTGATGTCCTTATCGCTGAAGGTGGGCACTTTCCCGAAAAAATACTGCCGGTGTTCTTTGCCGAGCTTCACCGGAGTGATAAATTTCGGATTGTCGTTCGGCTCAGCTTCGACATGGAAAGTCACCGCGAGTCCTTTTGACTTTTTGCCGCCCGCTTCGCTCGCAAACGGGGCGATCGTGACGGAAAGGAGGATGAGCAACCATGGTTTCATGGAGTAACTTAAGCGGGAAAGAAGAGAAATGGCAAGTCGCGTTCGCGGGTCCATGGAGTCATCGATGTGATGCTCGTGGTATTTTTTCGTTGTCGAGGACCCGAAGATTCGCTAGATCATGGCCCCCCAATCATGTTAGAGTGATTGGCCTGCGATGAATAAAGCGGGATTTAGGAGCCCGAAAAATGGCGGCCCGTATCGAATTTTAGAGAGTAAGACTATGTCAGAAACACCAGAGGAAAACGAAGCCAAAGATGATGTGAAGCAGCAGGATTTGCCGCCTAACTTGAACAAACTCTATTTGAAGGCTGAAAGTGCGATGGAACTCCGAAACTGGAGTTACGCGGTCAGCTTAATTCAGGCAATTTTGACGAAAGAACCCGGTTTTCTCGATGGACGAAAGCGACTTCGTCTTGCGGCAGTGAAGCAAAACGAAGGCAAGCGCGGCATGAAGCTGGGTGGTGATGCCCTTAAGGTCATGAAAATGCAGAGCCAGGTCAAAAAAGACCCACTGGCTGTGATGGCCGCTCTGGAAAAAGAAGTTTTAGGAGCCGACCCTTACAATGCCCAGGGCAATGAATTGCTTTATGAGGCGGCGGTTGCGGCAGGGCTTCCTATGACCGGAGGTTTCGCCCTCGAGACCGTGATCGAAGGCGATCCGAATAACATGAAGTTCTACCATAAGCTGGGGGACTTTTACCTGGATCGCGGTGCCTTTGAGCCGGCTGCGGAAATCTTTGGTAAAATTTCAGAGCGTGATAGAACCGATCTCGCGGCAGGCAAGAAATACAAAGATGCGACCGCTCGCGGATCGATCGCTTCTCAGAAGTGGGACAGCGAAGGGGACTGGCGTGATTTATTGAAGAACAAGGACGAAGCCGCTGACCTGGAGAGTGCCGGTCGTGCCGCGATGACTCCTGAAATGCTTCAGTCGCAAGCGGATAATCTCGCGGCTGAATATGCTCAGGACACAAACAATCTCGATGTGACGAAGCGGCTCGCAGCGACCTACGAAGAGCTCGAGCAATTCCCCCAGGCATTGCAGTTTTATGAGTGGGCTCACCATCTCAGTAGCAATGACCCGGCTCTCGAAAAAAAGGTCGGAGATATTCGCGAGCTGGTGAATTCAGCTCACCTCGACGAATTGAGAAAGTTCGTCGACGAGAATCCGGAACATCCCGATATCGAGCAGTACAAGCAGCAATTGATCGACGCCTCGCAGTCGCAGTTGGATGAACTGATCGCCGAATCTCAGGAGCGGGTTGACCGGAACCCGACCGATAATGAGCTTCGGTTCGAACTCGGATCACGTCTTTACGAGGCGAAGAAATATCGCGAATCGATCACCCACCTTCAGCAGGCAAAGCGCAGCCCCAGTCTGCGGATTAAGGTCATGAACATGCTAGGTCAGTGCTACGAGCGCATGAACATGACTGACCTTGCGGCCGGTCAGTTTGAAGAGGCGATCAAGGAACTGCAGATCATGGACGACACGAAGAAGCAGCTTCTTTACAACGTTGGATTGCTCTACGAGAAGCTCGAGAACCATGAGAAATACATGGATGCTCTCAAGCAGATCTACTCGGTCGATTACGGTTACAAAGACGTTGCCGAGCGCGTCGAGAAATCCTACGGCTGATCTTTGAGGTCGAAAGACCGGTGAGCGCATGGCTCACCGGCAGTCCGCTGGAGCTAAAGGCTCAATCGACGAAAGAGCTCATCGAGCGGCAGTTGCAGCCCGATGAGGAAATCGCCGAACTCTCCGTATTTCACGGTGACTTCGTCGAAACGCATCGTGTAGACGATTTCCTTGATGTCCTGCGTGTTATTCGCAAAGAGCGTCACACCCCACTCGTATTCGTCGAGTCCGGTTGATCCGGTGATGAGTTGGCGGATTTTTCCAGCCCACTGGCGGCCAACCTTGGCGTGGCCGGACATCATCTTGCGACGGGATTCGAATTCCTCGCCATACCAGTTCTCGACTTCGCCGCGTCGCTTCGACATCGGGTAGAAACAAAAGACCGGCCAGTCCGGCATGTTCGGGAAAAGACGGTCCTGATTGTATTTCTCGATCCGGCGATTGTATTCCGCGATTTTTTCGGAGAACTCGTCGCTGCCTTCCGCGACGCCTTCTTCCTTGATCTGCTCGCCATACTGCTCCTCCGTCATCGTGTACTCGCTGAGCTCGGTCATGCTCAGATAGCTGTAGGTCGGCGTCAAAACGTCCGGCCCGAGCGCGAGGGTGAGCTTTTTTTCGAATGCGTTTGCCTTGTGGAGATCGTCAGTCAGGAGCATGAAGGCGAGATCTGCCTTCGGTGTCACCACGGAGAAAGTGAGCAGTTGCGTTGAGTCGGTCGATCGAATTTCCTGTACCAGTTCGGAAAGACGCGTCTTTGCCTCCAGCTTTTCCTCGTCGGAAAAGAGAGACCACTGGCTGTGCTCGATGTGGTAAAAGAGATGGAGGACGTGCCAGCCCTGGTAAGGGATCACAGTTTCAGAATCAGTTTCTTCGGGGGCAACGGTATTCATAAAAAAGAGCGGGGGATTTTAGCTGGAAAAGGAAACTTCCGGAAACGCTTCCAACAAGCCAACGAAATCGGTTGCGTCCAGCCAAAAAAAATCCTAGTTTTTGCCGCTTAGAAAGAAGACAAGACCGTATTTTATACCATGGCAGAAATCGAAGACCGTTACGAAGACAATGTGGCTGGAGAGTTTTACGTCGATGACCAGTGCATCGACTGCGATCTCTGTCGTGAGACGGCGCCCGACAACTTCACTCGCAACGAAGACGGAGGCTATTCATACGTTTATAAGCAGCCAACGACCGACGAGGAGCGTGCTCTCAGTGAAGAAGCAATGGAAGGCTGCCCTGTCGAGGCGATCGGGAGCAACGGAAAAGATGGCTGATCCATTCGGTATCGAAAATTTCGAAGGCGTCTCCCGCGAGGGTGACGCCTTTTTTGTGGGCAGGGTCAAAATTTACCACTACCGTGACGGCGATGGGGAATTGGGATAAAAAGGTCTACCGACCGAAGCGCACGCACAAGGAGCGGGCCCTCGCTCAGTTGCGTGGCTACTGGGAACCGCAGGATGTTTCCGAGTTCGAGCACACCGCCGAAACGGCCGTGAAGCAGGCGATGAGTAGCCTCGGGCTCAATAACCGCTTCAACGAAGAGCAAGTCTTCGACGCGTGGAATGTGATGGTGAGCACCTTCATCGCGAGCCATTCACGCCCCATTGCGCTGCAAAAAAAAGTGCTCAGCATTCAAGTGCTCCACTCGACCGTTTTCTATGAACTGGAACGGATGAGAGGTCAGATCCTGCAAAAAATGCAGGACCAATTCGGGGCTGAGCATATCCGGGACGTGACGTTCCGATTGGGGTGACGAAGGGGAGCAAAAGATTGACGTCATTTGCTATCGTCGTCACACAAAACAATGGAGGGACGAGTTCCACCTCGTCCGCCCTGTCCACGAGCCGCAGTTCCGTTTTATTGCACCCCCGTGACTTCCAGCTCAATCGCATAAAATCCCGTCCGCGCCGTGACGTAGAGGGTCTTTCCGACGAGGAGGCAGTTTGCCGGCTTCTCCGGCGGCGTGAGGCGCAGGACTTCTTTTCCTTCGGGTGAAAACGCGATCACGTCTTCCCAGGTCACGTAGAGATTGCCGAGCTTGTCGATCGTCATGCCATCGCTGCCGACGGCAGCGAACTCGCGCTGGTTTGTGATTTTGCCGGGACTTTCGATGTCGTAGGCGAAGATTTTCTCAGCACCGGGATCGGCGATGTAGAGCGTTCTTCCTTCGGGGCAGGTGAGGATGCCGTTCGGCTTCGTCAGGTCCGCTGCGACCTGCGTGATCTTTCCTTTTCGATCGACGTAGTAGACCGCTTCGACGTCGAGTTCGCGGTCGTCATCGCCTCCGTAGCGCGGGTCGGTGAAGTAAAAGCCACCGATTCCGTCAGGGGCGACATCGTTCGGGCTGTTGAGCATTTTCCCGTCGAACTTCTCAGAGAGGACCGTGACCTTGCCGGCATAGTCGGTCCGGGTAAGGCGGCGTGCTCCGCCTTCGCAGGCGATGAGCGCTCCTGCCGGGGTGAAAAAGAGACCGTTCGCCCGACCGCTCGGCTCGCGATAAATTGTCGTCTCGCCGCTCGCGGGATCGTAAACGTGAGTCCGCTCGTTCGGGATGTCGTTGAAGTAAATCTTCCCGTCAGGACCCACCGCCGGGCCTTCCGTGAATTTAAAACCGTCCGCGAGCGTGGTAAACTCTGCGCCCTCCTTCACGAGCGGACCTTCGTGCGTGTAGGCCGTGGCGGCAGGGGTTTTGTAATCCGTCTCGTCTCCGAGATCCTGAATCCGGATATTCCGATAGTGAACCTGCAGTTTTTCTTCACGGTTTCCGATGCCGTGGACCTGCAGCGCGATGAATCCCTCTGCGGTGGTGTCATCAGTCAGATCCGCCGCACGGACTCCGTTGATGAAAGTGATAAGCCGGTTTCCGATCGCTTCGATCCGATAGTGGTTCCAGTCATTTTGCTTGAAGGCATAACGGGCCGCCGGGTTGTTGGAAAGATCAGCGAGCCAGCCGTTTCGGCCTTCGTCATAGATGCCGGCGCTCCAGCCGCGATCTGACGGGTCGATCTCCGCCTGATAGCCATGAACCCGACCGTCCTGATAATCGGGCGTGCTCAGCGAGCGAAACTGAATTCCGCAGTTCAAAGTCGGATCGACCTTGTATTCGACTTCGAGGATGAAATTGCCGTAGTCCCTTTCCGTGCAGAGAAAGGAATTGGGTGTCTTTGGAACCGTCGTCCCGACGATGGCACCCTCGATCACTTCATAAGTCGCGACCCCGCCACGCTGTGTCCAGCCGTCGAGGTTTTTACCGTTGAAAAGATCGACCCACTTGCCGGGTTCAGCGGCGGAGGTGAGGAGAGGAAACGCGAGAAGCGTGAGGATGAGTTTTTTCATGAGAGTTTGGGGGTGCGGGGAGTTTCAGGGAAAGTTAGCCCACGAATAAACACGAATTTTCACGAATACAGGGAAAATAGCCGAGTCTTAAATTGGTGAAAATTGGTGTGCTTTTCCCTCCGATGACAAGGTTGGAGTGAGGGCTTTAGCCCTTTAAGGCACCGGCGGCGTGTGGCTTTCCGCAATCCACTTTTCCATCTGCTCCACCACCTCTGGATGATCTCCCGCCACATCGGTCATCTCTCCCGGGTCATTCACCAAATCAAAAAGCAGTGTCGGCGCTGGATCAGCCTTTAAAGTATCCAACTGAATCGCTTTCCACTTTGTCGTCGTGACCGCCTTCTTCCCGCCCTGTTCCAGAAACTCCCAGTAAAGAAATTCGTGCTGCTCCTGTTTCCCGGAATTCCCCGTCAAGGTCGGAAGCAGCGACACGCCGTCGAGTCCTTCCGGACCGTCAAATCCGGCGACCTCGGCGAAAGTCGGGAACATGTCCTGAAAGCCTGAGAGGGCATCAGACTCCGAATCCGGCGGGATCTTTCCCGGCCAGGTCGCGATTGTCGGGACACGAATCCCACCATCGAAAAGGTCGCGCTTTGTCCCGCGGAGGGCCCCGTTGGAATCGAAGAACTCGGCGAGATGCTTGCCTTCCTCGTGAGGGCCGTTGTCGCTCGAGAAAACGATGAGCGTGTTTTCGGAGAGGCCGTGCTCTTCCAACTTCGCCACGAGTTGCCTGACGTAATCATCGACGATTCGCATCATTTCGGCGAAGCCCTTTTCTGGATCGGGCCAGTCTTTCTCTGCGAACTCGCCGTAGTCGGGAACTTCCATCCCATTCAGATAAGGAGGGCGACCCGCTTCGTTGTTCGTGTGCGGCATGTTGAGCGCGAAGTAGAGGAAAAAGGGATTTTCTGCGTTCCTGTCGATGAAGCCCAGGGCCTCCTTCGTGATGAAATGCGGGGCGTAGTCATTTTTTACCTTCGCGACCCCGGCGCCCTCTTTTGGTCCGCCCATTTCGTAGCCGTCTTCGAGGAGCCACGGATCATCAAGGACGTTGTTCAGTTTCTCAATTTCCCCATTCCGGATCAGAAATTCCGGATAAAAATTATGGGCGTGAAACATGTTCACGTAGCCGTAAAATTCGTCGAAGCCAAAGCGGTTCGGCTCGTCGCGTTCCGGCGGATGCCCGATGCCCCATTTCCCAAAACAACCCGTCGCGTAGCCAGCTTCTTTCAGCTTTTGCGGGATGATGACGTCGCCCGGCTTCAGGAGAACGAGTCCGTTCCCGCGAACTGTCGCATTCCCCGTGTGCTTGCCGGTCATGAGGACGCAACGCGAAGGCGCACAAACCGTCGAGCCCGAATAGTGTCGCGTCAGCTTCATGCCCCGAGCGGCGAGCGGCGAGCGCGTCGATGTGCGGCGTTTTGAGTGTCGTTTGACCAAAGCAACCGAGATCGTTGTAACCGAGGTCATCCGCGAGGATGTAGACGATGTTGGGTTTCCCGGCTGCAGCGGTGGAGAAGCCAAGAGTGACGGTGAGAAAGAGAAGGGAGAGCGGTCGCATGGAGGAGCGAGTGAAGCGGAAAAGTCCTGAAAAGGAAAGAGATTCCACCTGATGTTTTCGCTCGAAACCATAGTTCGGTCACCTCTCTCATGTCGCGATGCATGCCCGCTTCTGAAAAATCTCACTGGAAAGCAGGTAACGCGTAGCTGTTCTAAAAAGAGGAGACGGGTCGCTGCGGTTTTTGTTAACTCCTTAAACTGACAAAATGGAATGAAACATCATCCTCGGCACTTCCTCGCGATCCTTTTTCTCGTCTTTAATTCCTTCGCAAACTTGAGTGCGGAAGAGAAGGGGAGGCCGAATGTCATTTTGATCATGACGGATGATCAGGGCTACGGGGATCTCGGTTGTCACGGGAACTCAATCCTGAAGACTCCGAATTTGGATGCCCTTCATGCCGACGCGGTTCGATTCACCGATTTTCATGTGAGCCCTTTCTGCACTCCGACCCGTGCGGCACTCATGACAGGGAACTATCCTGCGCGGACCGGAGCCTACCGGACCAGTGCCGGAAAAACGATGATGCATCCTGATGAAAAAACCGTCGCGAACTTGTTCGCAGACGCCGGCTACGCGACGGGAATGGTCGGGAAATGGCACCTTGGTGATAACGCGCCTCATCGACCTCAGGACCGCGGCTTCCAGGATGTCGTTTGGCATCGTTGCGGAGGTATTGGTCAGGCCTCCGATTATTGGGGAAACAATTATTTCGATGACACTTACGAACGGAACGGTGTCTTCGAGGAATTCGAAGGCTACTGCACTGACGTGTGGTTTCGCGAGGGGATTCGCTTTGTCTCAGAGAATAAGCAGAAACCGTTTTTTCTCTATCTCGCGCTCAATGCTCCCCATGGGCCCTACCTTGTGCCTGAAGAGTGGGCGGAACCCTACCAGGGACAGAAAGACCAAGTGGCGAATCCGAATTTTTACGGAATGATCGCCAACATTGATCACAATGTCGGTCTTTTGCGGAGCAAGCTGGAGGAGCTTAACCTCGCCGACAACACGATCCTCATTTTCATGACGGACAATGGAACCGCGGCCGGGGCAAAGTTCGACGGCCTCGATTCTGAAGCACTGGTTGGATACAACGCCGGGATGCGCGGAAAGAAATCGTCGGTCTACGACGGCGGGCATCGCGTGCCCTTCTTCATTCACTGGCCTGCAGGAGGTCTCGAAGGCGGTCGCAATATCGAGACGCTTGCCGCTCACCTCGACGTTTTGCCGACCCTGGCAGAGTTATGTGAAATTCCGGTGTCAGAGGATTACGAGCCCGATGGAGTCTCCCTTGTGCCATTGTTAGAAGGAAATGATGAATCATGGGAGCGCGAACACCTCGTTGTTCAATTCATGGGGGGTGCCTTTAACGCGGGGACTCCGGCTCCTTTTGAATATTCAGCGGTCCTGACTGAGGAGTGGCGTCTCGTTAATTCGGATGGGCAACGTCTCTTCGATATTGAAAAAGATCCGGCCCAGCGCGTCGATCTTTCTGCGACTCACCCTGAAGTCGTGAGCGCACTGCGAGAGCGTTACCTGCCGTTCTGGAATGCCGTCTCCCCGCGGATGACGCCGGTCCGCATTGACCTCGGGAACCCAAGCGATAATCCCACCGTTCTCTGCTCGCAGGATTGGTATTTGAACGTCGGTAACCCTCCGTGGAATTTCGGAGCGATTAAAAGGCTGCCCCGGGAAACCGGACCCTGGATGGTCGAAGTAAAAGAAGCCGGTCGCTATCGTTTCACGCTCCGTCAGTTTCCAAAAGAGGCCGGGAAAGAGGTCCTTGCGGAGCGTGCAAAAATTGAAATCGCCGGGCAGGTCGAAGAGAAGCCTGTTGAGAAGGGGAGTAAGGGCGTCGTTTTTGAGATGGATCTTCCCAAGGGCGAGGCAGAGTTGGTGACCTATTTGTTCGATGAAAAGGGAGAGGCCGGAGGAGCTTATTTCACCGAGGTTGAGAGACTTTAAACCACCGGAACGACCCGTATCTCACTGACACCACCCGGCTTCTTCTCGACGATGATTTGTGTCCCGATTCGCTCCTTCAGCAAATCGACGTGGGAGATCACGCCGACGGTTTTGTGATCCTGCTGGAGACTTTCGAGCGTGGCGATCGCGACTTCAAGCGAATCGGGGTCGAGGCTGCCGAAGCCTTCGTCGATGAAGAGGGAATCAATTCTCACGGTGCGGCCGGCGAGGTCGGACAATCCCAGCGCGAGGGCGAGGCTCGCGAGGAAACTTTCGCCGCCTGACAGGCTCGCCATGGGGCGCTTTGCGCCGGCCTGGTGAAGGTCTTCGATTTCGAGATTCAACTCTCCAGTGAGGTCGCGACAGATCCGGTAGCGGTCGCTCAGCTTGATGAGATGACGGTTCGCGTGTCGGGTTAGAATATCGAGGGAAATCGATTGGGCGTAGCGGCGGAATTTTGCTCCGTCGTGGGAGCCGATCAATTCCTTGAGTCGTCGCCAGACCGAGAACTGCTGCCGGTCCTCCGCGAGGGCTTTTTCGCTTTCCTCTTTGCGCTTCCGGTTTTGGTCGTCAGTGGTGAGTTGGTTGCGACGCGTCGATTGGGCTTCGAGGAGTTCGTCGCGTTCGAGTTTCAGCGTGCGCTGTTTTTCGACAAAGGTGTCGGCGGCTTCGTTTTCGAGAACCTGCTTCGCGAGGAGATCGGCAACGTCTTTGCCTGCTTGTTTGGAGAGAGCGTCTGAGGCGGCGGCGTGCTGGTTCAGGTCGCTTTCGAGCGACTCGAATGCTGCGGCTTTTTCGCTCGCGAGATTGGCCTCACGCAGGCCCGCGAGAGTGGCGAAGTCGGAATCGGTGACCGCGAGGTTGAGCGCGTCACTGACTGCTTTCAGTTTCGCGGCGGCAGATTCGGCATCTTTTTTCCGATCGGCGGTTTGCGAGGCGGCGAGTTTTTCTGACGAGGCCGCGTCTTGGAAATCGTCTTCGGCCTGATCGAGGGAGATGGGTGAAAGGTCGGCGTTGTCGGTTGACGGCGGTTCGCCGAGTTTGGTTTGTTTGGCGAGGAGTCGCGCGGCTTCCTCTGAGGCTTGGCGAATACGGTTCTCTGCGTCCTCTTTCTTTTTCGCCCCTGCTTCGCTTTGTTTTTCGCGTTCGCGAAAATCTCCGGCTCGTTTCTGAAGGGCATTTTGCAAGGCGGCTTCGCCGCCGGGGGTGGGAACTTCGGTGGCGAGCGGCTTGAGGAGTCGGGCCAGTTCTTCTTCGCTGGTCTCGACTCTCGTGGTGGCGTCGAGCAGTTCGGTGCGTCCCGCCTCAAGGCGTTTGAGATCGTCCCAGAGTTTTTTGTATTCATCCCTCGCTGTCTCAAGTTGAGCGGTGGCGTTGGTGACCTCGGTTTCGAGTTCGGTGATGCCGGTATCGGGGGGGGAGCCGTCGGCAAAAGGGTGCTCTTCGGCGCCGCAGAGAGGACACTCTTCGCCGGGTTGGAGATTCGCGCGGTGCTGATCGAGACTCGCGACGAGGCGGGTTTTGTCGAGGTGATCTTGACGCAGTTTCAGTTGCCGCGCCGCTTCTTGGCCGGCTTCTTTCAGGATGCCCTGCTTTTCGATTGCGGCGGCGATCATTGGATCAATGAGTTCACTGCCTGACACGCCCACTAAAGTCGTCGGAAGGGCCGCCGCCTTTTCAGGGGCGACTTCACTGGCAACATGCTTCCAGGCGGTCCAGTATCGGGTCGCGGTTTCGCGGGCGTTTTTCGTTTCGCCAATGGCGGAGACCAAGACGCCTAGATTTTGAGAAAGCGTTTCATCGGCACGGTTTTGGTCGAGCCATTGGCGGGCGGCGGCGGTTTCTGTTTCGGCCTCCTGCGCGGCATGCTTTGCTTTTGCTTCGTCGTCTTTCGCTTTCGAGAGGGCGGCGCTCAGGGAGATTTGGAAGACGAGCGCAGCGCGTTGGTGCTGAGCCTTCGCGGCCTCATGATTCTTCCGCGCGGCGATGCTCTTGTCTTCGGCCTCTTGCGCGGCGGCTTCGGCATGATCGAAGGCCGAAAGCTGTTTCGTGAAGGGCAGAGTCGCGCGGTGGAGTTTCAATTGCGCCAGACTTGCCTTCGCAGTCTCCCGCAATTCGTCGAGGGCGGCTCGTTCGGCACGCGCGGCGGCTTCCTTTCCCCGGGCCAGTTTCAGTTGCTGGATCGCGGAGAGCATCTCGGCACCGCGCTCGATTTCAGCGGACAGTTTTTTGTTCTCCGTCTCGCCAGCCTTGAGCGCGGTGCTCAGTTCCTTTCGCGCCTCGTCGTCGAGCAATTCGATTTGATCGAGTCCGGCGGCTCTTGCATTGAGATCGGCTTCGCGGCGATTTGCTTCCTCATGCGCGAGCTTGCCGAGACGGGTGTAGATGGTGGTGCCGGTGAGGCTTTCGAGCAAGCCGGCCCGCTCGTTGGCGTCGGCTTTGAGAAAGCGGGCGAAGTCTCCCTGCGCGAGGAGGACGCTGCGCAGAAAGCGGTCGTAGTTGAGGCCTAGTAGATCCTCAATTTTCTGCTCGGCTTCGCGAATTTGCTGCGCGAGTGGTTCTCCGGCGGCATTGTAAATGTAGCGCTTCGGGGCCTGGAGTTTCCCGCCCGGTTTTTTGCCGGCGCGGTGTCGCTCCCACGCGGCCCGGTAGAGGCCGGAGGCGACTTCGAACTCGACCTCGGCGGAGCATTCGCCGCAGTGACGGGTCATGACATGCTCGGGATTCGATTCGTTGCCGTAGCGTGCCACTTTACCGTAGAGGGCGAGGGTGATCGCATCGAGGAGGGTCGTCTTTCCGGCACCGGTCGGGCCGGTGATGGCGAAGAGTCCCGCGCTCGCGAGGGGTTCTTCGTCAAAGCGGACGAGGTGCTCCCCTTTGAGCGAATTGAGATTTTGAAGGCGGACGCTGAGGATCTTCATGGCGCGTCGATCAGTTCAGGGTGTGCTTCCATTTCCACGAGTTGGGCGAAGGCCAGTTTCAGCCCGGCAACCTCTTCTTCGGTGAATTGCTCCTGCTGCTCTAACAAATGTTCAAAGACTCGGGTCGGCTGGTCGAGGAGTGACTCGATCGCTTCGTCGTCGGTCGAGTCCTCCACCGACATGCTCACGAGCGAATCGGCCCGTCCGCGAATCACTTTGAGGACATCAAATTCGCGATCTCCGATGAGAGCGGCGACGCGCTCGGTGAGGTTGTCTTCGAGGGCGGCGTCTTCAACGATGAGTTCGACCCAGGTGCGGAGGTTTCCTGCTTTTTCGGAGAAGTCGTTGATCGCTTTTTCCAACCCGGCGGTCGTGGTCCGAAGCTGCGACAATTTCCGAAACACGGGAATGGGGAGGGAAGTCTGTGCGATTTTTCCATCGGCAAGATTAAGGAGGCGGACTTCTTTTTTATCAGTCGCTTCGCTGAAGCTGAGGGCGATCGGTGACCCTGAGTAGCGGACACGGCCGTTTTCATCGCTGGATTGCGGGCGGTGCAAATGGCCGAGGGCGACGTAGTTGAAAACGTCGGGAAAATGTCCCGGCGTGACCGAGCCGAGACCGCCGATATGGATGTCCCGCTCGCTGTCCGAGGTTTCCGATCCGACGACGGTGAGGTGCCCTGTCGCGATGACGGGGCAGTCGACTTTCGCCGCGAGGAGCGCTTCCGCCGTTTCCGCGTAGCGGGCCGAGATCCCTTCGGAGAGCTGTGCCCGGATCTCATCGGCGCTTTCGCCTGCTCGCCCGACGCGCAGATCGCGATCACGGAGAAAGGGGATCAAGGCAATCGAGACCTCGGGATTTTTTTGATCGGGCAGGTAAAGAATCCGTTCCGCAGGCTCGTCTGCGAGAAAACCGACGACATGAGTTTTGAGCGAGTTCAGGACCTGCTTCGGCGCTTCGAGCTGCGCGGCGGAATCATGATTGCCGGCAATAATAACGAGATCGCAGGTTCCTTGCGCGAAGAGTCGCGAGACAAAATCGTAGTAGCGCTGCAGGGCGCTCTGCGGAGGATTGGCGGTGTCGAAAATATCGCCTGCGACGATGATGGCGTCGATCTTCTCGCTTTTCACGACGTCGAGGAGCCATTCGAGAAAAAGCCCGTGCTCTTTGTCGCGGGATTGATCGTTGAGCAATTTACCGAGATGCCAGTCGGCGGTGTGGAGAATTTTCATGCAGGCGGGGGACTTATCATTCTTATCCGCATCTTTCCCCTTATCCACCGTCGAGTTTCGAGGAGGTCCGGAAAACCGGCAGGAAAGGAAAAAAGAGGAGGAAACGGGGCTTTCTCTCTGTTAAACCCTGTTGACTGATCGTCCATACCCTGTTGGGTCACGGACCTGACCCGGTTAGGTTTCGCTCCATACTCTTTTTTATGTCGCCCCTCGACTATCCTGTTTCGACTATTGATGATCCTCTTCGTGTGCGTGGAAAATTTTTCTGCGCGGGCGATGAGGTGAGCTTCCTCAAAATTGTGACCTTCGGCCCGTTTCCGGCCGGCGCGTTCCCCGATGAAGGAATCTGCCAACTCAAGGCGATCCGCGATGAGCTCGGGGCGAATGCGATCCGGGTTTACGAGATTCCGACACTCCTCTTCATGCACGAGTGCGCCCGCTACGGCTTGCGGGTTTTCATCACACTTCCCTGGTCGCAGCACGTCGACTTCACGAAAGAGACGCAGGTTCTCGCGGAGGCGGATCAGTTGCTTTTAGAAACGATTAACCGGTTCCGGGGTCATCCTGCGCTGGGTGGCTACTTCATTGGCAATGAGATCGAGACGACGCTCGTTCGCTGGATGGGAAAACGACAGGTCCTCGAGCAGTTGGAGCGTCTCATCGACCTCGGGCATGCCAACGATCCCGGGGCGCTCTTTGCCTACGCGAATTATCCGAGCACGGAATATTTGCTCCCGCGAAATCAGGATTTCGTAGCTTTCAATTTGTATCTGGAAGATCGTGAGAGTCTTGGCGCCTACTTGCGGCGTCTTCAGAATTTAGCCGGTGACAAGCCGCTCCTGATTTCGGAGTTCGGCGTTGATTCCGGATCGCACGGGGAAGAAGAACAGGCTGAAATGCTGAGCTGGCATCTCGAAGAAGCCTGTCGGGCCGGGGCAGCGGGGACGACGGTGTTTGCCTGGTCTGATCTCTGGCAGCGCGGCGGAGAGACGATCGAGGATTACAGTTTCGGGATGAAGCGCCGGGATCAATCGGCGAAGCCGGCGATGGAGCAACTCAGGGCAAAGTGGTCCTCGCTCGTGCGGGGATCTGACGAGCTGCCTCTGACTTCACCACCGAAGATGTCGGTTATTGTCTGCACCTATCAGGGAAGCGCGACCCTCGTGGAATGTCTCGATTCTCTTTCCCGCCTCGATTATCCTGAGCTCGAGTTGTTGCTGGTGAACGACGGCAGTGACGAGCGGGTTTCGGAGCTGGTCTCTCACTATGACGAGATCCGGGAAATCGCAATCCCTCACGCTGGACTCAGCGCGGCGCGCAATGTCGGGGCGGCGGAGGCGCAGGGCGATATCTTTGTTTACACCGACGATGATTGCATCGTGGAGCCGGACTGGCTTCGCTGGATCGCGCATCAATTCGCCTCGGACGATGCCGTGGGCTGCGCAGGTGGGCCGAATATACCGCCGGAGCCAGCTTCCGCGAAGGCGGCCCTGATCGCGGCAGCGCCGGGAGGCCCGACTCATGTTCTCCTTACAGACACCAAAGCCGAACATCTCCCAGGCTGTAACTTCGCGGTGCGACGGGATGTTTTTGAAAAAGTGGGCGGATTTAACCCGATCTTCCGGACCGCCGGGGATGATGTCGACTTTTGCTGGCGGGTCATGGAAGCCGGCTATGATCTCGGATTTCACGCGGCGGCTTTTGTCTGGCATCATCGTCGTTTCACTTATCGGACCTATTTCCGTCAGCAGCTAGGCTACGGAAAGGCCGAAGCCATGCTGATGCCGCTTCATCGCAACCGTTTCAAAGGTCTTGGTGGCGCGGTCTGGAAAGGTCAGGTTTACACAAGCCGCTCCCCGGTGAGCAGTTTTATTTATCATGGGCAGTACGGTTATGAACCGTTTCAGCTCATTTACCCTGACGGAAATCTAGGGATGAGTGAGGTCTGTCTTCACGGCATTTGGTGGTTGTTTATTTTGGGTCTCATCATTGGGGGAATCTTCTCCCCTTTTTGTTTCATCCCTGCGGGGCTCATGGTCTTCGGGAGTCTTCTCGTCGCGCAGAAAAGAGCATGGAGGGTTAGAATTGATCCGGGCTACGACAATGCCCGGGCACGGGTCGGCGTCGCGGGACTCGTTCTTCTGCAGGGATTCCTGAGAAGCGGCTCCCGCCTCATGCTGGGTTGGAAAGAGGCCAAGTGGTCCCGTGGTTTGGAAGTGGTGAGCACAGCGACTTGGAAAAAAGTCGCCTCAGGCTGGTGGAAGCTGGCGGGCGAAAAAGCCTTCTGGAGCGAAGAGGGAGCCGGGCGTGATGATCTCCTCGAAAGTCTCAGGAGCGAATTCACGGGTGCTGAGGTGGATGAGACCGGGAAAACAGATCTGATTCTTTCGAAGGGACTGCTCTGGGACTGGGCGGTGATCACCGTCACGGAATATCATAAGGACAACGGGCGGCTGACCCGCGCCCGTTTGCTGGCGCGCCCGCAGCCAGTCCTGCGGGTGATTGCTTTGCCCTGCCTGATCGGTGTTCTCGTGGCCGTCGGGCTGGGATGGGGATGGAAAAGTGAAATCCTTACTCTCGCCGCTCTCGCCGCGGCGGCGTTCCTTTCTTCAAGACTCCTCATCGTCTCGCGTCTCCCGAAGGTGACGAAAGCCGCTCTGCGCGCGGGACTTCGCAGCATCTAGGTGTCTTTCGTCCCGATCAGGCTGACGACAAGATGTCGGCGGTGAGAGGCGACGCGGTGCTCGAAGACGAACACTCCCTGCCACGTGCCGAGCGCGAGTCCTCCCTCGTGAATCGGGATGACTTCACTGGTGCGGGTTAGCGCCATGCGCAAGTGACTGGGGCTGTCATCGGGGCCTTCGTCGGTATGAACGAGAAAAGGAAGATCCTCGGGGACAAGATGGTCGAAGAAAGAGTGCAGGTCCGTCCGCGCCTCGGGGTCGGCATTTTCCATGATGACGAGGCTGGCGCTCGTGTGCTGAACAAAAACAGTGAGCTGGCCGGAGCGTATTCCTGACTCGCGAACGATATTTTTTAGTTCCCGGGTGATTTCATAGGTTCCTTTTCCATGCGTTGGAACGGTGAATTCGGTGGTGTGTGTCTCAAGGTTCATGGGATGGTCATGACAGCTTAGTCTTCCAGGTGAGTTAAAGAAATGAGAAATCAAATCAACGTATCTCGTTTTTTATGGTTGCTGCGCCTACAAGATTGTGTCACAAAGACGGTTAGAAGCTTTGTGCTGGTGTTATCTGGTTCTCAATGGAAGCCGGAATTCTACTGCCACATCACGATTACCATGAATTTTTTCGCAAGATTGAGAGATCGAAACGCCTCAATAGTTGTCCTTTTTGGAATGACTTTCGGAGCGGTTTTCGTTCTCCATGCGCAAGAGGAGACGAACCTTGAGCGGAATGGCTTTTTTAAGCGTATTTTTGCCGGAGATGGTCAATCGAACTTTGCGGGTCCTTTGGATCACAAGACCGTTCATGGCGAATACATGGATCGTGAGACCGATACCGTGTCAGCATTGGTGAAGCAGGCAACGGATGGTTTGCAGAGAGAGAATGATCCAGTTGAGAGATTCCCTCAGATTCCCGGTTACCTCACAATAAAGAACACGCCTCAGAAAGATATTGAGAGTTTAATTGAGTCCATTTACAAAGCCTACGAGGCTCGTATCAACAAAATGGACCCGCCGGATTTGAGGGGCGCACGGATCCTTGCGATGGGGCACGTTCCTTCCGGTTTCCCAGCGGCTTGGAAAGGCCGGGCAAACTCGCCTGTCTGGCCGGAGCAGCGCTCTGTGCACCAGGGGATTGATGATGTTTATTCGCGTACTCTTGAATATTCTAACCAAGTCAAAGTGCTTCGGGATCTTCCTCTCATTCGTGAAACGGGAATGCAGGAGGCTGACGGCGAGTTTGATATGGAGGCATTTCTCGAAGGTCGTCTCATCCGAACTAATGAGGCTATCGGCTCCTCACTAACAACGGGGAATAACGCCCGCCGCTTTCGTGAGAGTCAAGATTACCTCGAAGGCGGATTTCGTAAGAAGTTCGCGACTGGAGCCGAGGCCACGGTTTCCAACCGTGTTTCAACACTCAATAATAATTCCACGTTTTTGACGCCTCAGAACCAAGGTTCTTCGGAATTGGTTCTCTCGATTGTTCAGCCGCTTCTCGATGGAAACGGCTACCACTACAATCAGTCCAAGATTAAACTGGCCAAGTATGATGCGAGCATGGCTTCGGCAGAGTTTGTTCGACAACTGCAGGAGCATTTGATCGAGGTGAATCGAGCTTATTGGGCGCTTTATTACTCGCGTTCGTACTACATACTAACCAGTCAGCTTGTTGCCGACACAGAGTCAATTCTTGGGCAGTTGGAGCAACGTTCCGACCTCGATGCCCTTCAAAGCGAGGTTCTTCGGGCACGCTCATCGGCGGCGATGCGAAAAGCAATGTTAAGTCGTGCTGAAATGGCGATTCGCAACAGCGAAGAGAGGCTTCGTGCGCTTGTGAACGACCCGAATCAGGATATCGGATCAAATGCTGAGCTTGTTCCTGTTACGCCGCCTATTTTGACTCGCTATGTTGACGCGGTTCAGAGCGTTGCTTCCGATGCTTTGAGGAACCGTCCGGAAATTCAGCAGGGGTTTGACGAGCTTAAGGCTGCTATTGTTCGGAGGGACATGCAAAAGAATGAGAAGCGTCCGACGTTGAACTTGGTAGCTGAAATGATGCTGAGCGACATCGAGCCGAACGACGGGGTGGGTAGTGCCTTCCAGGACCAGTTTGGAGACGGCACTGGCTACAATGTCGGATTTCAGTTCAGTCAGCCGATTGACAATGATACTGAAAGAGCGCAGTTGCTGCGCAGCGAAATTGAACTTCGTCAGCAAGCGAATCGTCTTCGTTCAACAATTGACCTCGTCCTCCTCGAATCAATTGTTTCTTACCGTGAGTTGATGACTGCTTATCGTGACATGCAGGGGCGTTACTCCGCACTTCAGGCCTCCCGCGAAGAACTTCGCCAGCTTCGCGACCGACTTGAGGTTGATACTGAAGAGGGAGCTGGGAGAACGACAGCATCCCAGCTACAGCTGATTCTCGACTCCATGGACCGTAACCAGACGGCCGAAGAGATGTTTCTCGATTCTGTTGTTTCCTACAATGCATCGTTTGCTTCGCTTGAGCGAGCACGTGGAACATTCCTCCGGACTGAGAATGTGGAGATTAAGCGGGTTCGCGATACTGATGATACACATCCGGGTCAGAAGCTTGAGACGCTCAAAGTGACCAAGGGGAATGGGATCGATAAAGGCGGAGAGTCTTCCGGATACTTTGATGCTTATCCTGACCAGGGGGCTATTCCAGATGTTCCGGAGATGACGAATTTTGAGCTTCCATCGCGTGATCGTGATGTTTCTTTTGCTTCGGAGGAAGGTGATGCGGGAATGTTTAGCGAAGGGGTTGAACTTCCTTCAGCGTCAATTGCTCCGGTCGAGAATAAAGTGGGTGCAACGCCCATGGCGGCAGCCCGTCCTGCGGCTTCAGCGCGTCCCGCCACTCCCGAAGTGGCTGCTTTCGCCGCGCCGGCGACTGAAGTGGTTTCCTATTCCACCCCTGCCGCTTCATCTGCTCCGGCGGCGAGGCCTGAGGCGGCCCCAAGTTCTTCGAGTTTGACGCAGGATGCTCCTGCGATCCGTATCCAGTCGACGCCGCAGCGTGGATCAAGAACGCAGTCTGTTCAGATCGTTCCTGCTGCTGCGGCCCGTCCAGTTTCGTCCAACTAGGAGACTGTTTCCCGAAAGCGGATACGCCGGAAGTAGTGCGGCCTGTTTTTCGCAAGCCAACGAATGGAGAAAGTCTCGCTCAGACGTCAATATGATCGCTCAGGCTTCCTTAGGGGATTGGTCCGACAACGCTGGGATGCAATCACTGGCGGTCATCTCGGAAAATCCGATCTTGAGAGACTTGCCTCAATCAACGGAGTTGCTGAGGCAGTGAAAGCGCTCTCAGATGAGCAGATTCTCGCCCGTGTTGATCAGCTTCGTCGATCAATCGTTTCAGGAGAAAAAAAGGTCGATGAGATTGTTGAGCCCGGTTTCGCTCTGCTTAGAGAGGCCTCACGCAGGACAACGGGGTTGTTCCATTATGATGAGCAGATCATGGGTGGTCTTGCTCTGGTGAAGGGCGGCGTGGCTGAGATGGCAACAGGGGAGGGCAAGACTCTCGCGGTCAGCCTCCCTGCTTTTGTTTTTTCGCTCAAAGGAGAGGGAGTCCATGTCGTGACGGTGAATAGCTACCTCGCGGAGCGGGACTACGAGTTTTCAAAGCCAATCTTCGATTTTCTCGGAATCTCCATTGGCTTTCTGCCTGAGGGAAAAGAAGCAACGACGGCGAAGAAGCGCGAGGCATACGATTGCGACATCACCTACGGGGTCGGCTACGAGTTCGGCTTTGATTACATGCGGGACCAGCTTTCGAGGATGAGGCATCCGGGAGGGGCACCGGGTGAAGACCTTCGTTACGCCATTTTGGGTCGCGAGAAGCCGATGCCTGAAGTTTGCCAGCGGGGTCTGAATGTGGCGATCATCGATGAAGTGGACAGTGTTCTTATTGATGAGGCCGGTAGCCCCTTGCTGATCAGTGAGGCCTCGTCGATGGGGGAAGGGTCGGAAAGGCCCTTCTACGAGGCGAGGGATCTCGCTCGCCGTCTCATGGAAAGTGATCATTTCACTTTGGATCGGAATCGTCGAAAGATTGATTTCACGTCTGAAGGAAAGCGCGAGCTGTTTCGTGATGACTCGATTATCCCCTGGGATGACCTTCGTCGTCCCTGGGAAACCTATGTTCTAAATGCCCTCAAGGCGGAGTATCTCTTCTACCGCGACGAGCACTATGTTGTTGAAGATGATAAAGTGGTGATCGTTGACGAATTCACGGGACGGCGCTTCGAGGATCGCAGTTGGAGGGAGGGCCAGCACCAGGCGGTCGAAGCGAAAGAGGAAGTCGAAA
Organism: uncultured Akkermansia sp.; assembly: GCA_964583035.1. Taxonomy (GTDB): domain Bacteria; phylum Verrucomicrobiota; class Verrucomicrobiia; order Verrucomicrobiales; family DEV007; genus Arctic95D-9. The sequence continues at coordinate 25,054 of CAZOUP010000010.1, forward strand.
TCAGGCCGGAAGCTGATTCGGCTGCCAGCATCACCCGGCAACGGTTTTTCGCACTTTATGGCAGCATTTGCGGTCTCACGGGCACGGGAGCCGAAAGCGCAGGTGAGTTTTGGCGTTTTTTCAAAATGCCGGTGGCACCGGTCCCGCTGAACCGTCCCAGCCAGCGGAATATCCTTCCAGAGAGAATTTTCGTGGATCACGATGCGATGGATACGGCGGTCGCGGCTGACATCGCTGCGCGGTATGGCAAGGGGCAGCCAGTCCTCGTTGGGACTCGTACCATCAAAGATAGCGAGCGATTGTCGGCAAGACTCAACGAATTAGGGTTACCTCACCGCGTTCTCACTGCAAAGCAGGATGCCGAGGAAGAGGAGATAGTCGGTGGTGCCGGCGAGTCTCGCAGTGTTCTCATTGCGACCAACATGGCAGGGCGAGGCACCCATATTGACTTGTCCGGGGCTGCGAAGCAGGCCGGCGGCTTGCATGTCATTGCGATCGAACGAAATGAATCGGTCCGCATTGATCGGCAATTAATCGGTCGTGGAGCACGTCAGGGGCAGGCGGGATCAGCTCAGTCTTTTGTCTCGGCGGATGATTACCTGCTCCAGATCTATGCTCCTGAGACTGCGGCACAGCTGAAGGAAATGCGGGCGGATGAGAAGGGGGAGCTTCCCGCGAACCTAAAACGAGTTTTTGATAAAGTTCAGTCTGAGGTCGAGGTTACCCGATACGAGATGCGTCTCCGCATGGCGGAGCGAGATGAATGGCTCGAGCAAACTAAAGAAACCCTCGCCCGATGAAGAGATTGATTTTCACCCTTTTAGTGACCCTGTTTACGACGCCCCTCGCCAAGGCGGATCCAGGAACGGTCCTCGGCTATCTTGAGCCATACCGTAATATCGACATGGATGTCGCCGAAGTGGGCGTGATCGGTGAAATCTTTGTCGAGGAGGGCGAGCTCGTTGAAAAGGGTGAAGCATTGCTCAGCCTTAAAAACAACGTTCTTGAGGCGCAGTTAGAGACTGCGAGAATCCAATCAGAAAGCACTGCCGCTGTAATCGTCGCTGAAGCTGACCTTGAAGTCGCCGACGAACGGTATTCCAAGCTTTCAAAACTGCGGAGCAGCGGGACAGCTCATTCCTCCGAGGTGGCGCGCGCTCTTGCTGAAAAGAAGAAAGCTGAAGGTCAGCTCAGCATCGCAAATGAGGAGAAAAAGATCGCCGGATTTCGGGTTGAGGAAATCGAGGCTCAGATCGAGAGGCGATTCCTGCGAAGCCCGATTCGTGGAGTAGTGCTCGAAATTAATCGGGATGTTGCAGAAACCGCAGTCGCAACGGGGAGGAACAATTCAGAAAAGCCTCTCGTTCGTGTGGCAGAGATTGAGCGTCTTAAGCTCGTCGTGCATGTCCCGGCTTCGAGGGCTGACCAGCTTGCGAATGGGAAGGAAATGTTGGTTCGTGTTCTTCAACAGAGCAGCTTGAGTCTTGACCGCGAAAATTCTGCCATTGACACACAGGGCACGATCGAGTTTGTATCGCCGGTGATTGATCCTTCAAGTGAGACGATCAGAACGCGGCTGGTCATCGAAAACGAAAACGGAACGCTGCTCAGTGGAAGTCACGCTCTGGTTTTATTTGAGTAATTTCGTCTCGTTTCAAGGGATCGCGACAATTGGATTTGTATTTTAGTATGGCTGATTTTATTTCAACAACCAACGGCAAGATTGTAAACGTCGACGCGATTGCTTTTTTGACTTCGCGCCAACCCGCCACCGAGAAGGGGGCTTCGAAAAAAAAGCAGCTTATCGTGGGATTTTCTTCAGCGGCGAGTGGCAGTCAGGGAGGCTTAGTTCCCTTGTCTCTTGTTCTTGAGGCAAAAGAAGCGACTGACTTTCTTGATCAGCTCGGAACCCGAGGTGTCGATATCACGGCGCTGAAGAAGAAAATCGGGTGACGCTCTCAAGGCAGGGGAGGGAGCAGATAGCAAGCCGCCTCGTTATCGTTCCGCACGATGAGGAATCTCCCTGCGACAGTGGGAACGTTCCAGGTCATGCTGCTCAGTGCTTCGAGGCGAGAGGTTTCTTCAAAGCCTTGCGGACCAATCCGGCCGGCGATGACAGGTCCGCGCTCGGTCTGAACGAGAAGTTCGTCTCCGAAGAGGAGGTGTTGCCCAAAGCCGACCTTTAGATTTTTCCATGCTTTGCTCCCGTCGGATAAGTTGATGGAGGCGAGTCGTCCTTCATCGATCCCGTAGGCATAGCCTCCGATGACGAAGGCGCTGCTGAATTTTGTTTTCATCCTTGTTGATTGCCACCGTTGGGAGGTTGCCCATTTCCCGGAATCTTCCCTGGATATTTCAAAAAGAGGGCTTCCCACTCCATAACTCGCCGTCACGAGAATTCGGTTTTCGCCGGCGGAGACTGGCTGCCCGACTTTTGGGAAGCTGCCGGGCCAATCGAATTTCCAAAGCAACTCACCGGTTGCCGGAACATGACCCGTGACGTCCTTTTGATTCACGCTCACGACCATTGCAGTCCCTTCGATTTCCATGAGGCGCGGAGAGCTGTAGCTGGCTCCGTCTCCTTGATAAACCCACCGGTCTTCTCCGGAGTTCAAGTCAAAGGCAACGAGCGTTGCCCCAGCCTTGTCTGATCCCGGAACAATGAGGAGACCTTCTTCCGCCACGACGAGCGCGGCATTGGCCGAACCCCATTTCTGGACTTCGCCGTCGAAATCGGAAATGGCGTTGCGGGTCCAGATCTCGTTGCCGGTCGCAAGGTCAAGGCAATTGAGGATCCCGGTGGCACCGAGAGCGTAAACTCTGTCCTCGTAAATGACGGGAGTAGAGCGGGGGCCATCACCTCCCATCGCGGCACCCTGGTTTTCCTCTTTCACGAGGAGGAGGCGTGTGTCTTCGTTGGCATGAGCCCAGGTTTCGCTGCCCGTAAAAAGATCAAGGCAGAGAACTTGTTCCGCGTTTCTGGCCTGTTCCTGAGTTACCGCAAATCTTCCTTTCACGGCGAAGCCTGACCATGCTTTACCGACAGGTCGTCTCCAGAGCAGTTCCGGAGGAGTCTCCGTCCATTGCATGGAAAAAGTCGGGGAGGGGAATGTTCCGTTTCGATCCGGTCCGAGAAAGTCCAATGAATCGCCCATGGCGCGGGCGAGTCGCCCCTCCTCTTCGCTCAACACTGTTTGAACGAGGGCGCCGCGCTCGCCATCTCCCGCCGCCTCCGATTGCCATACCCAGGAAAGTTTTGGAAAGGATGATCCGGATGCTGACCCCTCGTAGCGGAGAAGGCGACTCAGGATTAAAGCGATAACCACGATACCGGCGGTGGTGGAAAGAATCCGGACGAGGCGTTTCCAAAACTGCTGCCGACCGAAAATAAGATACCAAATCGCAAAGAGAAGTGCCCAGATCGGGACAGCAACAGCGAGAAACCAATTCAGGTAGCTCATTTCCTTGAGCTGGATCCAAAAATAAATCGCCGGACCAAGGAGCGCGAGGAGGGCGAGAGACGCACGGCGCAGAAAAGATTTCATGATCAGAGGAAGGAATCCAAAGGTAGCACATCGGCCGAATCAGCGCGAAAATTACCTTGTGAAGATCCGACGCTGCGGGATGTTTGGCGCTCTATGTCCGGCGAGGAAAGGTTAGCAATAAAACAGGGCGGAAGCGGAATCAGAGTCCTGCTTTCGCTCGCTTGTGTCATGATTATTGTCGCGGGATTGAAGGCGTCGGCGGAGTTGTTCATCCCGATCATGCTGGGGCTTCTTCTCGCGATGATGTCACTCCCGATCCTCAACTGGCTTGATCGGAGAGGTCTGCCACGTCCTCTTTGCGTTCTCATGACGATTCTTGTCGATTTCATGATTCTCGGCGGCATCGTTCTTCTTGGTTCCGGGGTGATTGGAGATTTTCAGGAGAAGACTCCAAAATACGTTGAACGGATGGTCGAGCAGGCCACTGAGTTCTCTGAAAATATTGATCAGAGAATTGCGAAGCTCGAAGGCTATTGGCAGGAGCTGAGCGTTGTCGGTCCTGAAAGCAAGACTGTCGATGAGGCACCGGTGGTGGTCGAGGAAAGTCCGGAACAGAATCCTGAGTTGAATCCCGGTCGGGAGAACGCCTTCGAAATTGCTCCCGTGATTACCTTCGGTGAGCTTGTTCGGTTATATTTTGATCCGGATAGAATCCTTGGCGTCTTCGGTCAGATTGATTTGGTTTCCCGGTTCACCTCACTTGCTTCAAAGACATTCTTTGCCCTGATCATCATGATTTTCGTGCTCGCTGAATCCGGGCGTTATGCTCACAAGTTCCAGGATGTTCTGAAAGCAAAAGGACCTGATCTGACCCGCTTTCAAAACATCTCCCGGGACATTCAGAAATACCTCGCGATCAAGACGGCGGTGAGCGCTCTTACCGGTGTGCTCGCGATGATTGCGTGCTATGTGTTTCGAATCGATTTCCCACTCCTTTGGGGCCTTGTCGCGTTTCTCTTCAACTACGTTCCGGCGATCGGATCGATCGTTGCCGGTATCCCCCCGGTTTTGCTGGCCCTGATTCTGCATGGGTTCTGGCCTGCGACGGGGGTGCTCGCCTGCTACCTCGCGATTAATATCACGATCGGAAACTTCCTTGAGCCGATGCTTCTCGGAGACCGCTTCGGAATATCCACGGTGATTGTGATTCTCTCGGTCCTTGTCTGGGGTTTTATCTGGGGTCCTGTCGGGATGCTTCTTGCCGTGCCGCTCACGATGCTGGTCAAAGTAATGCTCGATAACAGTTCTGACTTCCGTTGGATTTCCGCTCTCATGGGGAAGGGGATCGGTGACTCCGAGCCCGACACGGTGGAAGAAGCTTCCGCTTGAGCGAAGCAACTCGACGCATTCAGCGGGGTTTCTTCAAATCATGCGATTTTTTGTTCTTCTGATTACCGTTTCGTGGGCTCAGCTTTCACCAGCGCAGGATCCTCCCTCACGACTGGAGGCACTTTTCACAGAAGTGGACTCAAACGAAGATGGCAAGGTTGCGAAGGAGGAACTCGAAGACGCCGGGCGCCGGGGAACCTGGTTGGAGAAGGCGGACCGTGATGGAGATGGAATGGCGGATCGTGATGAAGCTCGCCAATATTTTCAGCGATCAATAGACACAGCGAGTAAAGAGCCGTCTACCGAAATCAAAGTAGTGAAATCGCTCAACCCGGATGAGGCGGCACCGGTGACAAGCGCCGGAATCCGGGCGGCGGAAAAGTATTCGGCAGATCGTGAGGGACACAGTTTTTTCGTCATGGCCCATGGAATGGCGCTTCACGAAAGCTATGCAAATGGTTGGGATGAAACAAAAGGTCATCGACTGGCAAGTGGGACAAAGAGTTTCTCCGGAGCACTCCTTGCCCTTGCGGTGAAAGATGAGCTGCTTTCAGTCGATGACACCGTTTCAGATACACTGACGGAATGGAATGCCGACGAACAACTCAAGGGGATTACGATTCGTCAGCTCCTGAATTTGACGAGTGGGATCGAAGCGGGAAAAATTGGCCGGGTTCCTTCCTATGATGAAGCCACAGATACCTCCGCGGTATCTCCGGCGGGCGAAGCGTTTCGATATGGGCCTAATGCGTTTCAGATCTTCGGCGAGCTGTTGAAACGGAAGTTGGAGAAGCGTGAAGATCTTCCCTTCGAGGATCCCCTCGCGTATTTGGAAGCCGGAATTTTCGATCACATCGGCCTCGAATACACGGACTGGCGTCGTGACAGTGATGGCAACCCGCTCCTTCCCTCCGGAGCCTTCATCACCGCTCCCGAGTGGGCGAAGTTTGGGCAGCTTCTCCTGCAAAAAGGAGAATGGAAGGAGGAATTGTTACTGGACCCATCAACACTCGCGAAATCGCTTGTGCCGCAGAATGAGGTGACGTCCAAATACGGGCTTACTTTCTGGCTTCTCGATGAGGGGGATGATGAAAGCCGCCCGTGGTTGGCGGGAGCCTACATGGCGGCCGGTGCTGGAAAGCAACGTCTGTTTATCCTTCCGGCGGTGGAAATGGTGGTGATCCGCCAGGGCGAGAGTCGAAAATTTGAGGATCTCGAATTTCTCGACGCGCTGTTTTCGCTGGCTTCCAGCGAGGTTTCTGTGGAGACTGAGGAATGAAATTTCTCACCCTGCCTCTTATCGCCGCGTCGTTTGCTTTAGCCGGTTGCACTTCTGACTCGACTGAGCTGGAGGCGACGCAGGGAGCGGAAGAGGAAGCTGAGGCCGCCGCCGAGCCTAAGGATGAAGACATGGTTGGACTCACCGTCGCAGCAGCGGAAGCAATGGCCGCCGACCGGGGCTTAAAAGTCCGTATCATCTCAGTGGACGGGGATAATCGTCCGGTGACAATGGACTACTTGGCGGACCGCGTAAATTTCACGGTCGAGCAGGGTAAAATCGTCAAAGTGAACCGCGGCTGAGCTTTCCTATTTTAAAACGATGAAACGCTACCTCATTCTCATCCTCGCTCTCGGGTTTCTCGTCAGCGGATGCCGGGACGAGGCACCTCAATCCGACAGCATGGAGGAAAAAGAAGAGCGCGACGAAGACATGATCGGACTCTCCCTCAGCGAAGCGGAGAAACTCGCCGTGAAACGGGGGCTTCTCTATCGCGTCACGATACTTGATGGCAAGCTTCAGCCGGCGACCCGCGATCTCCGCGAGAACCGGGTCAATTTCGTCGTCGAAGCCGGAAAAGTGCTGGGAGTTTCGCGAGGGTGAGGTCCCGGCTTCGGAGGCGGGGATATCGACGGGGCTTATGGGTCTGCTCGCTCACGCTCGCTGCTACGAGAGACGCGGTCGGTGGTGAAACGCAGGGTCGAGCGTGAGCGGGAACATCGACAGGGCTTGCGCGGGGCTACTCGCTCACGCTCGTTGCTACGGGGCAGGGGCGCGGTTGAATACTCATCATTTCCCGACATTTCCGCGTGACATTCCTCTTGCCGAGGCTTTGGTCATTTCACCATGGTCATCCCTCCTTCCGCCCTCGTCGAGCCGTTCTATGAAGGATCGGTGCAGCGTCTTTTTGCTGTGCCGGGAGACGATTCGGTCATGGTCACGCAGACGACTGCGAAAGGATCGGTCTTCGATGTCGGTGCGCTCTTTGAAATTTCCGGAAACGATGTGAACCGGGCGCTCTTTCGACATGTCCTCTATTCGAAAATGGCGGACCCGGCGGTCTGGCAGCGGGTCCGCGCGGCGATCGAGGCCTCTCCCGATCTCACGGCTGACTATCGCAATGAATTGATTTCCGGTGCGCTTGAAGACGCTTGTGTCCGTGGCGCTAAAACCCACCACGAAGGCATGCTCGACGCTATCTCCGGCGAAGTCAGTCACGGGAGGGTTCCGGAAAATCCAAGCTCTTACAACGTCGTCCGCAAGTATCAGATCCTGAAACCGGTCCGCTCGGAGTTTCTCGGCGCTCATCTTTTCGACTACTCGCAATTTCCCCGCGAAGACGGTTTTGTCGTCCCGCTCGAATACATCGTCCGTTTCGGGATCACGAGCGCGAGCTCGGTCTACCGCAAGTATGAGGCGATGGACGAAAAATCAAGCCGTGCGTTCGAGAAGGAACTCGGGGTGACGCGACCGCTTGAAGCCTGGCAGTACTTGGAGAAACCGGTCGGGGATTTCACGAGTAAATTCGAGCCCGAAGACCGCATGGTCAGCAAGCAGGAGGCACTCGTTATGAGCGGCCTTTCCGGCGCGCAGTTTGTCGACAGCGGAAAGCTCGCGATTCTCGGGGCGTGGGCGGTGCGGCAACTCGTCGAAGAAATCGGGCTGTTGATGTGGGACATCAAATGGGAGTTCGCGAAGGATGGAGACGATCTCGTCTTTGTCGACACGATTGATACCGACTCCTTCCGCGCGACGATGTTCCTCGATATTGAAGGGGAGCGGTTTGTGAATCATTACAACAAACAGGCGATGCGCGATTATTTCACGCTTCTGCACAGCGATTGGATCGAGGACATCAAGAAGGCCAAGGCACTCGGCCAGGAGGAGGGCGTCGCGTTCACCGAGCTTCTCCAAGCCGGGCAGGTGGAGGGGCGTTACGCAAAAACACCCGAGGTTGATCCGGAGTTTCTCTCGCTGCAGGAGGATAAGATGACCGCGATTCGTGACTATATGCTGGGTGCCGCTGAGGCAAACAGCGTCAAGCAGTTGCTGATTACAGCAGGTACTGGTGAAATTGAATTTTATAAGGCCAAGGGAAAGCTGGATGGCTTTCGGAAAATAAACGGGATCTCTTAACTATTGGGCGGTTGACTCGCCCCGAAACGAGCCTAGGAAGGTGATGGCGTTTGGCCGAAACTCGACACCCCAACCCTCTCATTGATGCGGGAATTTTTTGAAATCAGCGACCGGTTCATCGAAGCCGCCGACGCAAACGAACTCCTTTACGAACCGCTCGATGGCTCGGTCACCTTTCGGCGCACCCGTCGGTATGAGCTTGAGTTTGAAGGCGATAAGTCAGCGATGGAGGCGTTCATTAAAAAGACGCTTCTCGATGAGATCAGCCAGGAATTCCACGAGGGGGAGGACATGGCTCTCGAAGGATTCTCCTTCGTCCTTGAGTATGGGATGAGACCTGGAGCGCTCGATCTGGAGAAGGAGGCGATTTTGACCTACTACCGCGGTATTGCTGAGCCCGGGTTTGAGCTGAAAGATCTCAAGATCCGCCAGCAACTGTATGTTTTCGACGCCAAAGCGGCCCATTCTGACCGCTTTATTCGCGATATTTGCAACGGAGCGATCCATAACTGGAGCGTGATTCAGGGAGCTAACGAAGATGTCTGAAAAAACCATTCTCGACGAAATTGCGGAAGCGCCCGCAGACCATTTCCGGATTCTCAAGATCTCGGATCTCGATGGCGACAAGCTCTTTGAGCTGAGTCAGTTCATGCACCTCTCGCTTTCAAAAGTGGACATGCTCGCGGTGCAGGAGATCTACAAGGGGTGGGACCGTGAGCCTACCGATGTGGAGCTCGAGGTGATCGCCCAGACCTGGTCGGAGCACTGCAAGCACCGGATTTTCGGCGCGGACATCGAGCACGAGGTGGATGGCGAAAAGGAGTCGGTAAAATCGCTTTTCAAGACCTACATCTTCAACGTCTCGCACAAGATTTTCGACAGCAAGCCGGGCTTTGTCCTCTCCGCTTTTCATGACAATGCCGGTTTCATTAAACTCGATGATGAGCTGGCGATCTGTCTCAAGGCGGAGACGCACAATCACCCAAGCGCGATCGAACCCTATGCGGGCGCCAACACCGGACTTGGTGGCGTCATTCGCGACATCCTCGGGGCGGGCAAGGGAGCGAAGCCGATCGGTTCTCTTGATGTCTTTTGCTTCGGCTCGCCGGATACTTCGATGGACAACATCAAGGCGGACGATGTCCTTCACCCGCTCGGGATCATGCGTGGTGTCGTTCGCGGGGTTCGTGATTACGGCAACCGCATGGGGATTCCGACGATCAGCGGGGCAATCCAGTTCGACGATTCCTACATTTATAACCCGCTCGTCTATTGCGGCACCGCCGGGGTCATTCCGATCAAAGACATCGACAAAAAGGTCGAGGCGGGGATGAAAATTATTGCCGTCGGCGGACGCACCGGACGCGACGGTCTCCACGGGGCGACCTTTTCCTCGGCAGCACTCGACACCGAAAGTCACGAGTCGGATCAGCAGGCGGTTCAGATCGGGAATCCGATTGAAGAGAAAAAGGCCGCCGACTTTGTCCTCGCAGCCCGCGATGCTGAGCTGATCGGTTTTATTACGGACTGTGGTGCCGGCGGATTCTCCAGTGCCTGCGGCGAGATGCTCGAGGACTGCGGCGGGACGATTAATTTGGACAACGCTCCGTTAAAAGAGCCAGGTCTCGTGAGCTGGGAAATTTTCATCAGCGAAAGTCAGGAGCGAATGGTTCTCGCGGTCGCGGAAGAGCATCTCCCCGCGCTGCAGGAACTGGCCGATCTTTACGAGACTGAGTTGACGATTCTCGGTGAGGCTGACGGCTCCGGAATTCTCAAGGTGACGCATCACGGCGAGACGGTCTGCCAACTGGATTGCTCGAAATTGCACGATGCTCCAACGCGTCATCTCAAGGCGAAGTGGGAGAAAAAGACGAAGCCGGTCGAGGCTCCAATTTTAGTAAATCCGGGCACGACTCTGAAAGAGCTTCTCGCGGATTTTGCGATCGTTTCCCGCGAGCCGATCATTCGTGAATACGATCACGAAGTTCAGGGCAACACCGTTCTTAAACCTCTCGCCGGTGCTTCCGGCGATGCGCCCCAAGATGCGGCGGTGCTTCGCATCAATGGCAGTGAGCGCCTCATGTCGATGAGCGTCGCCATTCTGCCGGAGTGGGGAAAGACCGATCCTTACGCGATGGGCACGGCCTGTGTCGATGAATGCATGCGTCAACTCGTCGCTTCGGGAGCGGACCCGGATCGGATCGCGATCCTCGACAACTTTTGTGTGGGCAATCCTGAGGCCGAGGAGGAACTCGGAGCGCTCGTCGAGACGGTCAAGGGCATTGCCGATGCAGCCGTCGCCTATGGCGCGCCTTTTGTTTCAGGGAAGGACTCCTTCTACAACTACTTTGAAACGGAAGAAGGTCCGGTCTCAATTCCGGTGACGATTTTGATCAGTGGGATGGGAATTATTGAAGAAGCTTCGCACGTTACGGGGGCTTCGCTTCGTCGTGACGATAGCGTCCTTGCGATCATCGGGCACACGAAGTCTGAGCTGGGCGGCTCTGTTTTTGCCCGTCAGACAGGCCTGAGTGACGCCGAGGTTCCGAGCACCGATTTGGACGAGGCGATGAAGATGTATCGCCAGTATTACAAAGCGATTCAGGAAGGGCTCATTCTTTCCGCGCACGATGTCAGTGAGGGTGGGCTCGCGGTCACTCTCGCGGAGGCGGCTTTTTCCGGAAAAGCCGGTCTCGAGATTGATCTCAGTTCGCTGCCGATGGATGACGATGCTTCAAAAGCGGCGATGCTCTTTGGGGAATCGGCCTCTCGCCTCGTCATCGAAGTCGCTCCAGAAAATTTGGAGAAAGTGGCCGACTTGTTTGACGGCTTACCTTTTGCCGGACTCGGACGCGCTGCGTCTGAGCATCAGAATTTGAATGTGGTCTGGGGCAAAGAAATCCTCATCAACGAACCAATCGACGAGCTGAAATCGCTATGGAAGAACGGCCTTGCGCAGTATTACTAAAATTTCCCGGCACGAACTGTGACGAGGAAACCGCCCGCGCTCTCGAGACGGTCGGATTTGTCACCGAGGTGATTCCGATTTCGGTGCTCAAGCCGGAGAAGCTCGTCGGAGTCAGTCTCGTCGTTCTTTCCGGTGGCTTCAGCTACGGCGACTACGTCATGGCGGGTCGTCTCGCCAAGCTTGTCACCGAGCAAAAGGTGGGCAACACCCTCAAGGAGTTCCGCGACAACGGCGGCTATCTTCTCGGGATTTGTAACGGCTTTCAGATTCTGACGCAGCTCGATCTGCTTCCGGCAGGAAGTCTCATCGAGAACACGAGCGGTCGTTTTCAATGCCAGTGGGTCACGTTGAAAAATCGTGCGCCGGAGAGCCCGTTTTTGTCGCAGCTCCCTGAGAGTTTTGAATTTCCCATCGCCCATGCCGAGGGCCGCCTCGTGACGACTGATTCGAGTGAGGCAAAGGCCTACGTCGAGAGTGGAGCAGCCGCTCTGACTTATTCGAGCGACGTGAACGGCAGCTTTGAGCAGATCGCCGGTTTACAGGATGAAACGGGCCGGGTCTTCGGACTGATGCCTCATCCCGAGCGATTTCTTCGTCAGGAAGACCACTACGATCCGGACTGGAGTAGTGGCAAGGAGGGGGATGAAACGCTCGGAAGCGGATATTATCTCTTTCGCTCTCTTTACGATTCGGTAACATCCACTTCAGAATGAGCGGCGAATTCACTTACAAAGGCGCCGGAGTCGACATCGAAGAAGCTGCCGCTCTGGTTGGCGACATCGGTGAACTCCGCCAAAGCACAGAAGCAAAGCGATCCCTGATGCAGTCCTTCGGGCTCTTCGCGGCGAGCTACGATCTCAGCGACTACAAACAGCCCGTCATTGTGACAGGGTGTGATGGCGTCGGAACGAAGATCGAACTGCTTCTCGAACACGATCAGTTGGAGATCGCGGGTAAAGATCTCGTTGCGATGAATGTGAATGACATTCTCACGACGGGTGGTGATCCACTCATGTTTCTCGATTACATCGGGATCGGCGCGATTGATAAAACGAAGATCAAACGTCTCATCGGCGGCATGGCCGAACACCTCGCGAGCTGCGACTGTATTCTTGCCGGCGGGGAAACTGCCGAGATGCCCGGGATCGTTCCGGAAGGTGTCATCGAGCTGAGTGGTTTTTGTGTGGGGGCGGCTGAGAAGCCGGACCTCATCGATCCCACCCGCATCGAAGTGGGGGACAAACTGATCGGCTACCCGTCCGATGGATTTCACGCGAACGGCTGGAGTTTGATCCGCCGTATTCTCGAAGCCAATCCCGGTCTCATCGAAGTCGACGAGTGGGTGCAGTTTCTTGCTCCGACCCGGCTTTATCATGATGTCGTCGCGGGACTTCGTGAGCGCTCCATCGATATCAAGGCGATGGCGCATATCACCGGAGGCGGATTGCCTGAGAATCTCGAACGCCTCCTCAATGAGAAAGGTGCAGACATCACGATCCCGCGCTGGAATCTCGGAGCCGTCGCGAAGGTTCTCGCCTTCGTTGAAGACGCTGAGGCCGTGAAAACTTTCAACATGGGTTGGGGTTGGGTCGCGATTGTTCCCGCTGCCGAAGCGGAAGCCGCCGCCGGTTTCCACGAGGGCGCCCGAATCCTCGGGGAGGTCGATTCCTCCGGCGAGGTGAAGGTTGAAGTCTCCAGTTAACTTCACAAGATGAGCGACCCCATCCATCACGAGTGTGGCGTTGCCATGGTGAGGCTGAAGAAGGACCTTGGCTGGTATCTTCAAAAATACGGCACCTGCCTCTGGGGCTTTCAGCGCCTTTATCTTCTCATGGAGAAACAGCACAACCGCGGCCAGGATGGCGTCGGGATCGGGTGCTGCAAACTCGATATGCCGCTCGGTCAGGCCTACCTCTTTCGGGAGCGCAATGCGAAGCGGGATTCCCTCATCAAGCTCATGGAGGGTCAGCTCAAAAAAATCAGCAAGCTGACTCGTGAAGGCAAGCTCGACCCGAAAGATGCGGAGTCTTTCAAGAGTGCTTTCGACTTCGGTGGTGAGGTTTTGTTAGGGCACCTTCGCTACGGGACGTCGGGCTCCTTTGGTCAAGGAGGCTGTCACCCCTATGTTCGCCGGACGAATTACACGACGAAGACCATGATGGTCCTCGGTAATTTCAACATGACGAATGCGAGGGATCTGAACCACCATCTCATCGATCGCGGTCAGCATCCCGTTTTTGATACCGACACGCAGACTGTGCTTGAGGAAATCGGGTATCATCTCGATGAAGCGCACGATGCGATTTACCGGCGTGAGCGCGACAAAGGCACGGACGGTAAGCTTATTCCCGGTATTATTTCCGAAGAGATCGACATTCAGCGGATTCTCGAAAAGTGCGGAGAGATCTGGGATGGTGGTTACTCCATCGCCGGGGTGATCGGCAACGGTGACGGCTTTGTTCTCCGCGACCCCGGGGGGATTCGTCCCTGCTTTTATTATGAGGATGAGGAAGTAATCGCCTTTGCGAGTGAGCGGGTTCCTCTCATGACCGTGTTCAATGCGGATGTGGATGAGGTGAAGGAACTCCCTCCCGGCCATGTCGGCGTCATGGATCATGCCGGGGGTCTTGAGATCAAGCAATTTGCGGAACCGCAAACGCCGACGCCCTGCTCGTTCGAACGGATCTACTTTTCGAGGGGCAATGATCCAGATATCTATCGCGAGCGGATGAAACTCGGCGAAAACCTCGTCCCGAAAATTGTCGAGCGCATCGATGCGGACCTCGAACACACCGTCTTCAGCTTCATTCCGAATACCGCGGAGATCGCCTACTACGGAATGATGCATGGCCTGCGAAAAATGCGTCGCGACCAGGTCAAAGACCAGATTGTCGAGGCAGTGGAGTCAGGTCATACCGACGCGATCGACAAGCTGATCCTTCAGAGTTGGCCGCGGGGTGAAAAAATCGCTCATAAAGACATCAAGCTGCGGACCTTTATCGCTCAGGAAAAGGGTCGCGATCAGATGGTCTCGCATGTCTACGACGTGACCTACGGCCAGATCGAGCCTCATGAGAACCTGGTCGTCCTCGATGATTCCATTGTCCGTGGAACGACGTTGAAGGATTCGATTATCAAAATCCTCTCGCGACTCAATCCCAAGAAGATCGTGATCGCCTCGACCGCCCCGCAAATTCGGTATCCGGATTGCTACGGAATCGACATGTCCCACCTTGGTAAATTCATCGTTTTTCAGGCTGCGGTGAATCTTCTTGAGCGGGGAGGAAAGCATAATCTCCTGACTGACATTTACTATCAGTGTCAGGAAGAGCTGAAGAAGCCGGTCGAGGAGATGACCAACCCCGTCAAGGGCGTCTACGCGAGTTTCACGCAAGAGGAACTCTCTGCCGAAGTGAGTCGTCTCGTCACACCGGAAGACATCACCTGGAAAGGGGAGGTCGAAGTGATTTTTCAAACCGTCGATGCGATGCACGATGCAATTCCAATGCACAACGGTGACTGGTATTTCACGGGTAATTATCCGACCCCCGGTGGCTACAAAGTCGTCAATCAAGCCTTCGTCGCCTACATGGATAAGACCGGCGGGCGGCCGTACGATATTTTGCTTTAGTGCATCATCACTTCCTTTGAAATCTCTATGAAAGTGTTAGTTGTTGGGAAGGGCGGTCGCGAGCATGCGATCATCACGGCATTGAAAGAGTCTCCGTCTCAGGCTGAGATTCATTCTTTTCCGGGATCGGATGCGATTTTTGAATTGGCGAAGCCGGTCGAGGCGGATGGGGTCGCGTCGCTGGTGACCTTCATGACGGAGAACGGGATCGATCTCTGTGTCGCCGGTGAGGAAAGTTATTTGGTGAAAGACGAAGGGCTCGCCAATGCCTGCGAAGCGGCCGGGATTCCCTGCTGGGGGCCACACAAGGAATCGGCCCAGCTTGAAGCGAGCAAGGAGTTTGCGAAGGAGTTCATGGTTCGCCATGAGATCCCGACAGGAGGCTACACGCCGGTGGAGACGATCGAGGAAGCCCGGGTCGCGATTGCGGGATCCTATCCGACGGTGCTCAAGTTTGATGGTCTTGCCGCCGGAAAAGGAGTCGCGGTGTGTCTCGACGAAGCGATGGCGGAGGAGTTTCTTGATGAAGTGCTGGTGCAGCGGAAGTTCGGGGCGGGACGCTTGCTGGTGGAGGAGTTTCTCGAAGGGCCGGAGATCTCGATCTTCGCCTCGGTCGTGGATGACAAGTATCAAATCCTCGCCCCGGCGCGCGACTACAAGCGGATCTACGATGCTGACGAAGGTCCTAATACGGGAGGCATGGGCGCAGTGAGTTCTCTCGAAATGTTCGAAGGCGATCTCCGTGAGGTCATTGACGCCACGATCGTGAAGCCGACGGTCGAAGGGCTCCAAAAGGATGGCCTTCCTTATCGTGGATTTCTCTATTTTGGGCTCATGCTCACGCCGCAGGGGCCGAAGGTCATCGAATATAACTGCCGCTTCGGCGATCCGGAGGCGGAAGCGGTGCTTCCTTTGATCACCGGTGATTTTGCGACGTACGTTGCCGAGGGAGCACGCGGCATCCTGAAGCCGGATTTGATTCAGTTTTCCGATGGCTGGAGCGTTTGCCTTGTTTCAGCCTCGGCCGGTTACCCGGCCTCTTCCCGAAGCGGTGACGTGATCTCGGGTCTCGATGAAGTCTCTGATGCGCGCGTTTTCCATGCCGGAACGAAGCTCAATGACTCCGGCCAGTTTGCGACCGCAGGCGGACGGGTTCTCGTCGTCGCGGCGAAGGGAGAGTCTCGCGAAGCCGCCGTCGCCCGCGTCTATGAGGAGAGCGACAAGGTCTCGTTTGACGGGATGCAGCGCCGTTCTGACATCGGGACGCGAAATTTTTAATGACGTTGAGTCGATTCGTGATTAGGGGTAAGAAGGCCGACGCACTGTCCCACCCCACTTTGGCCAATTAGACTTGAGTGATTCTCCCGCCATTTCGACCCAGGAAATTCTCAGCCCGGCACGGATTGAGGAGGCGATTGCTTTTCTCGCGGAAGAAATTGCGACACAGTGTGAAGGGGAAAACGTCGCCTTCATCGGCATTTTTACCCGTGGGGTCACGCTGGCGACCCGGGTCGCGGCGGTCCTGGCGGAGCGCGGGATTCATTACCCGGTCGGAACACTCGACATTTCACTCTATCGTGACGATTTCGACAACCGCGGCACCGACCTGCCGAGACTGGAAAGTTCGGACGTTCCTTTTGCGATCGACGGGAGCCGGGTCATCATTTTTGACGAAGTGATTTTCACGGGCCGGACGGTTCGGGCGGCGCTTGATGGACTCATGGATTACGGACGCCCTTCGAAGATCGAACTCGCCGTCCTCGTGGATCGTGGGCATCGGGAGATTCCGATTCAGCCGGACTATGTCGGGAGGAAAGTTGAGACGATCTTCGACGACTATGTGAAAGTCAGGTTCCTCGAGAACGACGAGAAGGAAGGTGTTTTTCTCGTGAAAGAAAAGGGGGGCTCAGCATGAGTGAACTCAAGCCCCGGAAAGACCTTCTCGATATCGAAAGCCTCTCGCTCGATGAGATCGAGTATGTCCTCGAAAATGCAGTGCCGTTTAAGCAGCTTTTTCAACGATCCGTGAAGAAAGTGCCGACGCTGCGCGGAAAAACTGTCCTCAATCTATTCTACGAGCCGTCGACGCGGACGAGTTCGTCCTTTGAGGTGGCGGCGAACCGCATGTCGGCCGACGTGACGAATTTTACGATCTCGGCTTCATCAGTCGTGAAGGGGGAATCTCTTCTTGATACAATCGAGACGCTTCAGGCGATGCGTTCCGACTACATCGTGATTCGTCATCAGGCGGCGGGGGTGCCGGGGATTGTCGCAAAACACACCCGTGCTTCGGTTTTAAATGCCGGGGACGGGTATCATGCTCACCCAACCCAGGCCCTGCTCGATGCGATGACCTTCCGTGAGGTCTATCCGGATTTTCAGGGGCGGAAAGTGGTTATTGTCGGGGATGTTCTTCACTCACGGGTGGCGCGCTCGACGAGCACTTTGTTCCATAAGCTCGGGATCGAAGTGGGTGTGTTAGGGCCGGGTTCGCTCATTCCCGAGGGTCGTCATGAATTCATGCAGCGCTTTGCGAGTTGGGACGAAGTCTTCGACTGGAAGCCGGATGCGGTCTACCTCCTGCGGGTTCAGATGGAGCGACAGGAGGGGCAGTTTTTCCCCAGTGTCGCCGAGTATCACAAAATGTATGGGATGCACAGCACCCGGGTCCAGCGGATGCGTGAACTGGGCTGTTACCTGATGCATCCGGGGCCGGTGAATCGTGGCGTCGAGATCACGGATGAAGCGATGGGCTACGAAAAGAGTCTCATCAGCACCCAGGTCGAGAATGGAATCGCGGTTCGCATGGCGGTTCTCCACTGGCTGAAACCCGAAACTCAACTCGACTGATATGGCGCGTCTTTTTCAGAACGGGAAATTTTGGGACTCCGACCGGCTCGAGATGGTCACCGGTGATATCCTCGTGAATGACGAGGGGATGATCGAGGTGGTCGGTGTCGGACTTCCCGTCCCTGACGAAGTGGCGACGACCGATTGCACGGGTTGCCTCCTCATTCCGGGGATGTTCGACATGCATGTTCACGGTCGTGAGCCGGGAGATGAGCATAAAGAAACGCTCGCGAGTTGCGCTGCAGCGGCGATTCATGGCGGCGTTACGGGGCTTGTTCTCATGCCGGACACCTCGCCCCCGATTGATAGCGGAAATTTGGTCAAGAGTTTGCAGGACCTCATTTCCGAGGTCAGTCCGATTCCGATGCTGACGTCCGGCTGTCTTACGAAAGGGCGAAAGGGGGAGCGCCTCGCCGGATTCTCCGGAATGGCGAGTCGCGGGGTCGTCATGCTGACCGATTCCGGAAGCAGTGTTCCCTGCCCGGATTTACTCCGTCGCTGCATGGAGTATGCGAAAGATTTTGATCTCCTTGTGACGACCTCCTGTGACACGGCGGCGCTGACGAAGGCGGGAGCGGTCAACGAGGGAAAAATTTCCTACCAGCTCGGCCTCCCGGGAATTCCGGCGATGAGTCAGGAGATTGCGATTGATCGGAATATTCGCGTCGCCCAGCACACCGGTGCCAAGTTGCATCTCCAGCAGGTTTCGACGGCCAATGCGGTGAAGTCTGTCGCTTGCGCGAAAGAGGCTGGAACGCCGGTGACTTGCGAAGTTTCCCCGTATCACCTTCTCCTTACAGAGGAGGATATCGTGGACTACAACACGCATTTCAAGATGTCACCACCGTTGCGACTGGAGGCGGATCGCGAAGCGCTCGTCGCGGCACTCATCGACGGGACGATCGATGTGATCGCCTCGAATCATGCCCCGCACACGGAGTTTGAAAAGGCCGCCGATTTTGGGAGCGCCCCCTTTGGCGTGGCGGGATTGGAAACGACCGTTCTGGCGATTTATGACGGCCTGATTCGTCCCGGCGTCTTCGGCTGGGATCTTCTCATCGAACGATACTCGGATCGACCCCGGGAAATCGTTGGCCTGAGTTCGCTCAAGATCACCGAAGGCGAAAAGGCGGAATTCTTCGTCTTTGATCCGGAAGGGGAGACGACCCTCAGCCGGAACTACTTCAAGACGAAAAGCCCGGTGACTCCGTTTCTCGATAAGACCCTCAGCGGGGCAATTCGGGAGACCGTGATTTGATCAATCTTCTTCGGCGACGCGGGGAGATCTGATTTCGTCTTCGGCACTAGTGTAAAGACCAAGGCGCTTGTTTTCAGCGATGGCGTTTGCGACGGCGACTTTCATGATGTCGTCGCACTCATCAACCCACTGCATCAACTTGGCATCTTTGGCGTCTTCGATTTCGGTCGTTGTCATGGATTGGTATGATAGCAGAGTTTTAAAAACAGGTCAAAGCGCTCTGTGTCTCGAACTGCAAGCCGTGATTTGCGCCCAAAAGCCATCAGCTTGTGTCCTTCTTCGGATTCATTGTAGTAGATTTGCCATTCATCGCTCAAATTACGATAGTGGTGCCAAAAATTTTGATGGGCTCGGCTGAACCTGCGCCGGATGTCTTCTTCCGGAACAGAATGTCCGCCTTTTGAAACGCGAAGAGTCACTCTCTCGACCGAAATTTTCAGATCCAGTGGAGTGACGAAGAGAGTTTTCACCGTGTAGGTTCGTTCAGAAAACTTCCGCACCTGCCCCGCAAAGCTCTTCCCCGAAAGCGTGCTCTCGATAATGACATCAACTCCTTCCTCTCTCGCTTCGGCCATCCGTTTGAGAAAGAGTCGCCCTGCCGCGACGCCCACGGTCTCAGGTGCCTCAGGGCAAAGCTCGAAAGCCGCTTCGTCGGCGCAGAGATAGCGATACGGCCTTCTTTTGAGAAACTCGCGAATAAAGGTCGATTTACCGGCCCCGTTGGCACCTCCGACGACAATTAACTCCGGCATTCCAGATGATAAGTAAAGTGTTCAAAAAAAAAGCTTTAAATCTCACTCGTAGTCCCACTTCATGATCCAGGGATCTTTCATTTCTTTCTGAAAGGCCTTCAGTTTTTCCTGATAACGGATCATTTCTTCGCGATACTCAGGATCGCTCGCGAGGTTTTTCGCTTCATAGGGATCTTCGCCGATTTTGTAAAACTCAAACTCAGGGCGGTGAATATATTCCCCGACGCTCTTCTGACCGTAAGGCGCATCGAGTGACTGCTGATACTGCGCCTGAAAGCTGCTCGCGGCCCAGAGGTCGGAGGCGAAGGGGTAGGGGAGCCCGTGGGCGATATTCCAGATCAGCTTGTATTCTTTGTCCCGGACGACACGCATCGGATAATACATCTGGATCTCGTGAAAGGTGTGGGAGGCAAAAATCGTTTCCCAATGTTCGGCGTCGGGCCGGCCGAGAATGGGGACCCAGGATTTGCCGTGGTAGGCCTTGATGACAGGGCCGAGATTGTCTTTTGCGACTTCGCTCTCTTTAAACAGGGCTTTAATGTCCTCCATCTTTTTCGGGCGGTTCGCGTTCTGATTCAAGCCCCCGGCGAAATCGAGAATACTCGGCGTGATGTCAACGTGGCTGATCATGCCCTCGTGCTTCACACCACGATTCTCTTCGTAGGGATTTCGGACGACGAAAGGAACACGGAGGCCTCCTTCGTAGACGGTCGTTTTTCCACCAGCGAAGGCCATGCCGTGATCAGCCGTGAAAATGATCATCGTCTTGTCGTAGAGATCGGCCTCTTTGAGAATATCAACGAGGCGGGCAACGCCCTGGTCGATGCGGGAGACGCTCTGATAATATTGGGCAAGTTCTTCCCGAGTCTCGGGTGTATCGCTAAGGAAGTGGGGAATGGGAAGGTCTGCCGGATCATAGAAGACCTCATCGACGCCGTTGTGCGAACCCTTGTTGGGCTTGTTACCGAAAAGGTCGGCCTTTAATTCAAGTTCCGAGGTTTCGTCTTTTCCTCCGCCGCGATGAGGATCTGAGGTGGCAAAGTAGAGAAAGAAGGGCTTATCACTCTCGGCAGTGATGAAGTCTTTCGAGTTGTTTGCCATCTCGACCGCGTTACGACCATTTCCCTTCATGTAGGTTTCGTAGCGGTAGACCTGTTCGGGCCCGACGTGATATTTTCCAATGTGTCCGGTGCGATACCCAGCGCCTTGCATTACTCGCGGAAGAGCGAGGGCTGCGACGGAGCGGAAGGACTCGAATTTGTGATAGGAATGCTGGTGGCCGTATTGACCGTTAAGGTGATTGTGTAATCCTGACATGACCACCGAGCGACTCGCGGAGCAGCTTGCGGTCGTGGCAAAGGCGTTGAGAAATACGGTCCCGTCAGCGGCAATGGCATCGATCGCGGGAGTTTTCGCGATCGGATCGCCGTAGCAGCCGAGGGTGGGTGATTCGTCATCGGTGATGATGAAGATGACGTTCTTTTCGGTCGCGGCGAGGGTGCTGCAAAAGAAGGCAATTGCTGCCGCAAAAATGGAGGGTTTCATGACCGCCATAGTGATCGTTCCATCATGGAGGGTCAAGGTAGGGAATTGCGGCAACACCCCGTCCCGTCGCTCCGAAGCTTTGGCTAGTCTTCCGATGGTTTCGCATCAGGGATTGCTTCTGAACCTTGTGAAATCGCCCGGTTGAGGAGGTTCCGGGTGATTTGCTGCACTCTTGGATCGGGTCCATGAGGGCGGGAAAAATGGGTGTAGGGAGCCCATTGGCCGGGTGGGGAAGAGAGGCCAATGTTCCAGAATACGGTCGAGGCATTGAAGACAAAATTACCTTTCGGACCGGGAAAAATGACGGAGGCGTAGCGGCCCTCCCTCGTTCCGCCGGCCCAGACGGAACCTTCGGCAAGAACTTCGAGGCCTTCGCGATCCGGATCGGGCTCGCCATGGTGTTCCCATCCGACGAGGCCGGGGATAGAGTCACCGTTTTTCATTCCCGTCTCTTCAAACACCCAGTGATCGGCTTTTCGGCAGGTCCAGTCGCCGCCGCCGTTGAAGGGAACCACGGAGCGCACCCCCATGATTTCCCGTTCGTCCGGCGCGGTCGATTTGAGCTTGTCGAATAAAGCGGCGTAAGAGTCGCTTTCGTCTTCTCGCAGTTCTCCAAAACATCCGCGGCGCGTGATGACACGATTGGGCTGACCTTGCGTAGACGACGAAAAAGGGGAGTCAATGAAAACGGAGTTTCCGCAAAGCCAGAGTACGGAGAGACCGCTTTCAATCGCTGAGGCAACTCTCGTGAATTGCTTTCGGTCCCAGTATTCGTCGTGGGCCACGGAGAGAAAAACGTTGCCCCGTTCGATTGCGCCGGCTTCTAACACATCCACATTTGCAAGATAGGTCACGTCGTAGCCTTCCTTTTCGAGCCAGAAGGAGAGGGAAAATTCCCAGAGGAGGAATTCGCCGGAGCCGATCGAAAGGGGGAGGGCGCCGAACTGCGGATAGAGACCGTAGGGGCGATCAAAACTCACCGCGACTCCGGGGGCGTGAGCGCCGCGAGGGTCGGTGTAGAGCGATTCATTTTCCGGCCAGCGATTGTAGGCCTGGGAAGTGTTGTCGCTCGTTTGAAAGATGACGTCGGCCTCGCGGTCGTCACGCACGATAAAGATGACATAGCTCTGCCAGTAGGGTTCCGATTCGGTCTTGGGAATTGTCGTCAGCTTGCCCAGGTAGACGCCGCTGACCCAGTCGTCGGGAATGGTAAGCCGGGCGGAACTCTTCCACTGACATTCGCAGAGGCGGTTCTCCGGCTGCATCTCCGGGGTTGGTTGAATTTTGCCTTCGAATGGCCCGAGCTGCCGCAGGTGACGACCGCCGGTTCCGCCGTAATAGCCGAGCCGATAGAGGTCGATGGTGAAAGGCCGCTCCGGTTCCGTCGATATGAAAAAATCGAGTGTTTCCCCGGCGCGAATTGACTGATGAGAGACATAGCCCTCGATCAACTTGGTCCGGTAGCTGCCACTGTTGATGCGGACCCGGGTGAGTTGCCAGTCGGTCGTGCCCGGTTTTGCATTTTCTTCGCGGATGAGGTTGGGACTCGCGTCTTGTGCCTTGCCGGGTTTGGCGGCAAAAGCCAGCGCAGGAGCGGCGGCGGCGGTGAGGAAGCGGCGGCGATCAGGATTCATGCCGCTGAGTTTTAGAGAAATCCAAAAGGGAGAGCAATGACGCGAAGGGGGCGATCTTTTCGAAAGGATGATTCTACGTCCGCCGTCCGAATTTTCGCTCCAGCTCGCCGTAGGAAATCTGGATGAGAGTGGGCCTTCCGTGCGGACAACAATACGGCATGTCGCAGACGAGGAGGTTTTCGAGGAGTTTCTGAAGCTCGGCGTTGTGCAGTGGATCGTTCGCTTTCACGGCGTGGCGGCAGACGGTCGTGGCGATCATGTCTTCGCCGAGGCGGAGTTTTGACATGCGGTCACTTGAGGAGCGGATTTCCTCGATGACATCCTGAAGGAAGCTTTCGGGGTCGTCGCTCTTGAGAAAGGTGGGGAGCGCATCAATTTTCAGCGTGCTGCCGCCGAAAGGTTCTGCGGAAAGGCCGAGCTTGTTCAAGGTGTCGAGGTTCTTTTCAATGAGGTCGAAATCGCGCGGGGTGAGATCGACCATGATGGGGGAAAGGAGCCGCTGCGAGGGGACGTCCTCGTTTTCCATGCGGGATTTCATTTCCTCGAAAAGGACCCGTTCATGCGCGGCGTGTTGATCCATGAGGACGAGGCCTTCTTTACTCTCCAGCAAAACGTAGAGCTTTCCGAGAACGCCCATGAGCCGATAGTCGGAAGCCTTGGGTTTTTCCTCCTCTTCGGGAGTCGGGTCGGGACCTAAGAGGGTTGGGTCGGGAACTTTACCCTGTTGAGTCGGGGTCTCGAGGTAGGAGACTCCTTCGGCTTCGACGCGCTGGCGTTCGGTCGCGGTGAAGAGAGCCGGTGTTTCCGCGACCTTGGGCGTTTCCCCCTTCCCGGGGAGCTGCCCCCAATCGGTCCGCAGGGATCGCTGCTCGGCTTCGGGGATCAGGTCTTCCTGGACGACGTCAGGGGTAGGCGCGGGAGTTCTCGTCCCGGTGAGGCCGACGCCGGAAACGGGACGCGTCATTCGCTCGCGCAGGGTCCGCTGCACGGCACCGATGATGGCATCCTGCACGCCGAATCCATCGTGAAAGCGAACCTCGCGTTTCGCGGGGTGAACGTTCACATCAACGGCTTCGGGGTCGGTCTCGATGAAAAGGAAAGTCACCGGGTATTGACCCTTCATGAGGGCGGTGTGGTAGCCCTCGCGCAGTGCCCGGCTGATGATCAAAGCTTCGACGGGGCGACCGTTTAAAAAGCTAAGTTGCTGGCGGCGGTCACTGCGCCCCATCCCGGGCGGACCGATTAAGCCGCGGATGCGGACGCCTTTGTGTTCGTAGGGCTCGATTTCGAGAAGTCGGCTCGCGAGATCGTTCCCGACGAGCCCGCTGATGCGCTCGCGGAGACTGGAAGTGGCAGGGAGTTGAAAAGCGAGACGGTCTCCGCGGACGAGAGAAAAACGGATGTTCTCATGGGCGATGGCCTGGGTCTTGATGACCTGTTCGAGATGCGAATACTCGGTGTTCTCGGTGCGGAGAAATTTTCGCCGCGCCGGCAGGTTATAGAAGAGGGAGCGCACTTCAATCTGCGTGCCGGGAGGCTCGCCGCAATCTTTCACATTGATGACTTTGCCGCCGTTGATCGTGATCTCGGTGCCGGTGAGGGAATCGGCCTCGCGCGTCGTGAGGCGGAATTTTGAGACGCTGGCGATGCTCGGGATCGCTTCGCCCCGGAACCCCAGAGTGTGAATCGCGGCGAGGTCTTCTTTTGTCCGAATCTTCGAAGTCGCGTTGCGTTCGAGCGACATGAGGGCGTCGTCCCGGTTCATGCCGCAGCCGTCGTCTGAGACGCGGATGAGAGCGATCCCGCCGCGCTGGATCAGGACCTCGATGTTCGTAGCCCCTGCGTCGATGGAATTTTCGACGAGTTCTTTGACAACCGAGGCGGGACGCTCGACGACCTCGCCGGCGGCGACCTGACTGGCTAAGGCTTCGGGGAGGAGACGGATTTTACCCATGGCAGAAAGAGGCCTAACCTGAAGGCGGGCAGAGAGGGAAAGCAACCCGAAAAGAGTTGGGAAACCGCTTCGGTGAACGTATAGTTTAGAGATAAACACTCAGATTTCATGATTAAGGTCACCGATTCAGCGGCGAAACATTTGCTCGCCCTTTTGGAAGAAAAAGATTTCTCGCCCGAAGAGAAAGGTCTCCGTCTTCTCGTTGAAAAAGGGGGGTGTGCGGGCATGTCCTACGCGATGCAGATCGGTGCGGAGGATGAGGGGGACCTCGTCATTGTGAACGGGACAGCCCGCGTTTTCGTCGATCAGGAAAGTCTCACTTTC
This sequence comes from uncultured Akkermansia sp., assembly GCA_964583035.1. GTDB lineage: Bacteria > Verrucomicrobiota > Verrucomicrobiia > Verrucomicrobiales > DEV007 > Arctic95D-9. The sequence continues at coordinate 50,259 of CAZOUP010000010.1, forward strand.
CTTGATGGCTGCCATCTTGATTATGTCGACGCCCTGAATGACTCCGGTTTTAAGATCGAGAATCCAAACGCAGCCCGCAGTTGTGGTTGCGGGACCTCGTTTGAGCCGGCTTCAGCTGAGAAGGCTCCGGAGTATGATCCTGAGACGATGGATGGCGAGGTTTGTGGTGGTAACAAGAGCTGAAGATGGAATCTGTTTCGGGTGAGAGTTCATTTTCCCGGAATTCACGGGAGCAGGATGAAGGACGCTACACGAGCGGGAATCTGATCCTCTGGATCGCGGCGATCGCTGTTCTGATCGGGCTGAATTTTGCCTCGTGGTCGTTTTGTATGTGGGTCTTCGGCCAGCCGGAGCATCCCATGAATTACAAGCTACTGAACCGGTTGGAGAAGCTTGATCCCATTCACGGCTTTCTCTCCTTCACGGCACCGCGGGGGAAGTTCAATTCGGCGAAGGATCTTTACGCCCAAGTTTATCCGTTCAACGAATCCGAGCTTCGTGCCTACAACGGCATTCTGAAGCGCTACTATTTGAAGAATTATCTGGAGCGGGACGATGTGACTTTTCTCTCCGGCGAGTTCGTGATTGAGTCGGTTCAGGAGATGGGGGAGGACGATGTCTTCACGAGCGGGATCGTGATTCGGGGGCGCTCCTCTACCTTTCCCGATGTGATTCTCGATCTCGCGCTCCCCTCGGATGAAACGCCCGAGGTTTTTGAGCTTCCTGTTGGGGGGATGTTTCAAGTCGAGGAATCGCAAATGTGTGCGGCACTCTTGAATGTGAAGCGACTTCAGGACACGACGATGGTTTTCACGGTGGTGCCTTTGGTCACGAAGACGCCGTCTTCATCGGCGGAGGAGCCTCCCGGTCCGAAGACATACGAGTTCAACGAGAACGCCCTCATCAAGGTTCGAACCCCTGAGAAGATTCAGATCGATCCGGAGCGGTGGCCGATCAGTGAAGAAATCGAGATTATTGAAGAAAATCCGGTGAACGATCTCGAAGGTGAGGCGTCCCCGACCGAGTGATTCGGCACTTCATCGGACGCGGGCTAGCGTTTCTACCTGCTCGCGGGAGAAGTGGCTTAGGCTCTTTTAACAATCGACCTCGAACGTGTCCGGCTTTTTATAATTCGGAAACTGGGCTGAGAGTTCATCCTGAAGTTCCTGCGCTTTATCGCGATTGCCGAGAGACTGGTAAGCATTGATCGCTTTGGCGAGTGCTTTTGGGGTCACCTCGGGGTCGGAAAAGATTTGGCTGACGACGAGATACTCGCGGGCGGCTTCTTCGATATTTCCCTCCGCCGCTCCGATGTCACCCAGGAGAAGGCGGGCCTCGGCGTTGGTTCGGCCTTCTTTCTGAGAACGGAGGCTTTCTTGGGCGCTGTTTCTCGCGTTTTCAAAATCGCGGAGGCAGAATTGGGAAGTGCCGCGCTCAAGGTAGGCGGTGGCGCGGTCGCTGGGGCGTTCCGTCTGAAGAAGAAAATGATCGTAAGCGGTGATGGCTTCGACATGTTTTTTTAACTTCTGACGGCATTCGGCAATGAGCTTCCAGGTCGAGGCGGTGGTCATTGAAGGCTCGTCAGGAGTGCTGATGACGGTGAGGAAATACTCGGCTTCCTCGCAGTCGTCCTGTGCGGCGAGCTTCTTACCAAGATATTCCAGAACAGGGGGGGGAATGGTAGCCCGTTTTTTGGTGGCGTCATCGTTCGCCTCCCCGGGCTCACCCTCGATATAGCGTTTGGCTTCGACGCCCAGCTTTCCAATGTTCTCCAATTGGTAGTGACAGATCACGAGTCGAAGCGTGGCTTGATCCTCGAGGTTGACATCGAGCTCTCGCCCCTTTTCGAGATTCGGGATCGCCTGTTGATGCTGTTCGAGATCGAAGTAACCGACTCCGATCCAGTAGTGGGCTTCCCCGGCACCGTTCGTGTCGGGGAATTTTTTAAGGAGATCATTGTAGGCGTTGATCATTTCGGTCGTCTTCCGCTGGTGGGCGTAGATCAGCGCGATTTGCTGGAGGGAGAATTCGACTTCGGGCGCGTCAGGGTAGCGCGAGGCAATAGATTGGTAATCGCCGAGTGCAAATTGATGATCGCCCTGCGACTGATAGGCGACGGCCCGTTTGGCGAGAGCGGACGACGCAAAGGTACTTTGAGGATGGCGGGAGATAAAACGGGAGAGGCTGAGAATTCCTTCCTGGAGGTCACCGGATTCGATCTCGGACCATCCCAATTTGTAGAGCGCCGTCTCACGAAATTTTTCATCAACATTGTCGAGGCGGACCTGCTTGTAGGCTGAGGCGGCGTCTCCGAAGTGTTTTTTGGCAAAGTCAGAGCCCGAGCCGCTCGCTGAATTTTCGGCCTGGATAAAATGCCACTCCGCTTTCATGAGCAAGGCCATATCGATGTAGAAGCTTTCCGGATCAATCTTTCGCTGATTCTGAGCAAAGCGGGTCGCGACTTCAGGGAGGAGGGGATCGGATTGTTGATGAAGAATCTGAAGGCGGCGATACCCGGCTTCGATTCCTTCGGTTTGATCCGGATACTTGCCTTCGACAAGCGCATAGAGTCGCGAGGCCGAATCGAGATCGCCTTTGAGGCGGAAAGAGTGGCCGACGATGAGGAGCATCTTGGCCCGCGACTCATCGGGTGATGAGTAGGCTCCGGTGTTGTAGAGCCCGATGACGCGATCATAATCTTCGCGGGTGAAGGCGTTAAAGATCGCGCCAACCTGGGCGAGGTTTTTCCACGGGCTGGTGTCTGAGAAGCGGAGCGCCTGATTGAGGAGTTCCTCGCTGGCGGCGGTTTCCCCTGCCTCTGCCGCGAGAAGACCACCCCTCACGATCGCTTCTTCTTTGATTTCCTGAGTCGTTGCGGTTTCAGCGAGAGCTTTGAATTGTTCGAGCGCTTTCGCGGTGTCGCCGAGTTCGAAGGCGAGTCGCGCCGACTCAAGCATGCAGCGTTCGAAAAACGGATTCTCGGCGGCTGGTTTTGCAGCCATGATTTGCTCGAATTCCCCGAGAGCTTCCTTCGGCTGTTGAGTCAGTTGCAGGGAGCGTGCGAAGTAAAACTGGGCCTGCAGTTTCGCGTCTTCGTTGCTGAGCTCGTCTTTTGCCTTCTTGAAATAGGCGAGGGAGTTCCGGAAGTCCTTAGCATTGAAGCGAAGCACGGCGAGACGGTAGGCGGCCGAGCCGACAAAGGGGCCGCTCTTGAACTCATTGATGAGGAAATTGAAACTCGTCGTCGCGTCCTCGACCTGGTTCACTTTCAAATAGCATTCCCCGAGGCGGAACCACGCGATCTGGAGATTCGGACTACTCGGATTTTCCTGAATGAAGACAGAATACTGCTGAGCCGCGATGCTGTATTGCTCACGGTCAAAGAGCAGATCGGCGTAGGAGAGGACGTCCTCGACATTGGCCGCCGGGGCCTGGGCCTCAGCTTTCGGGGAATCCAATGCTGAAAAAAGCAAGAGGCCGGCCAGCACGGGACCCGGACTGGAGGTAGAGAAAAGTCGAGTCAACAGGGTCATGCCGGGGGGTCAACAGGGTTCGTGATCAGAAGGTTACTACTGGGGTTTCGTTGTCGCAAAGGCGACATTCCAAATTCCGGCCTTCTTGATTTGATCCAACACATTAATGATTGCCTGAAAATTTGCCTCGGAGGAGCCGCGGAGAATCACGGCCTGATCGGGATACGCTTCCGAGATCGCCTGGAGCTTGGAAAGCAGCTCTTCCTGGCTCACGTCGCGCCCGTTGAGGACGATGGATCCGTCTTTCTTCACATTGACGATGATTTCCCCGGCTTGGCGATCAGTGTCCGTGGCTTCCTCGGCAGCAGGGACGGAGATGTCCATGTCCCGTTCGAATCGGGCAAACTGCCAGGTCACGATGAAGAAGATGAGGAGAAGGAAAACGACATCGATCATCGGGGCGAGCTCGAGCTCGGCTCCCTGTTGACTGTTGATTTCCCGGAACTTCATGGTGAGGAGGGGATCAGATTATTCCGCGTCGCCACCTTCGCGACGGCTGCTGGCACGGTAGTTCGCCCGCTTATACTGAGCGGCGAGAAGCGCCATGATATGAGTCATCGCGGCTTCCAGCTCGGCGATCAATTTCTGAACCCGACCGCGGAAGATGGAGTAAAAAATCAGAGCGGGAATGCTGACAACGAGGCCGGCGGCAGTTGTCACGAGTGCCTGGGCAACGCCGGGGGCCAGTTCCATGTGCTGAACGCCGGATGATTTTCCGATGCTCTCAAAGGCTTTGATCATGCCAACGACGGTGCCGAAAAGTCCCACCATGGGAGCGACGCGGCTGATGTCGTTGAGATAACTGATGCGGTTATTCAAAATACTCGCCTGACGGGTGCCTTCCGCTTCGGTGACTTCGCGGACTTCATCGAAGCTCGCCGTCGGGTTTTTCGTCGCAAAATCGAGCGTTTTGTAGACGATCCGTGCGATGCATTCGTTTTCGCGGTTACAGACGGCGATGAGGCCGAGGTAGTCCTGCTTCCGAATCAGGGCGTCGGCGGCGTTCATGAATTTATCGCTGACAACGGCTCCCTGGCGGATCGTAAAGCTGTAAAAAATGATCAGAAGCACCGCGATGAACGAGAGCGCGGCGAGGGGGATCATTAAAAACGGTCCGCCTTCGAGGAGGTAATCCAGAATCGACTGGGCCGCTTCCATCGTCTCCGCTGCAGCGGAGGGATCTGCGGGTGCCGGTGCGGCCTCTTGAGCTGACAAAGGAGCAGCGGCAAAGAATGCGTAGAGAAGGGCGAGAGGTAGGAAACGGTTATTCATCCTGACAGTTGAGTGGCCTGAGCAACGCCGCTCTGCAAACGGAGATCCGGTTACTCAGAAAAGCGGTGTCTGCACCGAAGCTCTGAGTTTACTCGCTCTCCAATCCCTTGCAAACACTGGCTCTTCCTATTCCAAAGAATTTGAGACTGCTAAGAAGTTGGAATGGTCTTCCTTTATTTAATATGATAATTATAATAATTTTAAGATTCGCCTTGAAAGGGGTTAAAAATGCCCTTAAATTATAAAATCAATAATTTTAGTTATTTAAATAACAGAAACTCTCCCGTGACGCTGAATACAAGCGAATGAATCAATTTGGTGCAGGCCCAAGCCAACCCGCGTCTTCCGACAGTCTTTTTCCAGGATTTCCAACCCTGGACTTGGGGCGGCTTTTTCATGTCGTGCGGAAACGTCTCTGGCTGGCCGCTGCGGTCGCAGGAGGTTTTATCGCCCTCGCGGTGCTTTACCTCGTGGTGACTCCGAAAGTCTACAAGTCATCGGCGGTTATTTACGTGGACCCGAAGAATGACGGGGCAGCCTTCGCCGGAATCAAAGGAGTGAAGCAGGCGAGCTGGGAAACGCTCGATGCGCTCAAGTCGATGGCAGAGGGCATTCGCAACGGCGCGGTGATTCTTCGTGTCGTTGACCGTCTCGATTTGCGGAATGATCCTGATTTTCTAGTATCGAAGGAAGGTGGCTACTCAGACGCGGAAATTGTCGAGCTGGTCAGCAAGCGGGTTAACGCTGAATTGCGCCGGGGAACCCGGCTCATCGATGTCTCGGTGAAAGATCTCTCTCCGGAGCGCGCTCAGAAGATGACCGCTGGTTTCATCGAAGAGTTCCAGGCACTGATCCGTGAACAGAATGAGGGTTCCTCGCAAGACTCACGGGAGATGCTGGAGAAGGAGGCGGCGGCGCAACTCGGAAGGCTCGATGTCGCGGAGGGAAAGCTCCAGGCATTTCGAATCAAGCACTCCGAGGTCGCGCTCGATGATGCGAAGGACTATGTCGGGACAAAGCTTTCAGATCTCGACAGGATGTTGAGCGAGGCTGAAAATCAGACCCTGCTTCGCAAGTCAGAGTACGAGCAGTATCGGCAGATTCCGAAAGAGGAAATCGAAGGGGTTTTCGAAATCGGAGGGCTCGGCTCGCAGGATCATATTCAGAAACTGCTTCTCGCTCGCAATCTGAAGCGGGCTGAGTTCGCGAAAATTAAGGCGCAGTATCAGCCGGAGCACCAAACCTACAATGACTACCTTCTCGATCTCCAGGGTCAGGAGGAGCAGGTGAAAATCGTGGCTCAAACGGTGGGTGATTCCATTGTGAAATCCTACGAGCGCGCGGCCGAGCATGAGGAGCGTCTTAAAGAAACGGTTCAGGAGCAAAAGGAGAAGCTCATTGTCTCAGACGGGATTCGGAAGGAGTTCCGGACTCTGAAAGGCGCGGTCGATGCGGCCTATTCCACCTATCAGCGACTTGTAGACCGCATGAACGACACGGACGTCACTCAGAGTGTTGATGAGACGGTGATCCGCGTATTCAGCGAGCCGCTTGTTCCGGCGAAGCCGGTCGCGCCAAAGAAGAAGCTGACCCTTGCGATTGCGGGGATCTTTGGATCGATGTGCGGTTTCGCCGTCATTGTAGGGATCGGATTGCTGGACCGGACCTTGAACAGCCGGAAACAGCTCGAATCGACGCTCGCGCTCTCTGTCCTTGCACAAGTTCCAAAGGCTTTTGAGCGGAACCTCGATCTCAAGGACACCGTCTTTGTGACTCGCGAACCGAGTTCGGTCGTGAGTGAGGGATTCCGTTCGCTGCGCACGTCTCTGTCCGCGCACAGTCCTCGAAGCGTCATGGTCACGAGTGCGCTGCCGGGGGAAGGGAAGAGTTTTTGTGCGGCGAATCTTGCGGTTCTCCAGGCCAACATGGGCTATCGAACGCTTCTTGTTGATGCTGATTTTTGCAAGCCGCGGATGGCCGAGATTTTTGTCGATCCTCTCAGAGGCAAAGCAAAAGAGGGCGGGCTGACTTCTCAGAACCTGTGCGAAGAGACGATCTTTAAAGACCTCTTCCTTCTCTCCTGTGGTCGATACACGTCGAATACCGGTGAGCCGATGAGTGGTGAGATTTTCGCCAAAATGCTGAACGAGGCCTACACCTCCTTTGACTGCGTGATTATTGACACTTCCCCAGTGAACATTGTTTCCGACGGTCTCACTTATTCCCGACATGCGGACGCGGTCGTTCTCGTGGTGCGGGCCGGAGAGACACAAACCGAATCGGCACTTCGCGCGGTGCGCGAACTCCAGCGGATGAGAGCCAACCTCGTCGGCTGTGTCCTCAACGGCAGCACCGAATCGAATGCCGCCCAAAGAGCTTATGTGGAGGGAACAGTTCGCTCGCTCCCGATGAATGCCGGGAACACTCCGGCAAACGTCCCTGCTTCCTCATAGCTCGATGCTTCCTCCCCCTGCCAGTCCATTGCCTAATCTTATAATTTTCGTATTTACAGCGTTTTTCATTAATGAGTTTCTTTCAAACAGGCAGCACTAATCCCACGGCTTTACCGCTGAGGCAGTCGGCCAGTACTTCGGCAGCGCAGTATCACAAACTGGTAAGCGGTGCTTTTGTCTGTGATTTGCTCGCGGTGGCCTTTGCCCTTTTGTTGGCGCATTGGATTCGTTTTGACACATTTGTTGCAACGGTTGGAGTTCAGGCCGAGGGGCTTATCGGACGAATGGACTACTTCGGGCATATCGTTCTCGGATTGGTGATCATGATGTTTGCGCTCGTGAAGTTCGGCGTTTACTCGCGGGAAAGTCTCCTTTCCTACACCGCAACGCTAAAAGGTGTGGTGAAGTCCTGCGTCGTCTGGATCGTCACCTATCTCAGTCTCACCCTCGTACTTAAGTTTGATCCTCCCATTTCCCGAATCTTTTGCGGCATCGGATTAATTCTCATGGTCACGATTCTGCCGGTCTGGCGTGGAATTCTCTGGCGGGTCATCAATCGGGAGGAAACCGCGAGCAGTCTTCGTCATCGTGCTCTTGTCGTGGGGTGGAGTGCTGATTTCGCGAAGGCGGTTGAGATGTTCGCCCATGCCTCGGACCGTCCCTTTGATGTCGTTGGCGTGATCTCACCTCCGGATGGAGTTTTTCAGACGCCAGTGCCGCCGAATATGCCGGTGATGGGTTCTTATGAAACACTGGAAGCGCTCCTGCAACTTCGCGTTTGTCAGACCGTGATCGTTGCCGACGACGCGGTCAAAACCGGTAATCTCATGCAAATCGCGTTGATTTGTGAAAAGGAAATGGTCGAGTTTAAGCTTGTCCCGACCTGCTTCCAAGTCCTCCTCAGCGGTCTCCATCTCGAGTCCGTCGGTGGCGTTCCGATTCTCGGTATCTCACGGCTTCCGCTGCATTCCACGGTGAACCAGGCGTTGAAACGGGGCGTCGATATTCTTGGCGGATTGGTAGGGGTTTGTCTCGCAGCGCCGGTAATTGCACTGTTCGGATTGATGATCAAAAAGGAAAGCCCCGGCCCCATTTTTTATCGCCAGCGCCGCCTCGGTGCCAACGGGAAGACTTTCGACATGGTCAAGCTTCGCAGCATGACGCTCGATGCGGAAAAGGATGGCGTTGGCTGGACGGTGAAAGGGGACCCTCGCGTTCTGCGAGTCGGTGGTTTTATGCGTCGTTGGAATGTCGATGAGATTCCCCGGTTCTGGAATGTTCTCAGGGGAGACATGAGCCTGGTTGGTCCGCGACCGGAGCGGCCTGAACTCATTGAGGAATTCAAAGAGGATATTCCGCATTACAATGCGCGGCACAACATCAAGCCGGGAATTACCGGTTGGGCGCAGGTCAATGGTTTGCGTGGAGATACTGATCTCTCGGAGCGGGTTCGCTTTGACCTCCACTACATTGAAAACTGGAATGTGATCTTCGATTTTCAGATCATGTTCCTAACATTCATCAAGCGGGAAGGAGCCTGTTAGTCAATTGAATCTATTTCGGAAAGTGACGGCAAACGAGCAGGCCGAGATTGATGCCCCCGTGACAGGAGCGTTGAGGTGGTTCCGCGTCTTTTTCGTCCTCTTCCTCTTCTCATTTGTCTTCGATTATCGAGCTCCTGACATCGGGTTCGGAGCGCCGGGAACGGGGGGGTCCCTTGGGCAGTTCATCTTTCTCGGTGTCGCCCTCGGTGCAGGCGGCCTCAGCTCGTTGTTCGGATTTAAGCATTTGTTAGTGCGGCCGGGAGTCTACCTTGTCATTCTCTGGTGGGGCTATACGATAGCCAGCGTTGGTGTTTCATTTGCGTGGGGAAAT
>CAZOUP010000011.1:0-57645 GCA_964583035.1 uncultured Akkermansia sp.
AGGTGGCACGGGAACAGGTGGCACGGGAACAGGGGGCCCGGGAACAAGTGGCACGGGAACAGGCGGCACGGGAACGGGTGGCACAGGAACGGGTGGCACAGGAACAGGTGGCACAGGAACAGGTGGGACGGAAACGGGTGGCACGGGAACAGGTGGCACGGAAACAGGCAACGCGGGAACAGGTGGCACGGAAACAGGATCTTCCAGCGCGATCTCCTATGAAATCAAGGGGGCAAAACTATCATATATCCCTTGGGAATCTTTGCCAGATACGGTCTTTGCAGTTGGAAAGTACGATCCCTCAAGAGTTCCACCCCACACTCAACCGATCAATTACTCCCCGCCGGGTCATTTGCAGTCGGTGCTGAATGAAATTCGCCAATTCAAAATTCCGATCGAATATGGTGAATATATTACCCCGATTTCGTCGGTTTATCCGAGTTCTCTATTTAAAATATCTCATCTTATGATCTCGGACTCATATAATTATCGGCAATGGTATTATGGGTGGCTCGATTTCACGGAACCTGAGGGGTGGGGGGAGTTAAATGAGATACGAATCGCGAGAGACTCATCAAGCAGCTCAGTCGATTCGGAGGTTTCTAAGCACTTTCTTGTGGTAAAAAAGACTCGACGATCTTTCTATTCCTACGACTTGAGCGATGATGTTCCCCCGGTGGATTTTGATTGGGACATCGAAAAAGTTCAACCGATTACCCTGACAATCGCTCCCGGCTCTTCACGGTCGGACCCTGTTCACCTGGGGCTGCCTGTATTCGCAGATATGAGTGCTGATGTAGATTTGATGTTGGATGTGGACATTCATCTCCTGCCCGTGGAGATACTCGTGCTGAAAGAAGGATCGACTTCAAGCGGGTTCGTTCCGAATGACTTGGTCTCAACTGACAAGCTGAAAGTAGCGAAATGGGAGGATGCATTTTCAACTTCAGGAGGAACCGGGGGAACTCCAACTCCAGACCAAGACTTCAATGAGGGAGACGTTGATCGCTTCTATCTAAAGGTTCCGATGCCTTGGAAAGAGGGACAAGGGAGCGCGACCGTTAGAATAAAGACAGACAACGACCCTGAGAACGAAATTGAAGTGATTGAGATCCCCAACGAACCGGGAGTCTTCAGAACCAACGGATTGATTCTCGTCTCCGATGAAGTAGACGATACGTTCGACAACCTCGATGAGGGTTTGGAAGACCCAACGCATCGAGTCAAGATCGGCGATACTATTACTTTTACCATCGATGTGCCGGACGGGAATCCTGTCACCTTTAAAGCAACAGTTCCTGCGCGCGCCGAAATAGATTTAACGGTAAAGAGTTATTTGGCTCCCACTGTCAGAAATTCAGATGCTGTAGACGACGCAATAGAGGCAATATCAGCCGCCTACGCTCAGATTGGGATAAGAGTCAATCCGTCGCCGCCAGCAACCGATCTTGTTTGGCCCGTAAACACGTTGAATGACGGTGTACTAAATATCTACAACATAGCTCCGAACGGCGATGCTCTGAGCTGGCGACAAGAATACCTCGATTTCATCGATACTGACCCGAGGGGAATGGGTTCAGATTTTCGCCTCTTTTTTGTCCGCTCTGTTGGTGAACTTGGAATTGCCGTGAATCGGGAAGATTTAAGCCAGCTCCAAGAAGAATCATTGGAAAATCTTCAAGAGTTCCACAAATACACGGATAATGTATTTGTGAGCGACGGATTGGCTAAAAAATACTTCACTCCAGCTCATGAACTTTTGCACTTGATGATCTTGGAGCTTTACGGAAATAGTGACGGACACTCTCTCGTGGAGACGGACCTAATTCGAGCCGGGACGAGCGGCGTCAATAGCGTTGGAGCAACGAAGCGAATCAGCCAAGAACAGGAGGATTACATTTATCAGCACCCGTTCGTGAGGCCAGTAGAGGAATGAAGAAAAGTTACCATTGGTTCATTGTGATGGCCGCAACCCTGGCTCTAACCGTGGGAGCGGCAGAAGACGGCACGTTCGACACCGCTGATTTAGTCAAGCTCTACGTTGAGGGCCAAGGACATTTGCCAAGAAATCGAGATCTATCGAGAAAGCTTGATGAAGTTGCTGATGAGATCGCCCCGATGCTTCGAGTTGAATTGGAGCGGCAGCAAGACGGAGACTCGCTTATCGCAATTGCTCGCCTAGCGACTCGTATCCCAGATAAATCCGAGGCGAAAGTTTTGGTGTCAGCGGTTAGGGAGAAGATCAACAAAATTGAGGGGTATTCTAGCGACCCACTTGTCGCTCAAAATCTTCAAGAACTAGAGCGACTCGTCGAAGATGCTGCACTGATGGATACGGAGGCAAACAAGTCGAATAGCTCAGGTGCGGGCAGTGACAGTGATCCAGTGATACAGAGGGAGCGGCTTGGTCAAAACGGAGCGTCAAAAAGGGAACAAAAATCTTCCGACGCTGATCCTTGGAGTGATGACGCATCAAAATGGCCTTACATGCTCGTAGTGGTTTCGGTCGTTGGCGTCGTCTTTGTAATGGTTCGAGCGGGAAAGAATAGGGGGAAAAAAGGTCGGTCCTAGAATTTAGAATTTTCCCCATATTCCCATCCACGCACGTCCCCCGCTGGCGCACGATCAACGGCGGCCCTTTTTCGTCACCCTTGCAAGCGACCGCTGCGGCATGTCTCGTGCGGGGTCGTTCCTCCCTGGGCACGAGACCCGCCTCCGCTCTGGCGCTGGACGTTCGAGGGGCGGTCGCTAGGCTTCGTCGGTCGCCTCTGGCGGCTCGTTCCTCGCACGCCAATCGCTCCCCTCAGCCGTTCCCTTCGCGGCGAGTGCGGCGGTCGTCGCGTCCTCCTCTGTCGCCGCTCCCTGCGGTCGCTTTCGTCGCTTCGCTCCTCACGCCAACCGTCCGCTCCTTCCTCCCTGCGCTGCGGCGTGGGGTGGTGGGTGCGGCGCCGTGTCAGCGCCTCCGGCGTATTGTTTTTCAAGGATGCCCACCCTCGCCTCCGCTACTCCCTTCTATGAGGTGGCTGTCGATGGGGGAGTCTACCCGCCATGCCATGACCCGTGGGAACACGAGACAGCCGATTTTTTTCCGACGCGGATCGGGATCTTTTTGCGGAGACCCTGGTCGAGGCCTGTTCGCTTGCGCATTTCAAGACCTACGCGCGGGTCCCGATTGATAACCGCTGCCATTGAATTGTCGAAACTCCCCCGCAAACGTCGTCGAGGACATGAGAGGGTTGCAGAACACTCTTAGCCGTCGCATTAACAGCCGCAACCGGCTCTGGGGAGATCCCTTCGGAGGCCGTTGAATCTTCTCCGTTCTTCGACTTTATCTCCTGTGGCATTCGGAAGCATTCCAAATAATTGGTTTCAATTTGACTGGTCCGAGATACTTTTCGCGTTTCCGCCCGAAACCGGGGCGGATTGCTTTGTGACTATGAACGATCAGACTATCGATGGAGTTTTGCTAGTGGATAAGGGTCAGGGCATGACGTCTCATGATGTCGTGGCGGTGGCCCGCCGCACCTTGAATACGAAGAAGATCGGTCACTGCGGGACGCTCGATCCAATGGCGACCGGCTTGCTGATTCTCGTGATCGGGAGAGCAACAAAGATCCAGGATCTCCTCATGTCGGAGGACAAGGAGTACACGGGCTCGCTCAAATTCGGGGAAACGACGAACACGCAGGATGCGGAGGGCACCGTCGAGATCGAGCGCGAGGTGCCGGAGTTCACGGAAGAGCAGATCAAAGAATCTTTCGACAAATTCAAAGGGGATTTCTATCAGATTCCGCCCATGGTTTCAGCGATTAAGAAAGATGGGGTTCCTCTTTATAAGCTCGCCCGTCAGGGGAAAGAGGTGAAGCGTGACCCGCGTTTTGTCCACGTTTTCAGCTATCGGATTGATGGTATCACGTTGCCAACGGTCCATTTCACGGTGAAGTGTTCGAAAGGGTTTTACGTGCGGACTTATGCTTATGACATTGGCGAAGACCTCGGCTGTGGCGCGCATCTTAATTCGCTGCGAAGGACCCGTTCCGGCAAGTTCGATCTCGAGCGGTCGGTGACTTTTGAAGAGTTGAAGCACGGGAACCGCGACGACATCATTTCAAAAATGATGACGCTCCCTGAAGTTTCCCGCCTGCGAGGGGCCTAATCGGAGATTCGGAGATGGATGTCTTGTTTCACATCGAAGAGTTAAAGCGGCTCCCGGGGCCGCTGCATCTCGCGATCGGTGTGTTTGACGGCGTGCATTGCGGCCATCAAGCGGTGATCGAGGCGGCGAAGGAATCGAGAGAAGAAGCGGGCGGTTCAGTCGTTGTCGTGACTTTTGATCCGCATCCGGTCGAGGTGCTTTCTCCGCAGAGTGCGCCCCGTCTCCTTACGGCGCCGCGACACAAGCTTTTCATTCTCGAAAGAATGCTGGGGATCCGGCAGGTCCTCGTGGTTTCATTCGATGCTGAGTTTGCGGAGCAGACCGGCGAGCAGTTTATCGAGTCCATGATCGCCGCCGCTCCTGGGGGGGGGATCAGTCGCATTTGTGTGGGGCAGGATTGGAAATTTGGAAAGAAGCGCTCCGGAGATGTCGAGCTTCTCAATCGGCTCGGGGTGCAGCACGGGTTCGACGTTACCGGCGTCGGCACGGTCGAGGTGAACTCGATGCGGGTGAGCAGCACCCGGATCCGCGAAGCGGTCGGGGCGGGGGATTTTGAAATTGCGAAGTCTCTCCTCGGGCGTGACTACACGGTGTTTGGAACGGTCATCGAGGGGCGGAAACTGGGGCGGACCCTGGGATTCCCGACCGCCAATTTCACCGTGCACCGCGAGCAGTTACCTCCGACAGGAGTCTATGCGGTCCGCGCGACCGGGGCTGGGGATTCCTGGAATGGGGTCGGCAATCTTGGCTATCGTCCAACGGTGGAAGGCGGGGAAATGAAGCGACTCCTCGAGGTCCACCTTTTCGGCCTTGATCATGAAATTTACGGAGAGGATCTCGAAATCGAATTTGTAGAGTTTGTCCGGCCTGAGAAAAAGTTCAGCGGACTGGATGCGCTGAAAGAGCAGATCGGTCGCGATGTCGAGGCGGCTCAGGCGGTCTTTGTCTAAACGAAAAACGGCCCTCCGAAGAGAGCCGTTTTTGAAAACTTGTTGATCAGTTAGGATCAGGGCTGGATCTGCTGCATCACTCCGGATCCACCGAGGATAGCAAAGCCGATAATGTAGGCGATGATCGCGTAAACGAACTTCATGCCAAGCCCTTTGTGGCCATTTTTAAAGCACCAGATTGGCGCAAGAATGGCGAAGAAGATCGAAAGAACTCCCCAGAGAGTGTCATTCGCCTTGAACTGTTTGATGAGTGTCATGATCCAGAAGACGAGGATAGCGATACCGCTGACGACGAGGAGAATGGTGCCAATAATTGCCATGTTAGTTTAGATAGGTTGTTACAGTTTTATTTTGGGTTCCGGGCACTACTTTCCGCGATGATGCAAGATGCAGAGCCCATTCCTTAGACGTATCAATTTTGGATTTATGCGTCAATCTCTTAACTTTCTTTGTTGCGTAGCCGTCGTCGCTTTTACCGACTCATTATCAACGGCTTTGCCCGCTGATGAGAGGGCGGGACTTGAGCCGTTTTTCGCGGATTACTGCTACAAGTGTCACGATGGGGAAGTCCAAAAAGGTGATCTCAGGTTGGACACGGCGATGGATCATTTTGATATGATCGGAGATCGCGAGCTTTGGTTGTCGGTCCTGGAGCAGATCGAAACGCAGGAAATGCCTCCGAAGAAACCACTTCCAAGCGCCGTCGAATATGAGGAGATTCTCGTCCTCCTTGAAGAGCAGGTGAATGACATCGACTGGGAAGCGCTCAAGCACCCCGGGCACGTCACTTTGCCCCGGCTCACGCAGGTCGAATATGATAATACGATCCGCGATCTGTTGGGGCTCGACTTGAAGACGGGTCGTTTTTTCTCTCCTGATGCGGAGGGGCGGACCGGCTTCACTAATGATCGGGATAATCTCTTCGTGACTGGCGGTGACCTCGAAAAGTATCTCGGGGCGGCGGAAATGGCGGTCGAGGCGCTGCATTCGTTTCGCGAAGAGCCGACGAGGCGGCGGCTCGAAGCCGAGGACATGATTATCACGGAAAGCCGCACCCGCACGGTGACTTTCGCCGATGAGAGCGTGGGCCATAATCTTTCCCGCGGGCAACTCACGTTGTATGAGAGTATTGATGTGCCGGTCTACGGATTTTATCGTTTCACAGTAAGGGCGCGGAGTTCGAAATTTGGTCCTGCCGGTGGATTAATCCGCGTCGATGACGCGCTCGTCGGGGAGATCGAGGTGGTGGGACAGGAAATGGCGGAAGATTCGATCGAGGCCTTTTTGATGCCGGGGACACATCAGCTCGCGGTGAACGTGAAACCGGTTCCCCGTGAGAGGCGCGGAGCGAAAAAGGAAGAGCCGGTCTACACGGTGCTGCCGGAGAATGCTAATGAGCTCGTGGGAATCGCCTCGCGGGAGCATTTCCCGCAGATCGAACTCGATGCCGGAGGCGATGCGGAGATCGCGGCGAAGATTGCCCGTTGGAACCGGAATCAGGGGAACGTGCAGCGTCCCTACGAGTGGCTTCGACTTCTCGGGGAAAATGGAAGCCCGACTGAATTGAGGAATTTCCTCGGCTTTATCGAGGACCGCAGTGAAATTCTGATCGAGCTGCGTGGGGAGATCACGGAGGCTCTAGGGATCTCGGTTGCGGAGTTCGATTCGATCGTGAAAGCGCAGAACCCGCAGAAGATGGCGGACCGTGAGCATTACTACGAACTGGCGCAGCGTCAGCAACCACGGGAGCGCGGATTTCTCGGGATGGATTGGATCGAGATCGAAGGGCCGATCATGCCGGAAGAACGGAGCGTCCCTGCGCTCGCGAAAGAGGCATCGGCGGCGGTGGTCTCGGGGGAAAACTGGGAGCCCTGGTTTGAGGATTTTATCGCGCGGGCTTTTCGCTGTCCGGTCGAGGGAGAGGAGAGCGCGACCTATCTTAGTCTTTATAAGGATCTTGTGAAGGGGGGCGAGAGTCATGCCGCGGCGGCCTCGCAAACGGTGGCGGCGGTGCTTGTCTCGCCTCGATTTCTCTATCGAAGCGAAGAGCTGCCTCGTGAGGAGGAGGGCGAAGTTGTCGAACTCGACGGGTATCAGCTGGCCTCGCGGTTGTCCTACTTTCTCTGGCAGACGATGCCGGATGAGGCATTGAGAAAGTCAGCTGAAAATGGAGATTTGCCAACGCCGAAAGGTTTGAAGGAGCAGGTTCGTCGAATCCTTGCTGACGACAAGGCGCTCGCGTTTTATGATACCTTTCCCGGTCAGTGGCTCGGGTATGAGGCGCTCGGAAGCAGTGTCGTCCCGGATGGAACGCTCTTCCCTGAATTTGACACGGAGTTTGCCGAGTCGATGAAGGAGGAAACGCGGCGGCTTTTCCAATCGGTCTTTCAGGAAAATCGCAGTGTCATCGATTTGATCGCAGCGGAGGAGACATACTTGAATCACCGTCTCGCGACTCACTACGGGCTTCCCGAGGTGCGTGGAGATGGGTTTGTCAGGGTGGATCTCACCGATGAGCAACGGCGTGAGCGGGGCGGGCTGCTTGGCATGGCCAGTGTCCTCACCGCGACTTCGACGCCGGTGCGCACGAGTCCGGTCCTGCGGGGCGTTTTTGTTATGGAGCGCCTCCTCGGCGACGAACCGGGCGAGCCCCCCGCCGATGCCGGTGAGCTTCCGGGAAATGCGGGAGCACGGGGGAAGAGCTTGCGCGAAGAGCTGGCGATTCATCGGGACAAGGCTGACTGCGCGATTTGCCACGACAAGATCGACCCGCTCGGCTTCGGGCTTGAAGGATTCGATGCTCTTGGTCGCGTCAAGGAGGGTAAAGAAATGCCGAAAGACACGAAAGGGACCCTGCCGGACGGCTCCACTTTCGAAGGGGTTGACGGGCTTCGGGAATACCTCGCGGAGCATCGTGGCGACGATTTTTCGGCGGCGCTCGTCGAGAAACTGCTCGCCTATGCCCTGGGGCGCGAACTCCAGATTTACGATGAACCGGTCGTGAAAGAGATTCTGGAGAAAACCGGTCCCGACGGTTACCGTGGACGCGCCTTGGTTGAGGCGATTGTTTTGAGCTACCCTTTCACGCATCAGCATCGCAGCCCCGATCTGATCCTTCCTCCCATCGCCGCAAAGCCATGATCAGACGCCCTCTTTCACGACGAACCCTCCTCAAGGGACTGGGAGCTTCGCTCGCTCTTCCGCCGCTCGAAATGATGCAGGCGAAGGACATCACGTCGGCTCCTCAGCGACTCTGTTGTATTTTTCAGCCCAACGGCGTTTACCCGAAAGCCTGGGATGTCACGGGGGTGGGAAAAGACTTCCAGCTTTCACCAATTCTTTCTCCACTCCAGGATTTGATGGGAGATTTTTCGGTCGTGTCAGGGCTCGATAACCTTGGTCAGGGGCACGTTCAGCTGACTGGCTCGTTCTTGACGGGGAAGCAGATTAACCTGAAGCGAAACGGGGTTTCACTTGACCAGCAGGTCGCAGCCAGGGTGGGCGGCGCAACGCCCTTGTCTTCGGTCATTCTCGGCACGGAGCCGCCACGGCAGGGGATCGCAAGTGGTGAACCCATCGCCTATGCAAACACGGTGAGTTGGAGCACTGAGACGACCCGGATTTCGCCGGAGATCAATCCTCAGGTCGCCTTTGATCGGTTGTTTCGTGATCGCACCGGACCTGAGGCGCGCCGGGAGGCGATTCGGAGGCGCAGCGTCCTCGACCTCGTCCTCGACGATGCGAAGTCGCTTCGTCGCCGCGCCGGATCGGTCGATCAGGCGAAGCTCGATGAGTATCTTGAGTCAGTCCGGGAGGTGGAGATCCGTCTTGAGAAAACGCTCAACCCGCCTGAGGCGGAATGGACGCCGACGATGGCTCCGGAGATGATGGACCGTCCCGGCCCCGGTTTGCCTCGTGATAAGGAGACTCACCTGCGTCTCATGATGGATCTGATGTTGCTCGCATTCTGGACGGACACGACTCGCGTCGGCACGGTGATGACGGCTCACGGATTCAGCCGTCAAAATTTCAGCTTTCTCGACGGGGTCACGAGTGATCACCACGGCATGTCGCACCACAAAGAGCAGAAGGATCTCGTCGCGGAATACACCCGCGTCAGTCAGTGGTATGTCGAAAATCTCGCTTACCTTCTCGGGCGCATGAAAGCGATCAAGGAAGGCGACGGCACCCTGCTTTCAAATTCGGTCGTGCTCTACGGATCGGGAATGAAAGACGGGAACGGTCACATCAAGAATGACCTCCCCCTTGTCGTCGCAGGCCAGGCGGGTGGAAAGCTCAGGACCGGCGAGCATGTCGTTTGCGAAAAGGGAACCCCTCACTCTAATTTGCTGCATACGATCGGGCAGGCGATGGGGCTTGAAGAGGAGACTTTCAACGGGGTCAGCACCGGGGTGGTAGACCGTTTGGTTGTGTGATATCGTTGAGGTCCATCGTATCGGTTTTCAATTGAGCTTCTCCGGCTTTCATTTCCCCTGTCTTCCTTCGCCCGCGTTGATCGTGGTCGCTTTTCTTTGCGCCCCTGGTTTCGGGTTTTCCCAGCTTTCACCTTTTCCTGAAGTCGGACTTCAGTCCACAGACGGTCGTGATCTGCCGGAGATTCTTCCATCGGACTTGATCGAGCCGGTCATCAATCCCCGGCAAACGAGCGCTGATCGGATTGCCCGTCTTTTCAATCGGAACCTTCGTGACCTCGAGGAGGCGCAGGTCGATATTGTCACTCAGCTCGATGCTCTTCCAAGAATTGTTCGCGAATCGCAGCGGGTGAATGGGTTTGGTTATTTCTCCGGGTATGACAAGAAACGTCCCAAATGGCTTCAAATTGACATGGAGGAGATCGTTTCGCCGGATGCGATCGCGATTTTCCCCGTCACGGCGGAGTTGGACGATGAGACGATTTATGGCTACGGATTTCCACGGAATTTCCGGATCGATATCTCTGATGATGAGGAATTTCAGAATTACGAAACGATGGTCGAGGGACGGGTCGATGATCCGAAGGGAATCCGTCGCTGGCCGTTTTTTCGCGAACTGAGTGGATTCAGCGGCCGCTACATTCGAATCACGGCGACGGGGCTCTGGCGTTCCCCGCTTTCGAATGAGGAGGTTTTTGCTCTCAGCGAAGTGATGGTGTTGAAGGGGGGGCAAAACCTGGCCGTGGGAAAAGAGGTGAGAGCTCTCGATAGCCGGGAGATATCAGATCAGTGGGCAAAGCGCTTCGCGACCGATGGCATCACGACCCTGGGAATCCCTCACGGGGGCGAGGACAGTCCGACGCTCGGGTTTCGCGCCCGCTCCGAAGAACCGGTCCGCGAGAGCTGGGTTCAGGTCACCCTTCGCGAACCGATGAAGGTTGATGAGGTCCAGCTTATTCTCGCGGATTCCCCGGAGACAGTTCCGGATCCGACGGTGCGATTTCCCTATCCGATGAAAATCGAAGTTTCGACCTCTCCCGACATGCAGGATGCGGAGACGATCGGCCGTTTCAACCCTTCACAGATCAGTGTCATTGGTTTGAACCCGCTCATCGTTACGACCGAAGATGCCTACGGGCAGTATGTCAGGGTCACGGTGACGGGATCAAAAGAGATGTCGAGAATTGCCTTTGAGCTCGCTGAGATCAGGGTCTTCTCCGGGACAGAGAACGTCGCTCTCGGCCAGCCGGTAAACGCGGTTCACACGATTAAAAATTCGCAGTGGGCCCCGGAGTTTCTGGTTGATGGCTACAGCAGTCGGAGAAATTTGGTCTCCTATGGAGAATGGCTTTCTGATTTGGATAAGCGAAACCGTCTCGTGCGCCGTTGGCTTGAGAAAGAGGAGGAGCGTCTCGATCTCGTCGATGATACCGTGACTCGCGGAGTGACCCTGATCGGCACCGGAGTGACGGGGATTCTCGGGTTCGTGCTCATCGCGCTTTCCCGCGGGCGGGTGCGCCGTCGAAAAGATCTTGAGGCGCTTCGCCAGCGCATCGCGAGTGACCTGCATGATGATATCGGCAGCAATTTGAGCAGCATTGCCCTGCTCGCTGAACTGGGGAAAACAGAAGCCGATGAGCCTGAATTAGTCGCCGAGGAGTTCACGGAGATTAAATCGACGGCAGATAAAACGATCGAATCGATGCGCGACATCGTCTGGCTGATTCGTCCCGGGGAGGAAACCTGGGCGCAAATGCTGACCCGTTTCCGCGAGACGGCAGCGAAGTTGCTCCGTGCTCACGAGTACACCCTCGTCGTGAAAGGGGATGCGAATGATGATCGGCTTCCGCTCGAGTTTAAGCGGGATATTTTCCTCATCTACAAAGAGGTCCTCAACAATATCGTTCGCCACGCCGGGGCCGAGAACGTCGATATCGAAATCGATTGCCGCCGCAACCGCCTGCAGCTTTCGATCAAAGATGACGGGATTGGGTTTAACAATCTCGACCAGGAATTCCGTGAGGGGAATGGCCTTCGGAATTTGAGGATGCGCGCCCAGGCGATTGGCGCAAATTTGCGGGTTCGCAGTGCTCTAACCGAGGGAACGAGTGTGCAACTGGTGGTCCCGATGCCGTGATTCTTACGAACAATTTTAGATGCAAAGAGCGGTAATCCCGCGAAACTAAAGAGAGCCAATTTACTGCCATGAGCGACGAAGCTGAAATCAAAGAAGCCCCGAAAAGCCCGACCAAAGTGTGGGTTGTCGAGGACAACGAAACTCTCCGACGCACGGTTGCCCGTGTCCTCGACCGGCAGAAGGACATGAAATGTGTGCATCAGTATGAGCGCTGCGAAGACGCGATTGAGTGTCTCGTCGCCGGTGAGCGGCCTGATGTGATGCTTTTCGATATCGGTCTCCCCGGAATGAGCGGGATCGAGGGGATTCGCCGAATCAAGACGGCGCTTCCTCAGATTGAGATTCTGGTTTTCTCTGTCTTTGACGACAACGAGAAGGTCTTCAACGCGATCTGCGCCGGAGCCTCCGGGTATCTGTTGAAAACCTCCAGCATGGGCGAAATTCCGGATGCGATTCGTGAGATTCTCGCTGGTGGAGCGCCGATCAATGCGCTGATCGCCCGTCGTGTTCTCGACATGTTCAGCGATCTCGCGCCGCAGAGTCGTGACTACGGATTGACCGAGCGGGAGAAGGAAGTGCTCGAGCAGATGGTCGAGGGACTGACGAAAAAAGAAATCGCGGACCAGCTCGATCTCAGTTTTCACACGGTTGATAAGCACATTCGCGGGATCTACTCGAAGCTTCACGTCAATACCATGACCGGTGCGGTCGCCAAGGCGCTAAAAGAGGGATTATTGCCGAAAGGCTGATTCGTGGCGATAGGCAACGCAATCGGAAGGCTCACGCCGTCCGCTACGGAGTATCAGAAACGTAGCGGAAGCGGTGAAGCTTCCGAAATGCGCGTGCTTCCTGCGTTGGCAACGGAATCGGAAGGCTGACGCCGTCCCCTGCGGGAAATTGCAGGGCGACCGCTCCGGACGCCTCCTTGCGCTTCCCCGCATCGCTTTCCAGACTTGATCCGAAACGGAATCTCCGCTAGCGATAACGATGCTTTATCTTGGTATCGACAGCGGAACTCAGAGCACGAAATCCATCGTCCTCGATCTTGAAAGCGGCGCTATCGTCGCGCAGTCCAGTCAGGCCTACGGGCTCATCGAGGGACTTCCCGCCGGTCACCTCGAACAGCATCCTTCCGACTGGATCGATGCGGTGAAAGCAACGATCAGCGATTGTCTTGACCAACTGGGCGATCGTAAATCGTCCCTGCGGGGAATTGGCGTGAGCGGTCAGCAGCACGGTCTCGTTGTCCTCGACGCAAATGACGAAGTGGTTCGCCCTGCCAAACTGTGGTGCGACACCTCGACGACCGAGCAGTGCGATCAATTTGCGGCCGAATTCGGAGGGACCGAAGGCCTCATCGCGAAAGCCGGAAATGCGATGCTCCCCGGCTACACGATTCCGAAACTGCTCTGGCTGAAGCACAATGAGCCGGAGAATTTTGCGAAAACAAAGAGCATCCTTCTTCCCCACGATTACCTTAATTTTTTCCTCACGGGAGTGAAGCGGATGGAATATGGCGATGCCTCGGGCATGGGCATTCTGAACATCAGAAACAAAACGTGGGAGACTGACTTGATCGATTTTGTCGATCCTTCAGTTCGCGAGATGTTGCCTGAGTTAGGTTCTTCGAATGTCGCTCACGGGACCTTGAAGCCTGAGCTTGCCGCCGCGTGGGGTCTCAGCAGTAATGTCATCATTAGCGCCGGTGGTGGCGACAACATGATGGGGGCGATCGGCACGGGGAACATCGCCGACGGAATCATCACGGCGAGTTTCGGCACCTCGGGCACTCTTTACGGCTGCGCCGAAAACCCGGTGATCGATCCGAACGGCGAAATTGCCGCCTTCTGCGACAGCACAGATCGCTGGATGCCCCTCGCCTGCACCATGAATGTGACGGTTGTGACCGAGCAGGTGCGCAATTGGTTCGGCTGGGATCTTGCAGAGTTGGAGCGACAGGTCGACTCGGTTGCTCCCGGCGCCGAAGGGGTCAGTTTTCTTCCCTACCTCAATGGGGAGCGGACTCCGAATCTACCGAACGGGACGGGCGTGATCCACGGTCTCGGGGGAACCTCATCGTCCCCGGCTCATCTCGCGCGGGCGGCGATGGAAGGAGCCACGCTCGGATTGGCCTATGGTCTTCGTCGCTTTGCTGCGCTCGGGCTTACTCCGGGTGAAATTCGTCTCACCGGTGGCGGGAGCAAGAGTTCCGTCTGGCGCCAAATGTCAGCGGACGTCTTCGGCGTCCCCGTCGTGGGACTGGCGACTTCCGAAGGGGCCGGACTCGGCGGCGCGATCCAGGCGGCCCATGCGGATGGGCAGGGGAGCTACGAGGATCTCTGTGGAAGACTCGTCTCGCTGGATGAATCGACTCGCTGCGAGCCGGACGCAGAACGCGCTGCGCTTTACTCCGGCAAGCTCGATCGCCAGATTGAAATGACTTCCGTCCTCAAAGAGGCCGGCTTCCTTTAAACTGGATGAGTGAAAGGTCCACGAAGAGCTTTGAGGTGAAGGGGCTTTCGGCTAAGTCCCGGCGCATCGCCTGGGCGCTTTCGGTTCTCATCGGCGTGATTTCCCGAACTGTGCGATGGCGCTTGCATGATCCGGGTAAGCTCCGGGAGAAAAGCCCGGATCATCCTTTAATCTGGGTTTTCTGGCATAATCGAATTTTCTCGCTAACTTACTTTCGACTTAAATACATGGCTGAGCGACGGGGCGCCATTCTTTCGAGCGCAAGCCGGGACGGTGAAATCATCGCGGCGCTTGTTTCCAAGGCCGGATGCGCATCGGTGCGAGGTTCGTCCTCCCGGCGCGGGGCTTCGGCTTTGCTGGGGCTCCTTGACTGGATTAAATCCGGCTACGATGTCGGGGTCGTTCCGGATGGTCCCCGAGGCCCGATTTACAAGATGGGTCCGGGGGTGATAAAGCTGGCGGGAATGACCGATGCAAAAATCCTTCCGGTGCGGGTCGAATACGGATCCTGCTGGAAGTTCAAAAGCTGGGACAAGTTTCGCGTTCCGAAGCCGTTCACGACCGTTGATGTTTATCTCGATCCACTTTTTGACGTCCCACCCGATCAGAGCGACGAAGAATTGGAAGCCTCCCGCTGTGAGTTGGAGCAAATCATGAATCCACGAAATGAAACTGATTGAAGGTAAAAAAATAGCAGAAGCCGTTTATGCTGAGTGTGTAGCGTCTTTTCAAGAATTGGAAGCAGCAGGTCATCAGCCTGGTCTTGCCGTTGTTCTGATTGGGGATGACCCGGCCTCGAAGGCCTACGTGGGTTCCAAAGATCGCAAGTGTCGTGAGCTCGGGATGCACTCGGTTAAAATCGAGCGACCTGCCGATGTTTCGCAGGAGGAATTACACGCGCTTATCCACGAGCTGAATGCAGACGAAAAGATCCACGGGATTCTCGTCCAGATGCCCTTGCCTGACCATCTCAGTGAAGAGGAGGCGATTCTCGAGATCGACCCGTCGAAAGACGTCGATGGATTGCATCCTGTGAATTTGGGAAAACTCGCGATGGAAGATCCGACCGGTTTTGCTCCCTGCACGCCCTCCGGTTGCCAGCGCATGCTGATTGAGAGTGGTCTCGAAACCGCTGGAAAGAATGTTGTCATCGTCGGGAGAAGTCTCCTCGTCGGAAAAAGTCTCGCCCTTCTTATGATGGGGAAAGGCCCCGGAGCGAACGCCACCGTGACTGTGGCTCATTCGCGAACGAAGGATCTCACCGCCGTGTGTCGTGAGGCAGACATACTGGTGGCGGCGATTGGACGGCCTCATTTTATCGGACCCGAGCATGTCAAAGATGGCGCCGTTGTTATCGATGTGGGAATCAATCGGATCGATGACCCAACGGCGAAGCGGGGAAATCGGCTTGTCGGGGATGTCGATTTCGATGCCGTGGCAGAGCGGTGCGAAGCGATCACCCCGGTTCCGGGTGGAGTCGGACCGATGACGATTGCGATGCTGATGGCGAACACGATTCGTTCCTGCCGGATGAAAGCAGGTCTCTGAAAACCCGGGCTAAACAGGGTTGTGTCACGCACTTAACCCTGTTCAATGACGGGGTTTCAAGGGAGCAGAGACGGTCTTTTTTTGAGATCAAATTCTGAACTTCGCCGTAATCATATCCGAACCCGCGCAAACCCCCGACTTTGCGGGGAATTTCGGGAATTTTCCCTAGCCAGCGATTCGTAATGAAGCGAAGGTTTTCCCCTCCATTGATTGTCCGACCTGCCCTCTAGATGAGCCACACCATACCCGCCCGCGCGAATGTCGATTTGATCGACCAGAAATACGCCGACTGGAAGCAAGATCCGAAATCGGTCGATGAGACCTGGGCGATGTTTTTTGAGGGATTCGAGTTGGGTCTGACTCAGCCGATTTCCATTGGGAAAACCGGAAAAATTGATGACCCCGGTGCAGAAGTCGTTGGCGGACTCGACATGGCGACGCGGGCACGCATCGTTTCGATGGTCCACCAATACCGCTCCCTCGGGCACACCGCCGCGTGGCTCGATCCGCTTGAGGAAACCCCTCCGCTTCAGCCGCTTCTCAGTTTGGACGAATTGGGTTTCCTGCCGGAGCATCTTGAGGAGGAGGTTTCGACTCAGTTCTACGAAGGCGGGCGCCGCATGAAACTCGGCGAGATGATTGATCGTCTTGAGCGTACTTATTGTTCCAAGGTCGGTTTCGAATACATGCACATCCAGACGCCGGATGTCCGCGAGTGGATTCGGGAGCGCATCGAGTCCCGCATCGAGCAGCCCGAGCCTGACATTGATTCCAAAAAATCGGCTCTCGGCTGGCTGGCCGAGGCGGAATTATTCGAGCGCTTTCTGCATCGTAAATATGTCGGCCAAAAGCGATTCTCGCTGGAGGGTGGAGACTCGCTCATGGTCGCGCTCAACGGCATGGTGCAGTGTTTTCCCAAGTATGGCGTCGAAGAGATGATGATGGGGATGGCGCACCGCGGACGTCTCAATGTCCTCGCGAACCTGCTGCGCAAGCCTCTCACGGTCATTCTCTACGAATTTTCAGAGAACTACGTGCCCAACCTCGTCGCCGGTGACGGGGATGTGAAGTATCACCTCGGCTATGATTCCGAGTTGGATGTGAATGGCCATCCGGTGAAAATCCATCTTGGGGCAAACCCAAGTCACCTCGAGGCAGTTGGTGGCGTTATCGAGGGGAAATCCCGTGCCCGCCAGCGTGCCCGCGATGAGCACCAGCGTGATTCCTTTGTCGATCGCGATCAGGTCCTGCCGGTCTTGATTCATGGTGATGCTGCCTTTGCCGGGCAGGGGAGCGTTGCTGAAACGCTGAACCTTTCCCAGCTTCTCGGTTACCGCACCGGTGGCACCGTGCATCTCGTCGTGAACAACCAGATTGGTTTCACAACGACGCCTAAGGACGCCCGCTCCTCGGTTTACTGCACCGACGTCGCGAAGATGATCGAAGCTCCCGTGTTCCATGTGAACGGGGATTCGCCGATGGACGTTCTTTTCGTGACCGAGCTCGCGCTTGAGTTCCGTCAGCGCTTCGGGCGCGACGTCGTTGTCGATATCGTCTGCTATCGTCGTCACGGGCACAACGAGGGTGATGAGCCTGCGTTCACCCTTCCAAACACCTACCGGGATATTTTAAAGCAGGACACTCCGCTCACGATTTTTCGACGGGAACTGGTCAACAACAACGAGCTTTCCCACGAGGACGCGGATGAAATTGAGCAGAATTACCAGGACAAGCTCGACAGCGAATTCGAGGAGTTGGAAATCGCGACCGAAAAAGGCGAGGGCCACTCCATGGCGGAGGCGGTCACGGAGCCGCAGCAGGAGTATCATCACGATTCCGTTATCACGGGAATTCCTGTCGATGAAGTTCGCGAAATCGGTATGCGTCTCTCGGGAATTCCCGACGGCGTCAATGTGAATGCGAAGCTCGCGAAGCGTTTCCTCGGGCCGCGCCGTGAAGCGATCGAGAGCGGAGCTGGAATCAACTGGGCCTTCGGTGAAGCGCTCGCTTTTGGCTCACTGTTAAAAGAGGAAATAGCGGTGCGCCTTTCCGGTCAGGATTGCCGGCGCGGAACTTTCAGTCAGCGTCACGCGGTGCTTTACGATCCTGACACTCGCGAAAGATACACGCCCCTGAATCACATTGCGGATGATCAGAAGCAAAAGCTCTGGGTCTACAACAGCCACCTTTCGGAATTCGCCGTCCTCGGATTTGAATATGGCTACTCTCTCGTTGCCTCCGATGCTCTCGTGCTCTGGGAGGCTCAGTTCGGCGATTTCTCCAATGGCGCGCAAGTCATCATCGATCAGTTCATTGCCTCTTCGGAGTCTAAGTGGCAGCGACCGAGTCATCTCGTCCTCCTTCTCCCGCACGGCTACGAAGGGCAGGGGCCGGAGCACAGTAGCGCCCGGCTTGAGCGATTCCTCCAGCTTTGTGCCGAGCAGAACATGCAGGTCTGCAATCTCACGACCCCCGCGCAGTATTTTCATGCGCTCCGCCGCCAGATGCACCAGGACTATCGGAAGCCGCTCGTGATCATGACGCCGAAGAGTCTTCTGACCTTTCCGGGCTGCGTCTCGAAGATCGAGGACTTCGGTGAGGGAACTTCCTTCCGCGAAGTGATCGACGACGAGAACTGCGGCGATCCCGAAAGAGTCAGTCGCCTCATCTTCTGCACCGGTAAAGTTTACTACGACCTCATCGAGTTCCGTGATCAGAACGAGATCAACAACGTCGCGATCATTCGCCTCGAGCAGATTTACCCCTTCAGCAGCACGAGGCTTCGCGAGGCGACCGTGAATTACCCGAACGCCTCGAAATGGGTCTGGTGTCAGGAAGAGCCGCTCAACATGGGCGCGTGGACTTTTGTCGGACCGCGTCTCCAGAAAGAGGCCGATCACCATGTTCGCTACGCAGGCCGTCCGGCCGCCGCGAGCCCGGCGAGTGGTTCCAAAGCCGTCCACAAGATGGAGCAGAAGCGCCTCGTCGAGGAAGCTTTCAACAAGTAAGAACCGCTTCGTCGCTTTGATGATTCAACACTTTCAGTATTAGTATTTATTCCTATGGCCCACGAGATTAAGATCCCATCGGTTGGCGAGTCCATCCTTTCCGCAACCCTTGGCACCTGGCACAAAAACGAAGGCGATTATGTCAATGCCGGTGAGGTGATTCTCACGATTGAAACTGACAAGATCTCCACGGAGTTGGAGAGCGATAAGTCGGGGATACTGAAGCACCTTGCCGCCGAGGGGGACGAACTCGATATCGGAGCACCGGTCGCGTCGATTGAGGAAGGCGAAGCTCCGGAAGGGGCGGGAGATTCCAACTCAACGAGCAGTGCCGCCGAAGAGTCTGTCTCAAGTTCCGCCGCCGAAGTCGTGGGGGAGTCCTCTCCCGATAGCGTCAAGGTCACGCCGGTTGCCCGCAAGATTGCAGAGGACGAAGGGGTCGATCTCTCAACGGTAAGCGGAACAGGTGCCGGGGGGAAAATTACGAAAGCGGATGTTCTCGACGCGGCCTCCGGTCCGGATTCAGGGTCTTCAGAAGCTCCCGTCGCAAAGCCGGGCGCTCCGGCTGCGGAAAAGAGAACGACTCGTAAGAAGATGTCTCCTCTTCGCAAGAAGATTGCGACCCACCTCGTCAATGCTCAGCAAACTTCCGCGATTCTCACGACGTTTAACGAGTGCGACATGACCGAGATCATGGAGCTTCGCAAGCGGGTGCAGGAAGACTTTGTGAAGCGACACGGCGTGAAGCTTGGTTTCATGTCATTTTTCATTAAGGCTGTCGTCGATGCACTCAAGGCAGTGCCTTCGGTGAACGCTCAGATCGAAGGGGATGAGATTGTTGAAAACCATTTCTTCGACGTCGGCGTCGCTGTCGGAACCGATAAGGGCCTCATGGTGCCGGTGGTTCGCGACTGCGACCAGAAAACCTTCGCTCAGATCGAGCAGGATATTATCGACTATGCCACGAAGGCACGCGAGGGTTCGATGGGCTTGCCCGATCTTCAGGGCGGAGTCTTTACGATTACAAATGGCGGAATCTATGGATCGCTCCTCAGTACTCCGATTCTCAATCCTCCGCAGTCAGGGATTCTCGGGATGCACAGCATTCAACAGCGCCCGATTGCGCTGAATGGTGAAGTGGTGATTCGTCCTATGATGTATCTTGCCCTCAGCTACGATCACCGAATTGTGGATGGAAAAGAGGCGGTGACTTTCCTCGTTCGGGTGAAAGACTGTCTTGAACACCCTGAAAGATTGCTCGTTGGGGCATAATTCCAGAAAAGATAATAAAACATTTCTTATATTCCGGCTTTCTAATTATTCAAATTTGATAAGTTATTAAAATTTGAGAATTAAATTTGGGAAATTTTAAATTTCAACTTTATCGAAGGGCATCGGAATGGTATTTGTTCCCATGTTTCGTGGAAACTCTCCCCTTAGTCTTCTCAGTCTCCTTGTTGTTGCCCACCTTTCAGTAGGTTGTCTAGGTAACAAAAAAGAAGAAGTCGCCGTCGAAGCGGCCGCGCCGCCGCCTGCCGCTTACCCAACCACGCCGGACGGGTATGCCGGCACGAGTCCTTCGGCCCCGGCACCACCCTCATCATCGATGTCACCTGCACCTGCGCCCGCTGCTCCCGAGGTGCCTGAATTTTCACTGCGCGAAGGAGAGATCCTCGTGACTTACCGTATCGAGCTGGGAGACAACCTCAGTAAGATCGCGACGAAATACAATTCGAGCGTCTCACGAATTAAAGCGGCGAACGGGATGACGAATGACCGCATCTTTGCCGGTAAAACGCTCCAGATTCCCACGGCAGCGCCTCCCGGATTGGCGATGAATACACCAACTCCTCCGGCTTCGACTCCGAATTCCTACGGCGCTTCTGCGGATCGCTACGGGAGTGTTTCCCCGACTTCCTCTCCGAGCACGGGATCTTACACTTCGACGACTCAGGCACCTTCCAGCTATCAGTCTTATCCTTCGACGACAGCTCCAGCGCCTGCGGCCAGTGCTCCGGCCTCTACTTCGTACCCGCGGGTGGCTTCTCCTCCGATTCCTCCGCAAACTCAACAGCCGGCGGGAGCGTTTCCGACGCCAAATTTCGGCAGCGGAACTGGAGTCCAGTTCTCAGAATAATTTTCCCTGTATGAGCGGCTCCATTGCGGTCGGTATTATCACGGTCTCAGATCGTGCCTCTGCCGGTGAGTATGAAGATCACGGGGGACCGGCCCTTCGAGGGGCCTGCGAGGGCTATGGATGGGAGGTCGCGGCTGAGGCTGTTATCCCTGATGACAAAGAGCAGATTCAGAGGACGATTCGTGCCTTTTCGGATCAGGGTTGTGGTTTGGTTTTGACGACCGGTGGAACCGGGGTGGCACTCCGTGACGTTACCCCCGAGGCGATCCGCGGAATCATGCGGGTCGAGATTCCCGGCTTTGGGGAAACGATGCGGATGCAGTCACTGGAGATCACCCCGAATGCCATTCTCTCCCGCAGCCTTGCGGCGATCGTGGATCGCTCGCTCGTGGTTGCCCTGCCCGGCAAGCCGAGCGGCGCCGTCGAGTGTCTCGGGTTTGTGAAAGCGGCGATCCCGCATTCGGTGAAGCTGGCGTTGCAAGTGCCGACGTCGTGCTAGGCTACTCTCCAGCGAGAAGAAAACGGATCGTCCCGATTCCGAGCCCACTCACTCCTTCGACTCCGACGACAAAGCGCCCGTCAGAGGTGCAGTTCGAAAAGCTACCGTCGTCGTAATCCCCGTGCCAGCCCGAATCGTAAGTGTCGGACAGATCCAGTTGGGTTCCGGCGATCCGTGCAAAAGTGATCTTCGCACGGCGAATTGCGGTGTTATCACCGAAGACATCAAGTTGTGAAATGGCGTATCCCTTTTTCGCAACAACGGTCCGTGGGCGACCTTTCTTATTGCCTCGGATTTCATCGCCCTCCTCTCGACCAGATGCGGTCAGGAAAAGAGGGCGGATCCCGCGGACGGTGTCGAACCCTCTGAATTCGCTGTATTGTAGTTCGAGGCCAATGAGAATTCCGGGAGTCGCTGGCAGGTCCCGATAGTCGCTTCCGCCTCCTTGTCCGGCCGTCAGTTCAGCCGGGGTAATGGTGTCCGCTTCAAAATGACGGGTGAGTTCCTCCCACTTCGGCTCATCCACGGCGGGTCTGAGCCCATGAGCGGGAAGTAGCAGTTCAGCTTCCTTTTCAAGTTCCGAAAATCGTTCCTGAGTCACTCTCAGCTCTTCTTTCACCACGACTGCGCCTTCGAGATTACCCGCTTTCGTCAACTCACCAATGAGAATGCTGAGCTGTTTCTGGTAGATCCCCGTGACTTCAAGAATGGATCGAAGTGACTCAGCCCGGCGTGGCCCCATGGTGTCAAGATAGATGGTTTGAAGCTTTTCCAATTCAGGGTAAGCGTCAGCGATTTCGGTCGGCTTTTCATAAAATGCCTTTCGCTCAGCTTTTACGGCAATGAGCCCTTCGAGATTTCCGTCCGCCTGGAAACGGGTCGCCAATTCGTCCAGTTTGGAATCGTAGAATTCACCCAGTTGTGTCAACGGAGCTTCTGCTTCAGAGAGAGCGAGATGATAGTCAAGGCGCAGCGTCGCATGGGGAGAATCATCGTTCGCCGTTGCAAATACGGTGAACAGCAGGAGCGCCGCGGGGAAGCTGCCGGTGAGTTTGGCACAGAGTTTCATTGCCTTGAAGCATGGATTGGCGGGGGGCAGCATGTCAACGCAACACCTGTCACGCATTGCGCTGAAAAATCCGGATTCGGGAGCGAAAACAGTAAGGCAGAGCCATCAGGGTTGCTCGCTTAAGTTTGCTGCTCCGGGCAGTTATTTCCCGGAGCGCTGAATCGACTGATACAGTTTTCCGATCGTGAGTCCCTGCACCGCGATGGAGAAAATCACGACCATGTAGGTCAGCTTGAGGAAAAGACTCCGGTCTGCTTCGGCGGGAAGGGCGAGGGCCAACGCGACCGAGATTCCTCCGCGAAGGCCTCCCCAGGTGAGCATGCGAATCGCGCCATCGCTGAAAGGCCTCGCTTTCGAGAGGGTGGCTACGGGTATCGAGACCGCGATGGCACGACAGGCAAGGACGACGAGGATCATGATCAAGCCGAGGATGAAGGTCTGCATCGAGAACTCGTTCGCGACGATGAGAAGTTCCAGGCCGATGAGGGCAAAAAGAAGGGCGTTGAGGATTTCGTCGACGAGTTCCCAGAAGAGATCGAGGTGTTTTCTGGTGGTGTCCGAC
Organism: uncultured Akkermansia sp.; assembly: GCA_964583035.1. GTDB lineage: Bacteria > Verrucomicrobiota > Verrucomicrobiia > Verrucomicrobiales > DEV007 > Arctic95D-9. The sequence goes on from CAZOUP010000011.1 coordinate 22,972, forward strand.
ATCGCGAGGAGGCGACCGTGGTTTCCAATCATGAGTCCGGCGACGACCATCGCGAGAGGCCCGGAAAGATGGAAGTGAGAGGCGAGGGAGTAGCCGCCGGTGACGAGGGCGAGGGTGATGAGAACTTCGACCTGATAGTTGTCGATGCGCTTCAGGAGGTAGTAGCCGAGGAATCCGATGGCGATACCAAAGGCGATTCCGCCAAGAACTTCGACGGCGAAAAGTTCAACGATGAAGGTCATCGATGGCTCATGTTTTCCAGTGGCGATGGAGTAGAGGGCAAGGAAAACAACGACACCGACTCCGTCATTGAAAAGAGACTCGCCGGTGATCTTGGTTTCGAGGGTTTTTCCGACGCCTGCCTTTTTGAGGATGCCAAGGACCGCGACAGGATCGGTCGGGGAAATCAAGGCACCGAAGAGGAGGCAGTAAATGTAGGGCGTATCAAAACCAAAGAGTGGCAGGAGATAATAGGCTGCCGTCCCGACCAGCAAAGTGGAGATGACCACGCCGGCGGTCGCCATGAGGGCGATGACCCACTTCTGCTTCGCAAGGTCAGAGAGATCGACGTGAAGAGCCCCCGCGAAAAGCAGGTAGCTCAGCATGACATCAAGGAGGACATCGCCGAAATCGATCTGACTGACAATGCCTTCGGCGAAGGCTTCAATCCCGGGGACAAAAAGTCCGACAATGACGAGAGCCAGCGACATGAGCAGGCTCAGGAGCATAATACCAATCGTGGTCGGAAGCTTCAGGTAACGGGCGTTGAGATACCCTAAGAGGGCCGCGATGGCGAGAAGGACGGCAATCAGCTCGAAGAGGGACATAGGTAAGCGTTGGTCTGAGGTATCGATACGGCGGGCGACGATGGCGTCAAGAATCCATCGGCGAGAGGGCCGGATTTCTCTCACTGGGTTTGGCAAGTAAGGCCCAGATTCCAAGAGCAAGAACGAGGAGCGCGATCACCCAAAGCGGCCACCAGGGGTCGCTCACGGTTTGGCTTTCGAGAATCTTTTGAGAGACGCCGGAGAGGTCGGAACGGCTTGCCGCTTCTGAAAAATCAGCCTCGCGGGTGTCCGCAAAATTGGCGGCCCCGGTTAAGAGCAACCCTTCCCCCTGATAGATCGAAAAGAAACCGGGGTCACGCGGAGCCTTGAAGCCCGAGGCCCGGCTTGCGGGAAGAGTTATTGCCCCCGCCGTCTCGACGAAGCGTATTTCCGGAGCTTCGAGCCCTCTTTCGACGGCGAGATTGAGCGGCTGACGAAGGTCAAAATTCTGCGCGGCGGGAGCGATTTTTTCCTGCCTTAAGTAATCGACGTAGCGATGGATAAGGACAATAAAAGCGGGAAGCCGGGGGGCATTGGACTGCGCCACATCGAAGTTGAAGAGCAACTGTTTCCGGTCCGGAAAGTGACGCAGAATAATAAGCGGTCGGTCGCCCTGCCAAAGCAACACAGTATCTTCGTTCGTTGCCGGAATCGACGGGGTTTTCCGCGCGATGAGTCCTTGCCAGCTAAGATTCTCGACCAGTTCATGGTTCTCTGCGGTGATTAAGCCCTGGAAGAATTCGCGAGGAACGTTTTTCTGATGAAGGAAAACGATGGCCTGTGGCGGGAAGGGGGAGGGTTGCAGTGGATTGTAAGTCGCGAAGACGAGATCGGGCGACTCTGCGGCGGATTCGACAGAGCCAAAGAGCGGCGCGTTTTCGAGACTCCGGATCAGGTCGGCGATGAGAGGTTCCGCATCGGCCTCGACTGAATGGGCGGTGAGAATTTGTTTCGGAGAGGGGGCGACGAGAAAGAGAGTGTCATCGCGGGTGAACTCATCAGGTTCGAGGATGAGCTGGATCCCGGAGCGACCGTCGGGGAACTTTCCGGCGAGGGTGCGGACCTCTCCGGGAGCGAGGGTGATGGGGCGTGGCGCGGTGATCTGCGATCCCGCTTGAAGCATCCACTGTCTCGTCTGGGCCTCTTTGCCATGATTCATGACCGTGACTTCCCAGGCTGTTTCGCCTTCGCGAACTTCGATGCGGTGGCCGGCAAACCCGACGTTTTCGATCGGGGTGCCGACGCTGAGGAGAAGAGCCCCGTAAGGCGGATCCAGGTCGTGATCAGTCACGTGAATGAGAGTGCCTGCCGCGCCGGCAAGACTCCGCCCGACCTGGAGGGACGCTTCGGGAGAGTGAGCACTGTTGGATGGCTCCCATTCCGCAACGCTCTGGAGGAGGTCATTGAGAGAATCGCCACGGTAGAGCGTGTCTCCGTTCTCATGAGATTCGAGAAGGGTGAGCGAGACTTCATTTAATGCTGTCGTGAGAGGTGGAATCCCGGAACTCAGCGCGGCGACGGTTTCCTCTTTAAAAGCCTTCATCGAAGCAGAGCTGTCGATCACAACGACGATGCGCTGGACCGTCGAATCCCGATCCCAGCGAGGTTCCACGAGCAACCAGGTCAGAATCAGGACCCCGAGCATTTGAAGCCAGAGGGGAAGCGAATTTCTAAGGCGGTCAATTTTTCGTCCCTGGATGCTTTGTCGATCAATCGCATCAAGGAGAAAAAGCGTCGTGGCGGGCAGGACCTGCGACTGTCTTTGCAAAAAATGAATCAGGATCACGATGGGGATGCCAAGGAGGGCCCAGAGTCCGGCCGGGTTGGTGAAAAGCAGTGGCATCAGGACAGTTGGATCGCGCCGGAGGGAACGGCTTCTTTGCGGACCGCTTCGGCAAAGGCGGCTGAAGATTCGATGCGGGCGAAAGGAACCTGCGCTCTCATCGCGGCCGCTTTCCAGCGGTCAAAGTGGCGACGATAGGATTCGAGATAGCGCCTGAGCAGCGAAGTGTCGACGCGGCGATCATGGCGCGATCCATTTTCAGAATCGATGAACTCGTAGTTGCCGTCCCAGCCCGGATCGGATTCCGAGCTCGCATAGGGACAGAGCAGCACGGCACGACCATTTTGACGCTGAAGAGATTGCACTGAATGTTCCGGCGCGGCGCGGAAAAGCAGATCGCTGATGAAAACCCGGAGCGAGCGCTGCCGGAACGGAATCGCCCCCAACGCGGGAGCGGCGGAGGATTCGATCTCTTTCAGTTCGCCAGCCAACTCCTGCCAGTGATGCGTGAGGAGCGCGTGGGTTTCGACCGGCTTCCAAAGCGGACCTTTCGTGAGGAAGATTCTCGCGGAGGCTCCGGCCCGTTCGGCGGAGAAGAAGGAAAAATAGAGCAACTCGAGGGCCCGTTCCGCTTTGTCCCCGTCGGCGAACATGGACCCTGACACATCCATGATAATCTCGACGATCGGACGGACTTCTTCGCGATAGAGTTTCAGCGTGTAGTCACCGGTTCGGGCGAAAGCCTGCCAGTTGATGTGGCGGGGATCGTCTCCGGGGAGGTAGTTCCGGTGGTCCTGAAAATCGAGTGAGCTTCCCACTCCGGTGCCGGCGTAGTCGCCCGGGTTGCCACGCCAGTTCCGGTCATTGAGCGGAAGCGAAAAGCGATCCGCGAGAGCCTGAGCGCGCGCCGCAGCCGGTCCGGCATTAATTTCCTTCAGCAATGGAAGCATTTTCAAGAGGGGTGGACTTCAGTGCAGCGAAAAATTCCCGCACCTTTTTTCGCTGGCGAAGGAGGGGGAACGCGAGGCAGAGAAAGGTCGTCGCAATCGCGATGCTGAGATGGAGGGGGGTATCAGCTCCGGCTTCATTCTCTGCGTAGATCAGAACCGAGGGGAGGGGAGTACAGAGGTAGATCAAGTCTTCGTATTGGCTGAGGGCGTTGCCAATCGCGATAATCATGAGAGTGAGAACGAAAAGCCCTCCCTGGATGAAAATGTAGATCCCGAAGGTGAAGTGGTGAGAGCCGTGTCCGGAAAAGAAGAGGTGAATGATGAGAAGGGGGAAGAGCAGAACATTGCACATCGAGAGGAAGAGGACGAGGTCGCCCGGGTCGGTAAAATCGGGCCCTGAGATTCCGGTGTTTCCGAGTAAAAGAGAGCCGAAAAGTAAGGCGGCAGAGAGCGCAAAAAAAGCTAGTCCGCTGATCCAGCCGGGGCTGAAAAAGAGCGCCGCAAGACTGCCGAGGGGACGTTCGCGGAAAGGAGTGAGGACGCGGGAGAAAATCGGAAGTGGTTCGGTCAGGGCATCAATGAGAGCGAGCCCGAGAATGATGCAGGTGACAATGAAGACCTCCTCGCTCGCTCCCGCAAAGTGGAAGAGCTGGGCGATGAGGACAAAAACAATCGCGATGACCCGTTTTCTTGTCGCGAGGTTTTCGGAAAGTGGTGAAATCCGGCTCGCCCCGAAGCTGAGGAAAAAGATGATTCCATAGATTCCGGCGAGTGCAAAAAGGGCGGTTATTTCCGGCTGGGCTCCGCGGCCGCGGGATCCGAAAACCGTGAAGCTCAACACGCTGGAGATCGAGGCGGCGAAGAAGAACAGCGCGGCGAGGAGAAGTCCCCGCAGGATGATGTTTTTAAAAACCGAAGATCCAATCGTGATCGCGGTCATGAGGCCGGAGCCGAGGCCGATCGCGCCGAGAGCTAGGAGGTCAGTCACGAAGTTCACATTTCCCAGGTAATACCGGATCACGAGGTAGGGGAGGACGCCGGTTAGAAAAAGAAGGCCCTGAGCATTGAGCGCGGTCCATTTTCCGAGCGTGATGCGCCAGCCGTTGAGCCGGGTCAGTTGGATCAGATCCATCGTGTTCATCTGATATTCGGAACTGAGCGCGGCAAAGCCGCGAAGGGGCTGGACGACGAGAAGCGTCGCGATGATGAAAAACCAGAAGAAGCCATCCGCATCGCGCGAGCCGGGATCCGCAATGCCGGCGATGAGGCAGAGCATCATGAAGGTTTGCAGGAGGATGAACGCAATGACAAAAAGGTTTGTTCTCATGCCCTGACGCAGCTCTTTCACGAGGACGGGGCTGAAGCGGGACGAAAAGTCAGTGATCCTGCTTTCGAGAGGAGAGGGGACGGCGGGTTCGGCGGAGGACATGGGAGGCAGGGTTGGCGGAAGCAACAGGGTTAGGTCAGTGACACAACAGGGTTAGGTGGTGGCTTCAGCTGACAATGGGGACGCCGGTGGCTTCGATTTCTCCGAGGATTTCAATGAAGGCGTCTTCGAGTTTTCGCTCTTCCTGGCGGAACTGGGTCACGGTGAGACCGGCTTCGATGATGCGGCGGAGCGTTGTCCCGATCACTTCAGGATCGACGGATTCGATCTCGAGGCGGCCTCCGTTTTTGGTGCTGTCGAGGAACTTCACCCCGGGGTTGATGTCGGCCCATTCCCGGAGGCTGTCGGAGGATCCGATGAGATCGATGGAGAAAATGCTCGATCCCGAGTTGCCCCGGCGGAGGCTCTCCGATGATCCATGGTGAATAATCTGCCCCTGATTAATGAAGAGCAGGGTGTCGCACATTTCATCCAACTCGGAAAGAATATGGGAGCTGATGAAGACGGTTTTTCCCTCCTCCGCGAGGATGCGGATGAGATGCTTCAACTCGACCCGGGCTTTCGGGTCGAGGCCGGCAGCGGGTTCATCGAGAATCAGGACTTCAGGATCATGCAGGAGAGCGCGACCGAGACAAAGTCGCTGTCCCATTCCTTTGCTCAGTTTGTCGGTGAGTCGATCGGCAAGGGGCACGAGATCGGCAAACTCCATCACCTCTCTGATGCGTTCGACCCGTTCCTCCCCTTTGTAGCCGAGGGCGCGTGCGAAGAAGTCGAGATACTCCAGCACCGTCATGTGATGGTAGGTGCCGTAGTGATCGGGCATCCAGCCGATGAGGCTCCGGACTTCAGCGGGGAAATCGACGACGTCGATGCCGCAGATTTTCATCGTCCCGGCGGTCGGGTAGTCGAGGGTGGCGAGAATCCGCATCGTGGTCGTCTTGCCGGCGCCGTTGGCCCCGACGAATCCGACGACCTGACCACGCTCGACGGTGAAGGAAATTCCGCGGACCGCTTGGAGATTGTGAAAGCTTCTCCAGAGGTTGGTGACTTCGATGGCAGGGCTGTCTGCCTTGGGCTCAGGTGCGCTCATGGGGCCGTGTTAGACTCAGGTTCAGCGGAAGTCGTGAGAGTGCCGGTGAGGAGCACAAAGTCATCGGTCCAGCGGATTCCGGGGTGGGTTTTGAGGAGAAAAGAGGACGGGTCCGTCGGCAGGGCGTAGAAGCGATTGGTTTCCCGACCGATGCGTTTCATGTCGTTGCCAAGACTGGAACTGAACAGTTTGGAATGCTTGTTGACGAAATTGGAGAGGTCGCGCTCGGCCCCCGCTTCGAGCTGAAAGGTGCCGCCCGGCTCGGTCGCGGTTCCCGCCTTTGACTTCCAGATCCGTTTTTCGGCATCGCGGAAGTAGAACTCTCCCACCCCCGAGGGGAGGCTGGAAACAAGGCCGGGGGGCAGGTTCCCGGTTGAAGGTTTCTGCATTTCGATGCGGGCCCGCGTCGGTTCAACCGCTTTGAGAGCGAAGCCCTGCTCGGATCGACTTCGGAAAAAGCCACCGCCGAAGTCTCTCCCCCCGAAGTGAAAGGTCGTGCTTCGGCCTCCCTGACGGTTGAAGGCGGCGAAGACGCTGTCGCGGGGGCGAACCGGTTCGATGAGGAGGTCCTGATCTCCTTCGAAGCCGGTTTCAATAATCACTCCGGTGCGGCTCAACTGCTCCTGGGTCACGTAAATTTTCCGCTCGTTTTTTCCTGCCTGAAGATCAACGAACGCGGCCCGGTAACCTTTCCCTCCGAGGCCGTCGCCGATAAAAATGATCGCCATGATAATGAGGCAGGCCGCGACTGAGATAATAGGAGTGGTATAGAAAAGCCGGTGTCGTCTTCCTTTTCCCGCGAGGTAAAACAGATTCACGGGGGCGACCAGAATGGCGAAGGTGAGCAGGATCCCGAAGATAAGGAGCGAGTTGAAGGGTTTCTCTCCGAGACGATCCGCGAGCTCCCAGTTATCGCGATATTGGCTATCGAGTTGGTCGCTGCGGACAAAAAGGTTTTCGTAGTCACGGACGATAGAATCAGGGAGTTCTTTGCCGTCCCACTCTTTGATCTCGATGTTCCCGAGGCTGAGCTTCCCCCGGTCGGATTGTCCGGGGTTCATGACGAAACCATCGATTTTAAGATCAACTCCTGAGAACTCAGGGTGGTCTTTTGTGGCGTAAAAAATGTGCAGATTGCCGCCGGTTCTGACCCATTCGATAATTCCCCGTTTTGGCCCTGCCGCGATTGTTTTCCAGGTTTTGAAATCGATGAGGAGGGCATCGAGCCCGGTGTAGGCCCGCCAGGAAGGAGAGAGGTCCGCGCTTTCGAAGGATTCGCCAAAGCGTTGATCGGAAGTGCCTTTTTTCTCGATGATATCGTCGAGTTTGGCCAGGCTGCGGGTCGCGAGAGCCTGACTCAGGGCGAGGGTTGGAAAGTCGCTATTGGTCTGGTAGCCGGTGCTGCGTGAGATTTGGTTCAGCCCGCTCGTTGTGAAGGTGGCTTCGACGTTCCGGTAGGGATAGGCGACAAAATTGGGGGCAAAAGGCAGGATCACTTCGCGGACAATTTCGGTCCCGTTTTCGACCGCGATGTCTCCGGACCAGCGGGTCACGAGAGTGCGATTGTAACCGCCTTCGTTCAATTGAACGTTCCAGACCCGGTCGCTGCCGCTGTTGTTGCGAATCGTAATCTTGAAGGGGAGGGCGCCCTGCTGCGCGGCGGCTCCGAAGATGCTCTCGATCCTGACTTCCGTGTTGCGAACGTCCCGGTGGGACTCGCGCAGCAGTTGTTCACCTGCAACGAGCGGAAGCGCCGCACTGGCGAGGATGAAAAGAAGCAGGAATCGGGAAGGCATGGGTCGAAGGGGGATACGCGAGCGCAAAATCAGTCTTTCAGCGTGGAAGGAAGATCGAGGGCCTGTCTCGGGATTTCTTTGAGGAGCATGCGAACCAGCTCCGCATTCGTCTTGCCCTCAAGTCGGGTTTCATACTCGGGGATGATGCGGTGCTGGAGAACGGGGATCGCGACCGCGTCAACGTCTTCGAAGCCGGCATTGATTCGTCCGGCCATGAGAGCTCTCGCTTTTGAAGCGGCGGCGAGGGCAAGCGCTGCGCGCGGGCTTGCGCCAAACTTGATGAGTCCGGCGGTCGTGGATTGGCCGTTGTGGGTGCCGTCAACGAGGCGGGCGATGTAGTTGGCGACGACATCGGGGAGGTAGATTTCGCGGACGGCGTTGACGATTTCTGAAAAGCCGGCGTGATCAAGAACCGGTTCAATCGTGGGTTCGATGCCGATCTCCCGATTTTTGACGATCTTCTCAAGGGTCGCGACATCGTTGCGATGAACCTCCAGTTTGAAAAGAAAGCGGTCCAACTGTGCTTCCGGGAGCGGGTAAGTTCCCTCCAGCTCGATCGGGTTCTGCGTCGCGAGAACGAAGAAGGGGTTCGGCAGTTCATGCGCCTGACCGAGCACCGTGACCTGGCGCTCCTGCATCGCTTCGAGGAGCGCAGACTGTGTTTTCGGCGAGGCCCGATTGATCTCATCGGCGAGCACGAGATTGGCAAAGAGCGGTCCTTTCTGAAATTCGAAGCTCCGGCCCTTCTCGGTTTCCTGAAGGACGGGGTTCCCCGTGATGTCTCCGGGGAGAAGGTCAGGCGTGAACTGGATCCGCTTCGTTTCCAGTTCGAGGGCTTTCGCGAGCCCTTTCACGAGTTCCGTCTTGCCAAGTCCCGGAAGCCCTTCCAGGAGAATATGGCCTTTCGCGAGAAGGCCGGTGACGACGAGATCGATGAGGGTTTCCTGACCAAAAAGGACGCCGTTCAGAGATTCGACGAACTTGTTGATTTGGGCGGAATGAGAGGCGACTTCTTCTTCACTGAGCGGCATGCACGCATTCAACGCGAGGTCACCGCCGCTTGCCAAGTGAATTCAGCGGATTATCCTGATTTTCGGAATGATGCACTTTCGTTAAACAAAGTCTTGATTTTACCTCGTTTGAAGGTATCAGTCTCGCCCTTCCGCATCTTTTGCGCCTTCGCCATGAACCGGTGAGGCTGGACGCGGAGACAAAACGTTTATTTTCGACATGGTCAAAATCAGATTGAGACGCGAAGGCTCCAAGGGCCGCCCTTACTACAAGATCGTGGTGGCTGACGGCCGTGCCCGTCGCGAAGGTGCTTTCATTGAAATGATTGGGAACTACGATCCTTTGAAAGAGGAGAACAGTGCCACGATTGACCTTGAGAAGGCAGATGAGTGGATCAAAAAGGGCGCACAACCCTCCGATACCGTCCTCAGCATTATCAAGAAGGCCCGTCGCGCTACTGCTTAAGGGATTTCAGCTTCAAGGGTTCGGTCGGTTTCCGATCCATTCCTCTGAGCCTTTGGCTGACAAACCGGGATTCATTCCCGGTTTTTTTGTGCCCTCAGGTCGGATTTTTCTAGTCAATTTCAGGAGAACTGATCATTCTGCGCAGAATGAGAGGTTTCGGAATCAGTTTGCTCGTTCTTGTTGTCACAAGTCTCTTGGTTTTTGTGCCGGAAGGGGCCAACGCGGAGCGTTCGCAAAGCCGTAATGAGATTGAGCGAGAACTCGGCAGTCTCCGGGATTCTCTTCATGAAGCCCACCTTGAGCTTGCGAAAAAGGCTGATCGCATTGCCGAGCTTGAGGCTGTGATTGGGAAAAGGGAGAGGCCGTCTCCGGATTTGACGGAAGGTTTATCAGCAACAGCCCCGATGCCGCCTCCGCCGGCTGAAACGTCAAAAAAGGCTCGCGACGCAGCGGCGTTGCAGAAGGCGGAAGAAGTGAACTCCGGTCGCAGGGACCTGCGAAGCGAAACGAGGCGAAAGCTCGAATCGAAGCGCGTCGATGAAGTGGCCACCTTTGTCATTTCCTATGAATTGAATTCGGCGGTTAATTACGACGGCAGAGAAGCGGCGCTTCAATTCGTCCGGGAACATCTCAAAGCGCATCCCGGGGCTTCATTTTCGGTCATGGGCTATGCTAACGACTCAGCCTTTCGCACGAAAGATCTCGATATTGCAGGCAACCGGGCACGGTTTCTTGTGGATTATCTGGTGATTAGAGGGGTTCACAGGGAAGTTTTCACTGCTATCGGTGGAGAAACTCCGAACCACGAAGATGAAGGTGGACGGGTTGTGATCGTTACCGCAAACCCTGAGGATTAAATTCGCGAAACGGGCAGCAGGCAGAGATGGCGGGGAACTTTAACGAGAAGAGCCTCTCGAATCAGAAGCCCGTTGAGCGCCGGATTCCAGTCCGCAGGGCGGGTGTGCTGAAAAAAATTCGTGATTGATAGGATTTGGATCTTTACGTAAAAGAATTAACTGTCGTAGACTCCGCGTGTTAGGCTGAGGTAGCCTCTCGCTTTGTTGAAAAAACTCCCGAATCAATCATGAAAGTATCATCCATTTTTGCTGCCGTAATTTTCGCCAGTCTAGTCTCTGTTCACGCACAACAGCCTGTCACGCTCCAAGTTGGAGATGTTGAGGTGAAGAACATGGAGCTCGAAGTTCAAAAGACCCCTAATTTCCAGGCCGGCGATGTGAAAACAAAGAATGTTCCTAATCCGCGGGATTGGCTCGAAGTTGAGGTGGAATTTACGGTCAAAGGAAACTCGAAGCAAGTCGTCCCGGAGCTGCTTTTCCGTTACTACATCGGCTTCAAAGATCAATCGGGAGCAGGAAGAGTGCTCTCCGGCGACATCACCCACATCAATATTGTTCCCGGTGAGGAAAACTACTCCGCAGTTTACGTCGCGCCGAGTTCACTTGGCGAAATCACGGGTGACTTCCGTAATTTCAGGGAAGGTGCCGTTGAGGCTGTTGGAGTCGAAATTTATTATAATGGAGTCATTGTCGGTGGTAAATCCACCGAGTCAGGCAGCCGGGCTAAATTTTGGCAGGCACTGGGAGTTCAGCCCGGAGTGTTAGGAAGAAATGAAACTCCATTTGCACTTCTCTGGATTGACCGCTATGCGGAGTCTGCAAAGAAACCTTAAGCATTTTGGATCACCCTTTGAGGCATTACGCTTTTTCATCACGATAACCGGATATGGCAGAAGATCGGATCATCACCCTTAACGTTGGATCACAACAGGTTACCGGAGCAGTTTTCTCGAAGACTACTGGTGGTGGTCTTAGGCTCGACCGCCTTGAGCGAAGAGAGTTCATCGGCGACCCTGCTGATACTGAAGTTAGGAACTCACAGGGCGCCGCCGCCTTAAAAGAGATTGTTACCAGTCTGAAAGCTAAAGGAGCAAAGACGACCTACGTTGTCTCCTCCTTTCCGGTTCTGATGAAATTCGCGAGTCTGCCGGCTCTTGATGGAGAGCAGGTCGATCAGATCGTGGAGTTCGAGGCGCAGCAGCAGGTTCCTTATCCGATCAACGAAGTGGTCTGGGGTTACCAGCTCATGGGAGATCCCGACGATATCGAGGTCGAGGTGGTCCTCGCGGCGGTGAAGTCCGACGAATTGGACGAGATCGATGAAATGGTGACTGCCTCCGGTCTCAGTTCTCTGGGTGCGGAAGTCTCGCCTATCGCGTTGTATAATGCCCTCCGCTTCAACTATTCGGATGTCGAGGGCACAACCCTCCTCGTTGATATTGGCGCGAGAACAACCGACATGATCTTCATGGAAGAGGGTAAAGTCTTTGTCCGGACCGTGAAGATCGGAGGGTCTGATATCACCCGGGCTATTTCCAAAGAGTTTGGTAGCGACTTCGGTGCTGCGGATTTCCGCAAGGTGACGGATGGTTTTGTTGCCCTTGGGGGCGCTTACGCAGATCACGAAGACCCCGAGATCGCCGGAATCTCGAAGGTGGTGAGGAATTCACTGACCCGCCTTCATTCCGAGATTATGCGGACGATTAACTTTTACCGGAGTCAGCAAGCAGGGACTGCTCCGACTTTCGTGCTTCTCTCTGGCGCATCGGCCGGTCTTCCTTTTATTCGCGAGTTCTTTGCCGAAAAGCTAGGTCTTCCTGTCGATCACTTCAATGCTTTCCGGAATGTCACGGTGGCAAGTTCGGTTGATAGCGGCATGGTTGCGGCTAACGCGCATTCTTTAGGAGACGTCGTTGGAAGTGCGATCAGTCAGGTTGGTGAGGTTCCGGTAAGGATTCAGTTGATTCCGGCTTCAGTGCAGAAAGCCAAGGATCTCCAGAAGAGGAAGCCGGCGCTCCTGCTTGCAGTTGCAGTCCTTGCGGTATTTCTCGGTGGTTTAGGATTCTTTTTCTCAAAGGCGTCCGGTGTCGCTCTCACGAAAGGGGACGATATCGAGGTAAAGGCCTTGGACTTGAAAAAATATAATGATGTGATCGAATCTTCTAAGGCCGAAATTGAGCGGATTGACAGCCAGAAGAGCCCCTATGTTGAGGCAGTAAAGCATCGGGTATACTGGGTTCAAGTGTTCAACAAGCTCGCTGAAAAAATGGATGGTGATATCCTTTTCATGACGGTAATCGAGCCTCTTGCTGCCGGGGTGCCGGTGATCGCAGACCAGGATTCAGACCTGCTCGCTGTTTCTGGAGCGATCAATGCGACGATTGACTCCTTTTCCATTGAAGGCCTTTGGCGGGAAAACGCAGGGGGGGGGTCAAAGGTTGTGACTGACTATTTTAACAGATTAAAGGCAGATTCAGAGGATGAAACAACGAATGCGTTCTTCGCGCTTGAGGGTGTGGACATCGGTCAAATTATCGAAGTGGATGCAGGAACCGGTGATGATCGGTATGCTTATCCATTCAAGATGGTTCTGCCCCTGCCTGAAGAAAATAAAGTCAAGTTCACGAAGTAGAGCTATAGGATTATATGAACTACAAGGTTTGGTTAACAACATTCGGGGTAATCGCGGCGCTCGTCATTGGAGGGAGCGGGTTTTACGCATTCTCAGCATATAGTAAATACTCCAGTGCGTTGGAGAGCTGGGATGATAGGGTCGGGGCGATTGAGGGCTTGGAGCGGCGTGTTCCTTATCCGAATAAAGAGAATAGCGAGGCACTCACTGGGACGGTCACAGAATACGATAACTCGGTCGAAGCGCTTTTTGCCAGCTTGGACACTTTTCAGCGAAAGCTCAACACGACTCTTCAAGGGCCTGAATTTCAGAGAATTGTTAAGGAACGCGTCCAGGGGTTTCGTAAGTATGCCGATGAGGGTGGACTATCCATCACTGATGCTGCCGAGTTTCAGATGGGGTTTGACGCTTACAGTAATTCGATTCCCCCCCAGGAGCTGGTGCCTGTTCTTGATTATGAGTTGGAGGCCGTCGACTACCTCTTGCGGTCGCTTGTTGAAGTGGGCGCTTCCAGTCTTGTCTCATTCGAGCGAGATCCGATCCCGGGAGAAGCCGGGGCGCTGAATGATCACGCCAGCAGTGTTGTTCATAAATATCCCGTCCGGTTGAGATTTTCAGGTAAGCACGGATCTTTTCAGGCACTCATTAATCAGCTCGCGAACGATACCGGTTTTTTCTATATTGTTAGGGTGTTGAAAGTAGGGAATGAGGTGACAGAGGGGCCGATCAAGCTTTCCGCTGCGCAGCAGTCGAGTCTCCCGGCTTATGAGAATCCTGAAACTAAAGAGGTCGCTTCCTACGAGAGGCTTGAAGCGTGGGGGTATCCCACAGCAAATGAGGGCGAACTGTCCACGCGGGCCCGTGAAGAAGGTTTTATCTCATCGTCAAAAGATGCCCGCGTCCTAATGGGGCAGGAGAACTTGAACGTGTTTATGGTGGTCGATATAGTGAGATTCATCAGCCCTGAGGAAGTGGCTGCTAATGAAAAAGAAAAGGTGGATAGCAAAAAAGGAGGACGTGAGCGATGAAAAAAAACTGGCATACTGGGCTTCTAATTTTCGTCGGCGTCATTGTTATGGCGATTTCGTGCCTCATCGCGCTCAGTGCGCTCAGTTTCAGTGAGCGTTTCGTAATGAATCCGGCGTCGCCGAATGACGAGTTGCCTCCGACTGACGTCATGATCGCCCGCATAGCGCAGCAGTTCGTGGAGAGTTCCCAAACGTGGAAGACTCCAGTTATCGGAACTCCTCCGAAGGAGGTTCCACTTTTTGTCAGTGTTCCAATCGTGGAATCGGGAGGCAACTTGATTGATATGAGCGATCCTAATGCAAGGCAACTTCGGCCTCCGGCGTCGAACGCATGGCTTCTCGAGCACGATTTGGATTTTTTGAATTCGGGCGTACTCTCTCAAGATCCAGATGGTGATGGGTTCACGAACTTGGCTGAGTGGAATGATAAGACGGCTCCAGGCGACGCGTCTTCTCATCCGCCTTATGCTGACAAGCTGGTGATGCACTCGCGTCAGCAGCAGGAGTATGTTCTCCGATTTTCGGCCCGCCCGGATTCGGAGCGTTTTCAGATTGTGAAGGTTCCTTCGGTTAAGTGGCCCGGGACGGATAATTTTTACCTTCGAGTCGGCGAATCCTCTAAAGACGGCCAGTTCAGGGTCGATTCATTCGAAGAGAAGAAAGCCCCCAACAACGTCGGTATTGAAGTTGATGCATCTGTGGTGAAGGTGACGTATTTGCCGGATGGAAAGTCTTATGAGTTGGTCCGTAATGTGGATCTAATCATTCCGACCTATTTTGCTGAGCTTGAATTCATGCTTGATCCGGGAAATCGATTTTACGTGAAAGAGGGAGATGCCTTCAATATCCTCAAAGATTCGGAGACGAAATACAGGCTCGAGAAGGCTAATGAAGACTCCTCCGTGGTTACTTACAGGACCGGTTCAGAGCCTGAGCAAACAGTGGAAATTAAGAAGAAGTAACGGTTGACAGAAAGGCGATATTCTGGTTTTGATGAGGAACCTCAGAGGGGGAGATCTTGCGATCCTCCTGAGCTACAAGATTTTATGAAGATGACATTCGTTGTTCAAAGGGTAGTTCCCTGCTATTTCTCGGCTATAATCACGTTCATTTTGCTTTCTGGAGTCGAGATGGCGTTTGCTGGCCCGAGTGGGTATGGGTCGGGCGGTGGAGTCCCGTCGATCGCAACGAATTACGTTGTCCGCTTGCAAGAACGTGTGAAGCAGGCTGATGAAGCTGCTCTTCGGGGTTCCCAATTGATGGCTGATGGAGATTATCAGGGTGCGATCGATCAGTATCGGGCAGCACTTGACCTGCTTCCGGAGGCACCAATGACTGAGCCGCGACGGAGGGCTTACATCAAGCAGTTCGCGAGAGCGTCGGTTCTTCTGGGGCGTCAGCGCGCTGGCGAGGGAAGGTATCCGGAAGCGATCGCCCTTGTTGAAGAAGTGCTGCAGCCAAGTGTTGACCCTGACAATATCGACGCGAAACGCTTGTTGGAGCAGCTAAGCGATCCTGACTATTACTCACCTGCGTTGACTCCCGGGCACCTTGAGCGAGTGAGAAGAGTAAAGTTGGCATTAAAGACCGCTCAGGGCTATGTTGACCTTGGGGATTATGACCGAGCGGACCGTGAATACCATAAGGCTCTCAATGACGATCCTTACAATTCAGCCGCTCGTCGCGGGCAGGAGAATAATGAGCGGCATAAGATGGATTATTATGACGTGGCCAGAGATCATACTCGTTCCAAGATGTTGCGTGAGGTTGCGGCGGGTTGGGAAACGCCGGTTCCCTCAGCAATTGATGGTGGTGAATTGATTAATATTCCGACTGACACCGCCAGCGGTGAGATACGTCGAATCGAGGATAAGCTCAAAAGCATTCTCCTCCCGAGTGTAGAGTTTGTCGATACGCCCCTCAAGGACGCTCTCGATTTCCTTCAGTCTAGATCAGTTGAGCTTGACATAGGCGAATCAAATCCTGCGCGAAAAGGCGTGAACATCGTCCTTGATGCCGGCATTCTCGGTGGAGGTGGAGGAGGAGCCCCTGCCGCGCCAGCTGGCGGTGATGACGGTGGATTCGGTTTTTCCGGCGGCGGCGGAGCGGTTGATACTGGAGGAGGTGGTGTGGCCGACACGCGGATAACACTGCGACTATCCAATGTTCCGCTTGCTGAAGCCTTGCGATACACCACGGGGCTGGCTCAATTGAAATACAAGGTTGAGCAAAACGCGGTTCTCGTTGTTCCGCTTTCTACTCCCGATCAGGATCTTTTTACGGTGAATTATACGGTTCCGCCTACGTTTCTCTCGACTGCCCAGGATGGTGGTGGGGGCGGGGGTGGTGGAGCTGCTGACCCGTTTGCTGATCCGGTTGCTGGAGGCGGAACTTCGGCCTTCAGTGCACGTAAGTCTGCAAAAGAAGTTCTCGAGTCTTTTGGAATTACATTCGGCACGGGTGCGACCGCTTTTTATGCTCCGGCCTCGTCAACGTTGGTCGTCACAAACACTCAGGATCAGCTCGAAATTGTGGAGGCTTACATTGAATCCATTAGGACTGGTGTGGAGAAGCAGATCTACATTACTTCGCGGTTTGTTGAGATTGCTGACGAAATCAATGACGAATTGGGATTTGATTGGTTGCTGGGTCCATTTGCTTTCGGAACGAACAATATTCTCGGGAGTGGAGGGACTGTAGGGAATGTAGTAAATGCCTCTAATGCTGGTGACTTCTCTTTCGTGAATCCTGCGCTTGCGGCTGGAAATCCGGGGAATCTTCTCACGGGTGGTCTAAGGTCAGGATCAAGGGCTGTCTCCGGCAATAGTATTGATTCACTAATTATCCCCGGGAACGGTCTGGGTTCGTCGCCTTCAGTATTCGGTGTTGCTGGGGTTCTGACCGACCCTCAGTTTCAGATGGCAATAAGAGCGTTGAGTCAAAAGAAAGGGGTGGATCTCTTGTCCGCACCTTCGGTCATGGCCAGAAGTGGTCAGCGTGCAAAAATTGAAGTTATTCGGGAGTTCATTTATCCAACCGAGTATGACCCGCCTGAAATTCCCAATCAGGTCGGTAACACTACTGTTGGCGGTTCATTTCCTGTTACACCGGCAACTCCGACCGCGTTTGAGACGAGGAACACTGGTGTCACTTTGGAGGTGGACCCTGTCCTTGGTGCTGATGAATTCACGATTGACTTGAACTTGGCTCCTGAAGTAGTCGAGTTCGATGGATTCATTAACTATGGAAGTCCGATTACTAATGGCGTTAATGTTCTCACGCCAAACATTATCAACATGCCTGTCTTTTCCACTCGCAAGGTGACGACTCAGGTGACCATTTGGGATGGTCAGACGATCGCATTGGGTGGTCTGATCCGAGAGGATGTTCAGGATGTCGAAGACAAAATTCCTTTCATTGGTGATTTGCCGGTTATTGGCCGGTTCTTTCGTTCAAGTGTTGAGCAGCATTTAAAGCGTAACCTCACTATTTTTGTGAAGGCTCAGTTAATGGACCCAGCGGGTGCTCCTATCCATGGCGGGCTTAAGGACGATCCGCTGCCAGAGCCGATTCCACGTCCTCCTATCACCCCTCAGACGACATTTGCTCCCGGACCGATTCCTTACCAGAAGTGATCACGAGGAGAGATTAATTTTCGAAATGGGCGCAGTGGATCACACTACTGCGCCTTTTTTATGGGAACCTTCCTGAGATGATCACTGTTGCCATCACTGGGGGCATCGCCTGTGGAAAGAGTCGAGTCGCCGGGGCGTTGCAGGAAGGTCTGAAGGCACCGTTTTTCAGCAGTGATGCTTGTGTCGCTGATCTTCTGCGCGAAGAGAGTGTCCAACAAAAAGTGATTCAGCTCCTTGCGGAGTGTGGAGTGGGGCAGGAAGCGCTGTTCGATAAAGCGCTTGTGAGAAAACACGCATTTGAAAATTCTGTATTTCGTGAGAAGCTTGAACAGTTGATACACCCTTTGGTGTATCAGCGGGTTGTGGACTTTGTTGGAGACAATGCTGACCACACTGAATTTTTGCTTGTTGAAGTGCCTCTGCTCTATGAGGTCGATTTCCCTTTGAAACGTGATCTCGATTTAGTTGTCGCCGCTTGTCCCGCCACTCAAGTTGATCGACTGACCTCTATGCGGGGGCTCGACCTTCAAGTAGCCAATCAAATTCTGAACGCCCAACTTTCGATAAATGAAAAAATTCGCCGTGCTGATGTCGTCGTTTGGAATGACGGTTCATTGGAGGCTTTAAATTTACAAGTCGAACATCTGGTTCGAAGATGTTTCTCTTAATACTTAATGACAGATAACGCAGTTGCCAAAACCGACTCGGCTGAACCCGGGAATCAGGAGCAAAAGCCCATGGTGAAAGTCCCGGAGCGGATTGTGATTAACGACTTTCAAAAGAGGTCGCTGAGCGATCTCCATGAGGCAGCTCAGGAGGCTGATTTGCGTGTTGCAGGGATGCGCTCGAAGCACGCGCTTGTCTTCGAACTCTTAAAATTTTATGGAGAACTTGGAACGGTGATGGAGGCGACAGGTTTTCTCGACTACTCCGGCGACAGTTTCGGTTTTCTGCGATGGCCTGACTTTAGTTTCGCTTCGAATGCGGATGATGTTTATGTCCCTGCTTCGTTCATCAAGAAGCATCAGCTCAAAGTTGGCCAGGAGCTCTCCTGTGTCATCAGGGTGCCGAGAGACCGCGAAAAGTTCCTTTCAGTAGATTCTATTGTCACGGTGGAGGGAATTCCTGTTGATGAGTGGGAAGATCCCGCCAGTTTTGACAATCTTACGGCGATGTTTCCTGATGAGCGGCTGATTTTGGAAATCATGGACGCTCCTTGTGTTTCTTCGAGGGTGATCGATCTAATCGCTCCTCTTGGAAAAGGACAGCGGGGTTTGATCGTGGCTCCTCCCCGCGGTGGCAAAACGATCCTTCTGAAGAACATCGCGGTCTCAATTCATCAGAACAATCCGGATGTCGAATTGATCGTCATGCTGCTCGACGAGCGGCCTGAGGAGGTTACCGATTTCCGTGAGACCGTGAACGCCTCGGTTTTCAGTTCAACGTTTGACGAGTCTTCAAAGCGTCATATCGAAGTGGCAGACATGGTTTTGAACCGTGCTAAACGGATTGTAGAAACAGGAAAAGATGTGGTCGTGCTCCTTGATAGCCTGACTCGCCTCGCTCGTGCCCATAACTCCGCGAACCAGTCGGGCGGTGGCGGTGGCGGCGCAGGGCGTGGAAAAAATCGCGGCGGCGGCGGCGGCGGTGGTGGCGGCGGTGGTGGCCCAATTGGGAGTGGTGGTATTTCACCGAAGGCGCTCGAACGCTCACGACGTTTTTTCGGTGCAGCGCGCAATGTGGAAGAGGGCGGAAGCCTCACGATTCTGGCGACCTGTCTGATTGAAACTGACAGCCGCATGGACGACGTCATTTTTGAGGAGTTTAAGGGGACGGGCAATATGGAGATCACCCTTGATCGTGAGATGGCGGAATCCCGAATCTTCCCGGCGATTCATCTTCTCAAGAGTGGCACCCGTAAGGATGAACTTCTCTACCATCCCGAAGAGTTTCGTCGCATTAGTGCCCTGAGAAAGCAGATGGCTCAGCGCCCTGCTCCGGAGGCAATGGAAGTCTTGTTGAAGACTATTAAATCGACCAGTTCGAACGCGGAGCTTCTCCTTCGCGGCATCCAGTAGGCTAATTTGCGATGTCTTCTGTTACCCCGGACCGGTTTGCGTCCTTTCCTGAGCGCTACATAGACACACAGGGGTCGTTTGAGGCTTATGTGTCTGAAGTAATTGCGCGCGGCGACCTGGAAGCCTGCTCGATCGACACTGAGGCAGACAGCATGCATTCTTACGAGACAAAATTGTGTCTCGTTCAGTTCTCGACGCCAACAGAGCTGGCGATCATCGATCCGCTCTCGATTGGGATCGATGGCTTGAAGGCTTTTCCTGAATTCATCGATCAATTTGAGAAAGTCTGGATGCATGGCGCTGACTATGACATCTCGATGTTCAGCATGACTTTTGACTGGGCTCCTCACCGGATCATGGATACACAGATTGCGGCGCGTTTTCTGGGTCAGACGAAGTTTGGTCTCGCGAACCTTCTTGAGACGGAATACGAAGTGAAGGTTTCAAAGCAGTCACAGAAGGCTGATTGGAGTCAGAGACCATTGAGTGATAAAATGCTGGCCTATGCGTTTAACGATGTCCGGTATCTCCTCGACTTAGCTGGGAAATTTGAAGAGCGGCTCAAAGAGGCCGGTCGGTATGATTGGTTTCTTCAGAGCTGTGATTCGGCTCGTTCCAGTGTCTTTGATCGTGGTGATCGTGTTCAAAAAGATGCCTGGAGGATCACCGGATGGGGCAAGTTGTCGCCGCGAGGGTTGAATTACTTGAAATATTTCTGGAAGTGGCGCGACGATGAGTGTCGACGTCTCGACCGTCCTGCTTTCAAATTTTTGAGTAACAGTGAGATGTTTCGCATGGTCGGGAACCTCGATGAAGGTCGCAAGTTGAAGCCTCCTCATTATATTAAGAAACCGTCGTTGGAGCGATTGGATGAATTCATTGGCCGGGCGGATGCGGTTTCTCAGTCCGACTATCCTAGTAAGAAAATCCGCGCAAATGGACCTCGCCTCGATATTGATGAGAAACGCTTTGATCGCATTCGCGGTATCCGCAATAAGAGAGCCACTGAGCTTGGACTTGAAGGCACGATGATTGCGACGCGCGGAATCATGGAACGCATGGCTTCCACTAATCTGACAGTCGAGGAAAGGCTGGAAGGCGTGCTTCCCTGGCAGCGTGATGTTTTGACCGAGGCGATCGACTAGTCTTATTGGCGCGGTAAAGAGTCCTCTTGCAGCTCCGCAAGTTCACGCATCAAGAAAGCAAAACAGCCTTTTGAGAATCACATCAGATCTCAAAAGGCCGTCGATAGTTTTCGGGATATGATCCGGCGCAGGTCACTCTACCTGGTGGTCATCTTATCTTTTTCAAGCTTCAGACCCATCTTGCGGTAAAGGGTGGCAATACTAACACCAAGCATGCTGGCCGCTTTTTCCCGAGAACCACCGTTGTATTTCAAGGTCTCGCGGATGAATAGTTTTTCCTGTTTTCTTACGTAGTCGGAAAGTCCGGTGCCAATGGGAAGGTGATGGGTGGTTTTCTCGTCTTCGTCTGTAATCTCGACTTTCTGAGTCACTTTGGGTGGAAGATCGACAGGACGAATCCGACCTCCCTCAGCGAACGCGCAGGCACGCTCAATCGCGTTTTGAAGTTCACCTACGTTCCCTGGCCAGCTGTATCCTTCGAGGAGACGCTTCGCATACTTATCGATTTCCGGCGTGCTTGTCCCGGTGCGCTCGGAACGTTGCTTGAGGAAGTGTTCAGCGAGCGGCTCAATGTCTTCGGTCCGGCTGCGGAGTGGCGGCACATCAATCGGGATGATCGAGATCTTGTAGAAGAGGTCTTCGCGGAAGTTTCCGGACTCAATAAGCTCCTGAAGAGGTTTTGCCGAAGAGGCAATGAACCGAACATCCATGTGACGGGGGAGATCAGACATCATCCGGCGGGTGTTGATTTCCTCAAGGTAGCTATCAAGCTTAGACTGCAATCGCAGGGGGAGAACGTGGATCTCTTCGAGAAGGACGGTTCCTCCGGCCGCACGGGAGAAGATCGTTTCGCCACGGCTCGATGGAGAACCGAATAGTTCGCTTTCGAGAAGTTCTTCAGGAAGGGCTGAGCACTGAAGTACTTTAAACGGAGCGTCTTTCCGGCTGCTGGCATTATGTAGGCTCCGCGCTACCATCTGCTTTCCGGATCCGAACTCGCCTTCGAGGAGGACGGGGGAGTCGTTGTCGGAAATTCTCTCGATGACATCGAGAATCTCTTTCACCTTAGGGCTTTCACCGATCATGCCGCTGCTCGGCATGGTGATTGCCGCAGCCTGGAACCCCTGAGTGATTTCAGATTGCTCTGAAGGTGCTTGCAGACCGAGCTGGACGGTACGCTGGAGGTCAGCCAGTTCAAACGGCTTCGTGAGGTAATCAAAAGCGCCGAGTCGCATTGCTTCGACCGCCGTCTCGACCGACCCGTTGCCCGTGACCATGATGATCTGGATCTCGGGATAGTGCTCTTCGGAGTAGCGAATAATATCAAGGCCATTCATATCGCCGATGAGGAGATCGACAATCATCAGATCAGGCTGTGACGCATCAAGCACCTTGAGGCCATCTCTTCCGGTCTGGACGGCGGTGACGTCGTGTCCCTGCTGCCGACAGGATTTCGACATGAGGTTCAGGATTGCTGCTTCGTCGTCGATGATAAGGATATTGGCCATGGTCGATTAAGTGGTGGTGAACTGAAAAAAGTTAAGTAAGTCAAATACTACGGATTTCTTAACTATTGCAACTAAAAACTCTCATAAATGAAAATCTCAATTCTCAGACCGCAATTCAAATGGGATGATTCTAAGGACCAAATTCATCGAAAACCGGAGGGAAATCAGGCGTTCAAAAGCTTGGCATTGAGGGAACTGAAAAATGGCTTAGATTATCTAAGTAATTTTTATCTAAGAACTTTTTTTCCGGAGCGTTCAAGATTGCGTAGTCATCGAGTCTATGTCCGCCCTGCTTATTAAATCCATGGAGGTTTCTCCCCGAGAGCTAGTCGAGTCCGCCCAGGCAGACTTCGAAGGGCCGTTGACTGGCTATGCTGCAGGCTTGCTTGGCGGAGACTGGGAGCGTGCCCGTGACGTTGTTCAGGATACGTTTGTTAAGCTTCACCGGCAGGATCCTGAGATGATTCAGGGTAAGCTCAAGAGCTGGCTCTACACGGTCTGTCGCAATCGTTCCATCGATGTTCTGCGTAAGGAGAATCCGATGCTCACCTCAGCTGGTGAGGCATTTGAGAATATGGAGAACGCTTCTCCGGATCCCGCAAATGCGATGGAGCAGAAAGAGAGCTTCGAGGAAGTTCTCAAGTTTTTAGAGCGGCTTCCCGACAACCAGCGGGAAGTGATTCGCCTGAAGTTTCAGGGGGATCTCAGCTACAAAGAAATCTCCGATGTGACCGGTCTCAGCGTGAGCAACGTTGGTTTCCTCATCCACACCGGTATCAAACGCCTGAGAACATTGATGGGAGTGACTCCTTCCTGATTTTCCCAACTAATTTTCACAACCTGCCAAACGTCCAACCACTGCCACTCATGAACCGCGAACCAGTCAATTCTGACGATCCACAACTTACCGCTTATGCCCTCGGGGAGATGACCCTCGCTGAGCGAGCCGAATTCGATGCCAAGCTCGAGGCGTCTCCGAACGCGATGAGTGAATTGGAATCGATGGAGGATATCATGGGCCTCCTCTCCAAAGGGTTGAAGAGTGAGTGGTGTCGCGAGATGCGCGAGCCGAACCTCGAAGTTCTTCCTTTGGTTGAAGCCGGTAAGGTCATTGCTCCGGTTCAGTTTAATCAATCACGCCGTGCCGTCACTTCGATCGCTGCAGCCGTAGTTGCCATGTGTCTCGTCGGTGCTGCTATTTTTACGCAAAGCGGTCATGTTGAACTGGCAGAGGCTGATGCCCCGGTCAACTCATCCCTCTTTGATGCGGTTGACCCTCTGATCCTGGCGAGTGTTGAGAACGTGGTTCATGTGCCGCAATTGTTTCTCGCTGAGGAGGTTGACGATCTTGCGAGCCTTGATTTCGTCGAAAGTTCGGAGGATTTGAGCGGTCCGGTCGATGCAAGCTACCTCGAGGCGAATTCCGTCATACCGGCTTCGGTTGGGAGGGTCCCCGGTGATTCGAGGAGGCCTCAGCTTTTAGCTCCATCACGTGTTGATTCCTACCTCCCCCCGGTTGAAAGCGGAGTTATCCGGTATGGGATTGAAACCGGACTCATTGAAGGCCGGATCATGAACTCGATGGCCAGTGTGAGCCAGTCCCCGCGTGTATTTGTCAGTGGCTATGTTCCGATGGACTCAGCTGAGTCCCGCGGTCAGGCCCTGGCGGGGTTTCGCCCTGTTTCGATGAGTGGAAATCCAGTGATCGATTCTGAGAAAGATTTGGAACTCATTTACAACTTTCAGTCCATCCAACGCGACCTTGGAGCGTTGGCCGACTCTCTTCCGGAAGGCTCTGAGACCAGGAAGAAGATGGAGCAACTTTACGAGCGCAATCGTGCCGCGCTTTCCGAACTCAAGCAGGAGTTTGTTCGATAAATCTTTGCGGTGGAATTTAATTTCATCGTGGACGTAAACCTGTGGAGCCGGGTGGAGAAATCCACCCGGCTCTTTTTCTGTACGGAGACAGGTATTTTCTATTCGAAGAGGTTGAAATTTTCGTCAGCTTGTTGATCATGATGGCCCGCCGTTAACCGCTGATCTTTTTGAAGAAAACCTCCCTCAACAGTCGTCTCCGTTTTGACGGCGACACGCCTGACCCTTCTGGTGTATTGGGGAAAATCGTGCTCAATGAGCCTCCTTTCTGCGGGGTGATTTTTTCGAGAGACGCGCTGAACAAGGGCAGGTGGTTGATCGATTCCGGGTTAGTCCGACTGGTCACGGCCAACATCCAGGGAGCCTTCGCCGGGATTTTTGGGCAGGTCACCCCTGAAAAAGGAGAGATTGCAGCCGAAGTCAGCATTGTCATCCATCATACCGCTGAGGGGGAATGGAAGGTCGACGGTCGCAGCGACGCTGACACTACGCCGAATAATGAGCATGTTGCCGCCTTGCTCATGATGGCGATGCTTGAAAAGGGAGCTGCGGAAGATAAGGAATTCGGGATGGGGGCGTTGACTACGCGGCTCGATCTTTTTGCGACAGACGTGAGAGCAGGCATTCTTCATTGGGATGATTCAGATGCTCGTGCCGTTTTGGAGCGAATGCCTCTCGCGAGGATTACCGGAGAGAATCCTAGGATCGAAACCCGTCTCCGGGAAATGGGGCTGAGGCGTCTTGTGGAGTTGTATCCGTGGGATGAAATTGAGGCTGACTGCCGCCAGTGCTACGGCTACTCCGCGATTCGGCGGGGAATGCAGGAAGTCTTCTGGGCCGACTTTATCACGAACCGTCAGCAGGAGCTGATTGATCTGGGCTGTGAGATTGTCATTGATGAAGGCTTTGGTCTTCAGGTTGTCGAGCCCCTCGATTTTTACGGCGAGTTTAAGGAGGAGAAGGAAAACGTCGATTGGTTCGGGTTTGAGTACGGCATGCAGGTGAACGGTGAGCGCATTAATCTGCTTCCGTATCTCGTGAGATACCTTGAGAGCCGCCCTTCGAATGACTCGCTCGCGCTGTTGGAGCAGTGGCCATCGAAAAAGAAGATTCCCATTCCTACCGGCGTTTCAGGGAAATTCATTGCCTTTCCAGCGGCCCGGCTCAAATCGATTCTCTCTACCCTGACCGAGCTCTTTGATCGGGACACAATCAATGAGGATGGCACCCTGAAGCTGCACAAAGTTCGCGCAGCGCAGGTTGTCGGCATGAAGGGCGAGGATGCCATTGTCAAAAGAGCGCCGAAACAACTGCAACTCCATGCGGAGGAGCTGGAGTCGTTGAAGCCGAAAGAGATTCCAGATGCTCCTCAGGGATTTTTAGCTACCCTGCGACCCTATCAGCAGGATGGCTTTGAGTGGCTTCAGTTTTTGCGGGAGCAAAAGATGGGAGGAATCCTCGCCGACGACATGGGGCTTGGGAAAACGATCCAGACGCTCTGTCATTTACATCATGAAAAAGCGGCCGGACGAGGTGATTTGCCCAGTCTGATTCTCGCTCCGAAGAGTGTTGTCCCGAACTGGGAGAAAGAAGCGAAGAAATTCGCGCCATCCTTGAAGGTAATTGCGCTCCAGGGAGCAAACCGGAAGAAATACTACTCCGTGCTTCAGCACTGCGATCTTGTTGTTACTTCCTACCCGGTGCTGCTGAGGGATGCTGAGGAGCTTCTTAATCAGCCGTTTCACTACGTCGTGCTTGATGAGGCTCACACGATTAAGAACACCAACTCTCAAGTCACCAAGGTCGCTTACCGCATCGATGCACGTCATCGACTCTGTCTTTCCGGAACTCCGATTGAGAATCACCTCGGAGAGCTTTGGTCGCTGTTTCATTTTTTGATGCCCGGGTTCCTCGGGAGTGAAGACAGTTTTAACCGCTGTTTCAGAGGGCCGATTGAGAATGACCGCGACGAGGGCTTGCGGAAGCGTCTCGCGGAGCGGGTAGCTCCTCTCATGCTGCGGAGGACCAAGGCGCTTGTGGCTAAAGATCTTCCGCCGAAAAGTGAAATCGTGCGCTCGCTGGAATTGCTTCCCAAGCAGGTCGAGCTCTACGAGGCGGTGCGTGCCGCCGTGAGCCGTGAAGTTCATGAAGAAATAGAACGCCTTGGCGTCGACCGCTCGCGGCTCCTCGTTCTCGAGGCGTTGATGAAGCTGCGCCAGGTTTGCAATCATCCGCAGCTTTTGAATCTTCCCTCGGCGAAGAAGCTGAAGGGTTCAGCAAAGATGGACCTGCTCATGGATATGGTGCCCTCGATGGTGGAGGAAGGCCGCCGCATTCTCATCTTTTCACAGTTCACGGGGATGCTTGCCATCATCGAAGCAGCGTTGCAAAAAGAAGGCATTCGATACCTTCTCCTCACCGGTCAGTCGAAAGATCGCGGGCAGCTCTGCGATGATTTCCAGGCGGGGAAAGCGCCGGTATTTCTCATCAGTCTGCGGGCGGGGGGAACAGGCCTGAACCTCACCGCCGCAGACACCGTCATTCATTTTGATCCCTGGTGGAATCCGGCTCTGGAAGCGCAGGCAACCGACCGGGCCTATCGCATTGGGCAGAAAAATCCTGTCTTCGTCTACAAGCTTATCACAACGGGGACGATCGAGGAAAAGATTCTCATGCTCCAGCAGAAGAAGCGGGCGCTGTTCGAAGGGATTCTCGAAGGGACCCCTCAGAAGCTGACTTTTTCCGACGGGGAACTGGACGATCTCCTTGCGCCGATGAAGTAGGTGAGGCGCTCAATATTGCAGCCCCGGGATTTTGCCGTGTGCGATGAGACGGCCACGATCAGGTTCGAGCTCGAAAATATCGACACCGTTCCCGAGCATTCCCTTGGAACTCTTGCCGCGCGCTCCGAAGATGTAGTGTTTGTCGGCGGTTGGGTCATAGCCGAGGTAAAGCATGACGTGGGAAACGCGATGCCCCGATTTCCAGGTGCCTCCCCAGAAGATGAGGTCACCCGGCGACAGTTTTTTCATCATCTTCGAAGTTGCTGACTTGCCGTAGACGTCGTCGAGCATCTTCTCCTTCTTCAGCCAGTAATATTGGTCGTAGGAAGTTCGGGGAACGTCATCGACTCCGATCTTGGAGAGTAAATATTGCATCGCACCGGAGCAATCGAGTCCGCCGGAACTCGGATCATCAGCGCCGAACTTATAGGTGAGGCCGCGATCTGCGAGCCGATGTGCTTCTTCGCGCAGCTTTGCAAGGGTCGGCGCGTCAGGATCGATTTCTTTGAGCGCGTCCTCTTCGGAAGCATCGCTGTCCAGAGATGCTTCTGACTTTTCAGAATGAACCGGCTCAGGCGGGAGGCTTACCTCAGGAACACTTCCTTCCGGAAACAGAGCGGATGAGGGAGCCGGTGTCGGGGGAGGGGGGATCGTCAGCTTGACCGTTTGGGAAAGGGTCTGACTCTTACCGGGATTCACGTTCTGTTTGATCGGAACGATCGGGCGAAAAGAACGGAGCGTCCGATCTTCCTTTTCCGCCAAAACCTCAGAGTTCAGGGTGAAAGAAAGAAGAGCAAGGGTGACTGACAGAACAAATGTCCAGAGGCGCATTTGTTAATTTATCCCATTAATCAGGAAACATTAACTACTTTTTTAAAAAATCGGAAGTTTTTTTAAAAACTTAAGCAGCTAGGTCTAGTTTCCAACCCCTGATTAGAAAAATATGAGTCTTAATCAAGGTTCGGGCCTGATGTCTGATTGCAGGAGTCAGATCATTTCGGCGAGGCCACTGTTCCTTTATGATCTGTCGTGCAATTTCGGTCATCGTGAGAGGGGATTTCTCTTATCTTATCTTGTCGGCTTAAGGATCTCTGTGACAGATTGTCTGCTTGGTAAGGGCGCTTGAGCCGGACGAACGGACGGGGATCCGATCAATTATCCGTTAGACGAATGCCTTGCGCCGCTTATTCGGGGAAATTTCTTTTTTTACGCGGCCCGGCGTCCTCCGAACTCATCCATTCCATTCCATTCGGCGTCGAGCTCTTCGCTGAGCGTTTGTTTGGCGCGATGGATGAGGACCCAGAGGTTGGCTTTGGAGATCCCGAGTTCGTTGACGATCTCGTCGGTCGAGAGCCCGAGCAGTTCGCGCATTTCATAGGCACGCCCCATTTTTTCGGGAAGATGTGTCACCGCTTCTTCAAGGTCTTTGAGGAACTCGTGTTTTTCGGTTTCCGCTTCGGGGCGATTCGTGAGACTTAGATCGGGCTGTTGATCGATCCATGAGAATGTTTCGTTTTCATCCATCGATGCTCCGTCAAGATCGATCGTGAGGATAGAAGGGCGACGACCGGTCTTGCGGTAGTGATCGATGACTTTGTTTCTGAGAATCCCAGTGAGCCAGGTCCGCTCGGTGCAGTCTCCGCGGAACGAAGCTTTCGCATTCCAGCCGGAAAGGAATGTGTCTTGAACCAGGTCTTCTGCGATCCCGTAGTCAGAGATGCGCTGCAGCGCAAAGCGGATCAGGTAGTCACGGTAGGAGAGGTTCCAGTTTTCGGGATTCAGTGTGTGGGTGATCGTCATGGTATCAATTTTGTTTGGTTAAAAACAGAATAGTCTGTCTGTATGAAGGGTAAAAAAAGAGTTAGTTGATGAGTTCGAGGGCGGCGTCGCGGGCGATTTCGACGGGCCAGATCTCTTTCAGATTCTGACACTCGGTGGTTGCGCCGGAATAAAGAAGGAAGATGCGGTCACCCAGAATGTCGGCCTTCTCTCTGTTGCATAGATGCTGAAAGCAGACCTCGCGGAGGAAAGAGCGAATGGATTCCTTGTGCCCTTGAATTTGTTCGATGATGCCGGTGCACTCGTTCCCGGAAACAGCCCCCGTGTTGGAGTAGGGGCATCCGCGGAATTCACTTTGTTCCATGAAGTTTTTTAACTGATCAAAGTAGATCTCCAGCTTTTCGATTGGCTTGGCTTCGCTGGCGAGAAGATCAGCACGGCTGATCTCCGAGCGATCATGGACGTCGGAGAGCCACGCTTCGCAGAGTGCCTCTTTCGAAGGATAGTGCTGATAAAAGCTCGCCTTTGCTGTCTCTGCTTTTGCGATGATCTCATTGATGCCGACCTCCGAGTAACCGTGGCGGAAAAAGAGCTTCCCGGCGGTGTCGAGGATTCGTTCTTTGGCGTTTGCTTTTCTCATCTGCGAGCAACATAAACAGACAGGTCGGTCTGTAAAGGGTTTTCTTGCAGAAAGTTCATTTTTTTGTCGAGGGCCTCGCTTGCAGGGGCGATGGACTCGACCGCCTAGTCGAATCGAAACGAAACGACGTTCTTTGCGGTTCGGAGGTAGAGATCTTTTCCGACAAGGGCGGGTGACGCGCAGTAAAGTGCGCCGACCTTCGCCCGTCCGAGCGACTCATAGGCTTCCGGGCTTGCTTCGATGAGATGTGCAAAGCCTCCCCGGTTTTCGTAAACAAGAATCTTCCCGTCGGCGAGGAGGGGGGAGGAGATCGCGGATTGAGCCTCGCGTTCCCATTGGATCTCACCGGTGGCGAGGGAAAGGCAGAGGTGGCGATCGCTGCCCATGTAGTAAACGTTTTCACGATAGATGATCGGGGTCGATCCATAGCGACGTGCAAGAAACTGCTGTGACCATTTTTCCTCCGGACCGTTGGCGGTGAGGGTGTAGGCGATGAGGTTCTTTCCCTCACTTTGACTGCTGATGACGACCTCATCTCCGGCGACGACGGGAGTTCCGTCGCCACCACCGGCGACGCTCCAGAGTGTCGTTCCCGTCTCGCTGTCCACTCCGAGAAGCGACTTGCTGGTGTTGCAAATAATGACTTCATTCCAAACCGCCGGGGACGGGTTCGAACCGGTCACCTCGGTGTTTTTCCAAACTTCTTCCCCGGTGGTGCGATCGAAGGCGGAGAGGTGATTCTGTTGCAGGTAAACATGATTGCCGTGCACGAGGGGGGAGGATGCAGGGCCCTTCCGGCCCGTGAGGGGCGCCCGCCAGATTTCTTTTCCGGTCGCGGCATCAACGGCGTAGATATGCTCACTGAGCGCGGCGTAGACCACTCCCTCAGAAAAGGCAGGCGTGCTCGACGAGCCTCGACCGCTCGGAAAACCTTTGACGCGGAATTCCCAAACGACAGAGCCGGTTTCCGCGTCGAGGCAAAGGACGATGTCATCCGCCACTTTTGTCGTCGCGGGGACGGCCTTGATGATCTGGTCCCGGATGACCGGATCAAAATTTTGGGCATCGACCCAGGCCTCCATTGCCGCCTGATCGGTGAAGGTCTCTTTTGAAGCCCCTCGCAGAGTTTCAAAAACGCTCAGAGGAATCGCGGCGGAGCCTTTTTTAAATCGACTGATGATCCAACTACCGAGACTGAGCTGAGTTTTCGGATCAATATTTTCTTTCACCCAGGCGTCGGCCCACTCATCGAGGGCGGCACCGCGGAGGCGACGGCTCAAGTTCAGCCGGTCATCCTCCATCTTCTTTCTCACTTCTTCGGAGAGGTTTGACGTTCCGCGATAGCCGAGCGTCGAAAGGACATCGCCATCAATCTTTCTGGTTTCGGTGGGCTCATCACGATGCCAGACAACGGAAAGAAAGACTTTCCCTTCAGCGACGGAGACGCTGCCATGTCCTCCATAGTGATCGCTCGGAATTTCGAGGGATGCCCAACGCTGCGTCAGCGCATAGTCTTCGGGAATGACGTCCGGGAGCTTCGCGGAAGTGGAGGCGATTCCGTTGCGGTCCGGTCCCCGCCACTGCGGCCAGTCGGCAAAGGTCGTAGTAACTGAGATAAGGCTGATCAGGATGACCGTGAGAGCGTATAGTTTCATCGATGAGAAAGAGGAGTGTTCTCTTGTATTCTACCGTCTTCCGTTGATGTCTCACTGGCGTTATGATGTCTTTGAATTCATGGAAAGATGCTCCCGTCCGCGTTTCATTGTCGTTTTTCCAACTCCCGATTTAATTTGAAAGATAAACCTCGAATTGTCTACATCACCGCCGGTGCGGGGGGAATGTATTGCGGCAGCTGCATCCGTGACAATGCGCTCGTGACGGCTCTGGAGGAGATGGGCTGGGACATCCTGCTTCTTCCACTCTACACACCAATCCGGGTGGATGAGGAGGACCACTCGATGGATCAGGTTTTCTTTGGAGGGATTAATGTCTACCTTCAGCAGAAGATTCCGCTTTTCCGCCATCTCCCTGCTTTTCTGGATCGATGGCTGGACAATCCAAAATTAATTCGGCGCGTCTCTTCAAAAGCGATGTCGGTGAGTGCTGCCGATCTCGGTGAGATGACACTTTCGATGGTGAAAGGGGAGAACGGCTTTCAGCGAAAGGAGGTCGCCCGCCTTGTTCACTGGTTAAAGGAAGTGGTGAAACCTGATTTGATCTGCCTCACAAACCTTCTCGTGGGAGGCTCGATTCCGGCGCTGAAGCGTGAACTCGATGTGCCGGTGTTAGTCACGATTCAGGGGGATGACGTTTTTCTCGACGAACTGCTTCCCCCCTGGCACGACAAGGTTCTCGCCGAGATGAGGAAGCTCGCCGCAGAGGCGGACGGATTTCTCACCTTTTCCGCATTTTACCGGGACCTCATGGCAGGCCTGTTGGAGGTCGATCCTGGAAAGTTTCATCTCACTCCGCTCGGTGTTCACGTGGAGGAGTTCGATTCTGTTTGGGAAGGGAACTGCGAAAAATCCCCCGGATCAGCGATTGGCTATTTTGCGCGCCTTTCTCCAGAGAAAGGTTTTGATCTGATTATTGATGCCTTCATTGAACTGGCCACTGAGATGCCCGCCGTGAGTTTGAAAGTGGCCGGTTGGCTTTCGGAGAAAGATCGGGAGTTCTATGCGGATCAGATTCAAAAGATCGAGCAGGCCGGACTTGGGGATCGTTTCGAACACGTCGAGGCTCCGGATGTGGGGGCCAAGCTCAAGTTCTTCCGCGAAGTCGATCTTTTCTGCGTTCCGACTCGCTTCGAGGAACCGAAGGGACTCTACGTGCTGGAGGCAATGGCTTGCGGGCTTCCGGTGGTGGCCCCTTCGCACGGGCCGTTTCCGGAAATGATTCGTGAAAGCGGGGGCGGCTCACTCTTCGAGGCGAAGAGTGTTTCGTCCTTGAAAGCGGCGCTCAGTGGAATGTTAAGTGCGCCTGAAACGATGCGAAAATTCGGCGAGGCAGGGCGTGCCTGGGTGGAAACCTCGGGAAGCCGCGAAACGATGGCGCGAGCGACTGCTGTAGTCTTTGACGAGACGCTTCGAGGCAAAGAATGAACAGGGTTAGGTCATTGGCTCAACCCTGTTGAATTGACCGCAACAGGTCGAGCCATTGCCGGCGGAATTCTCCCGGATCCCACAACGCGTTTGATTTGGGTGCGCAGCTGAGTCTGCTAAAAATTCAGACTCCTGGATGGCAGAAGTGCTGCAAAAATATTTTCACTGGCGCGACCCCACAATGTCCTCGATTATTCCCCATGAGCGAACGGAGTGCACTGTGTGAGTCGCCCGAAGAGGAGCTTTTTAACGCCATCAGTCACGGGATTGGGGCGGTCCTCAGCGTCGTCGGGTTGGTATTGATGGTGAAATTGGCAGCCCCGCTTTCGGCCTGGCATGTCGCCAGCGTGGCTATTTTTGGAAGCAGCCTGATCTTACTTTACTCAGCCTCGACGGTTTATCATCTGGTGACGACGCATCGACTGAAGCGCATTTTCCAGGTTCTCGACCACGCCTTGATTTTTGTGCTCATCGCCGGGAGTTACACGCCGTGGCTTCTCGTGAATCTTCGTGGTCCCTGGGGATGGTCTCTTTTCTTTGTCGTCTGGGGAATTGCGCTCGCGGGGATGGTCCTGAAAGCGTTTTTTCTCCCGCGCTTCGACAAGCATGGGACGGCCCTCTACGTGGTCATGGGCTGGATCGTTTGTATCGCGATCAAGCCTCTCATTGAAAGCGTCGGCCCGGTCGGGATGGCCTGGCTCGTTGCGGGCGGACTATCCTACACGGGAGGGGTCGCTTTCTACCTCATGAAGCGCCGCTTCTCTCACTTCACCTGGCACCTTTTCGTGATGGCAGGGAGCATCTGCCATGTCATTGCGGTGATCACCGGAGTGATCGGGGATCAATAATCGAGGATCGGGTCGGGCTGAACGGCCGGCTCGGGGTATTCGAAAATTTTGCCTTCGAAGTTCCGGATCACGACGCGCTCTTCATTTCGTTGAAGCACGTATTCGGGATTCACGGGCACTTTGCCGCCGCCTCCCGGTGCGTCGATGACATACTGAGGGATAGCGTAGCCGGTGGTGTGACCACGAAGGCCTTCGATGACCTCGATCCCTTTGGCGACGGGTGCCTGGAGGTGGGAGGAGCCTTCGATAAGATCGAGCTGGTAAAGGTAGTAGGGTTTCACCCGGCACATGAGGAGTTTTTGCACGAGAGCCTTCATGACCTCGACGCTGTCATTCACGCCGCGCAGGAAAACGGATTGGTTGCCAAGGGGGATTCCATGGTTGGCAAGGCGTTCGAGGCCCTCTTTCACTTCGATGGTGAGTTCCCGCGGGTGGTTCACGTGGATGCTCATGAAGAGTGGGTGATACTTCTGCAGCATCTCGCAGAGTGCCGGGGTGATTCTCTGAGGGAGGAAGATCGGGATGCGAGATCCGATGCGGAGAAATTCGATGTGCTCGATCTGACGCAGTCGGCTCAGGATCTTTTCCAGCTTGCCATCGGAAAACAGGAGCGGGTCACCGCCGGAAAGAAGCACATCGCGAACTTCGGTGTGTTCTTCGAGGTAACGAAACGCCGCTTCGTAGTCGGTTTCCAACTCCTGTTCGCCGGCTCCACTGACGACTCGGCTTCGGGTGCAATAGCGGCAGTAAGCGGCGCAGCGGTCGGTGACGAGGAAGAGGACACGGTCAGGGTAGCGGTGAACGAGCCCCGGAACCGGCATGTGGGAATCCTCCCCGCACGGATCCGACATTTCATACGGAGAGGTCCAGGTTTCCTCGATCCGCGGAATGATCTGGCGACGAATCGGGCACTCGGGATCATCACGGTCGATCAGGTTAAAGAAATGCGGCGTGATTGCCATCGCGAGCTTGGTGCCGGAGAGGATCACGCCGCTGCGCTCTTCCTCGCTCAAATTAAGATGCTCTTCGAGTTGGGCGAGGGAAGTGATGCGGTTCTTGAGCTGCCAGGTGTGGCTGTTCCATTGCTCGGCGGTGACATCGCGATCAGCCCAGTAGCCGGGAGCACTGGAGCGGAATTTTTTTTCCAGATCGAGGGCAGGATCGTGATACATAGGGCCGGGGAAAGAGATCTGCTGAGAGTAGAAAGACGCGATTAAAGGGAAAAGCTTACGTGGGAGGAATGATAAGGAACGCGGCGTTGAAGTCAAACCGACCTGCGCTAATTGATCCACTTTGAAAGTAACGCTCGCGGTGTTTCAGGCAGTTATAAAAAGGTGTGAAAATTGTATGGGAGAGATTCAGTGACAATCTGTTCTGAGGGCTTGATATTTTGATGAGATGCGTCTGATTGACTATTCATCTGATTTTTCTCGCAATCTGCTCGACTCGCCGTGAC
>CAZOUP010000012.1:0-57344 GCA_964583035.1 uncultured Akkermansia sp.
CCATAATATTCATAGTACAAGTGTTTTCTTCACTTTCTTGACCTGAATAGTTACCGGAAATCAGTCCAAGAAGAACTGCGATGACAAGAGTGACCTCGATAAGAGTAAGGCCGGCCTGCTTTTTGAAGCTATTGAGTTTCATTATAGTATTATGTTGTTGTTTTTTGTTGTTGTTGTTTCCTGGGAATCTCCGGAAGGAGATCCCCGAGATTGTTTTCAGCCCGCTTTTTTTGGAATGAAGAGAAGATCGTCTCCCTCCTCTTCGTTGTAGCGGTTCATCTGATAAGCTTGATAAGAGATCTTCCCGGCGTTCAGGAGATTCTTGAGATTCGCGTCCCATTCAATGTTGCCACTGTGGCGGATCGCATCGTCGAGGGACTTGGCCGCACCGTCGTAGGAAGAAATACCTGAGCGGACGGCTGAGCTGTTGTTCTGGAGAAATTCGTAGTTGAGAACCCGGCCATTCTCTGTCGGGATGAGTCCCTGCGAAAGGATAAACATGAGGATCTCTGAGAGACGACCGAGGAGCGAACGGTGTTGTTCCTGGGGAAAGAATTCGAGAATACGGCTGAGGGTCTTCACTGCTCCGTTTGTGTGCAGCGTCGAAATCACGACGTGACCGGTCTGAGCTGCTTCAATCGCGATTTCCATTGTCTCACGATCACGAATCTCACCGATAAGAATGACGTGAGGTGCTTTACGCAAAGCATCTTTGAGGCCCTGCTTGTAGGTTCCAACGTGTTTGCCAACTTCCTGCTGTGTGCAGAACCCCGGAGCAGGGACGAGACGTCCGTCGGAGTCACGATTTGCTTTGAAGCGAGAGTAACGATACTCGATTGGATCCTCGACTGTGACAATGTGCCGAGGATGATTTTGGCGAAGCCAGTCGAGAATCGCGGCCAGTGTCGTGGACTTTCCGGAACCTGTCTGACCGGTGACAAGACCGAAGCCCTGGCGTCGCGTCATGAACTGTGAGACTGCACGGATCGTGTCCGGTGCGATGCCGAGAGTGTGCAGATCCGCAATTTCATCACTGAGGATACGGCAGGTGATGCCGGGCCCGGTCGTGCTGAGGTGGGTCTGAACACGCATCCGACCGGAAATGGTTCCGTCGGGGAGGGGGAATCCGTCGCAACTGAAGTCAGCCACTTTGTCTTCGAAGAGTCGCTCCTGAACGTCTTTCATGTTCTGAAGTTTAGAAAGCGTCCCAGTTGTGTCGTTGTCCTGGCGCTGATAGAGGAACTCGACGACGGCCATCACGACTGAAACGGGAAGCTCGCCCATGGAGTGAATGATCTCGAGCCCCTTCTTCGTATGGCAGTAGACAGGGAAGCCGCTTCGGATCTGGATATCCGAAATCGAATTGCCACCGGCTTGAGCGAAGATTTCGCTCATCACGGCTTGGGCTTGGGCTGATGCTTGAGAAGGTTCCATTGAAGGCTCGTTTGAGTCTGTCTTTCAATAAAAACCATAATTAATATAACTACAAGTAAAAATTGTGAAAGTTTTTAAAAATATCCAGAATTCCTTAGTTTTCAGTGGTTGTGGCTCAATGTCAGGCACTACATGCAGAAGTCTGCGTTGCGTATGGAGAGGCCTCCAGCCGGTTCGCATGATGTAATTTCATTGCCGGGAAGGGGGTTGCTCTCGGGGCTTCGGGTTGCTTTTCCGCTTCTTTCAACCGCTAAGCTTGCGGCCACAAAAAAAGCCCGCAGGAGAGCGGGCTTTTTTTGTGCTGAGTTAGGGGGGTGGTCAATCAGTCCTGCGTTTCGGCAACTTCTGCGGTGGCCTCGACTTGATCAGGATTCTCAGCACGAGCAATCATGGCATCAAATTGACCGAAGGTTTTCTTTGAGAAGCGATAGCGTTGAGCGATCTCAACCTGTCGGTCGGTAGAAACATTGTCCCAGACCCCCGAATCTTGTGCTTTCTCCTGCAGCTTCTCGAACGTGGTGAGAAAGCCGGAGATTTGATCGCGATACTTTTGAAGAGTTTCCAGAGAAATCGGAGTTTGATTCACTCTGGCATCTTCTGTCTCGATTATAAACAGATTCATCGAGGCGGAGGCGGCCGTAAGGAATACCTCCGCGTCTTCATTCTCATCTTCGATGTAGCGAATAGTCTCTTCGCCGAGGACCTTGGCATGGTCCCGGCTTTCGTCGGTTCCGCCGAAGGTGTGATGAGTGATAAAGAGATTGTAAGAATTGTAAGCGCCGTAGTGTGTCGGATCGAGGCGGTAGCTCCTGCTCATGAGTTTCTCGATGTCCTTGTGGACGCGATGTTTGTGCTGATCAGAAAGGGAATAAGGGTTCGTCCTTGAGTGCTGAGAGACAACGCGCTTTTGGATCCAGGATTTAGCCAATTCGATGACTGGTTTAGCGGGCAGCTTTTGGGCGACGATTGTTTCCGTCCCTTTGGGGACTGCAGCTGTGCTATGGGATTCCCCGGACATGTAGTGGGGAACAATTTGCTCTACTCCGAGGTGCCAGATCCGATCAATCGTCGTCTCGCCCAATCTGGCAAGGAGCTTGCCGTAGGCTGAGCGGTAGATCCCGAACGGGTTATCCCCGGCAGCCAACTGAGACGATTTCGTCAAAGCGCCACTGCCGACGACGGTCAAGAGTAAGCCGGACGCGGCGAGAGAGAGAGCTGAAATAAGGGTGGATCGGCTCATCACTTCACTTCGCGGTAGAGTTGGATAGAGAACGCAAGGGTGAGAAGGCCGAGTCCTCCGAGGTAGACTGCCGTGTTTCCGAGTTCTGCCCAGGGAAGCGATCCCAGCTTGAAGACGAGGCGAGAGGTGAGGTCGGAGAGGTGGTAGTGTGGAGACACCACGTAAAGGAAGTTCAAGAGGGGACTCGTGTTGTCGGCGAGGAAGACTTCGAGATAACGAATGCCAAAAAGGCCATGGACGAGAAGTCCAATGGTGACAGCGTAGGCGGCGGCGCCGCGAAATCTCGTGCCGAGGGCAATTGAGAGCATGAGGAGGGGCGCCGTCACCATGAGAAAGAGAATGACATATTGACAGTTGGTGATCAGCCAGTGCTTCGCTTCGATAGGGTCGCCCGGCATCGCAGTGAAAGTGCTGATTCCAAAGGTGATGAGGATCATTCCCGCGAAAACGGTGAAGCAGGCGAGCCAGAGTTGGCCCATTTGGCTGATCCGGTTCACTCCAAGTGTCTTGAAGTATTCGAGAATGCCGTGAGATGCCCAGCGATCGCCGATGTTAGCACCCTGAAAAAGGAGCCAGCAGGCAGCGGTCACCCAAAGCATCCACCAGGCGGCCTGGGCTCTTGCCGGCTCGATGATGGAAGGTTTAGTTTCCCAGGGAGTCATGTAGGGCAGGACAAAGGGAATTGCGATGAGGAGAACCGCAAAGATCGCAAAAGTCTTGCGGTTAATGATCGAAGCGAGAGTGAGTCGGAATAATTCCATGACGTAAAATAGTTGGGTGACAGGTTAACTGAGAGCTTCTTTGGTCTCCATCCAGTCGAGAGATCCTTTGACCTGGAGCTGTTCGAGCGCTCCATCTCGAATGATGAGGGCGGTGTCGGCTTTCAAGGTCGGTTCGTCCGGGTGAACGCAGACGAGGCGAACGATTCCCTCCTGGTTTTCACTCCAGACTTTGTCGACGGCTTCGCGAGCGGCGAAATCAAGACCCGAGAATGGTTCGTCGAGCAGGAGAATGTGTGTTCCCGGGCATTGAGTTCTCGTTTCAGCAACGATCAACCCCACTTTTTGCCGGTTACCTTTGGAAAGTTTGCCGTATGGCTTTTCGACGTCGAGCTCGATTTTTTCGGCCATCTCAAGCGCGTATTTCCGCTGCGGCTTTTTGAAAAGGGCCGAGAAAATTTGTTTCGGCTTCATCTCAGAATCAAACCGGAGGTCCTCATCGACGAACTGGATCGTTCCGACCGAAACCACGGATCCTTCAAGGGCGGGGATGATTCGGGCGATGGTCTTTAGCAGTGTGGTTTTACCGCGACCGTTCCGGGCAAGGAGTAAATGCCTGCCGGGAGTGAGAGAGATCTCATTGTTGGCCTCTGCGAGGCGCGTTTCTTTCCGCCCGTTCAGTGCATTAGAGCGATAGCCAATGGCAAGACCTTTGGGGAGTTCGATTCGAGACGGGGCGGTGTGATGATTCATCAGGTGAATTGACATTTCATCGTTATTATAATTACAATAATGGCGTCTCGCAAGAAATTTGTTAGCTTTTACTGATTAATTTAAAATCTTTAGTTTCTCCCGTTTTTTCGGGCGGAAACGGCTTTCAAATCTCCGTGAATCCGAGATATTCAAAGGGAACTGAGAATTTTTCCTCTCAGAAGCCAGGCCTATCGAATCGGTTCAATTGTCACGAGCCAGTTCATCATGTGAACCGGGGGAAGCTCTGCAGGGCTTCGGAGATCGACGAGATCTGCATTGACCATCGTTGAGTCAACCGTCGAGTCGTCGCCGCTCTGAAGTTCCAGTGGATTAAACTGGTAGCCTGCGCTTGTTTTGAGTGAACTGAGTTGGCCTTTGATTGAAACGGGATGGTTAACCAGAACAGTCTCGCCAAAACGCTTTTCGGGAGCGAATAGCGAAGAAGGGGGGTAGAACTCAGCGTCGGCAGGCAGCCCGGAACCTGCCGGGGGGGGAGTTTGAACGATATTGAATGACTCGGCAATATAGAGGCGGTATCGCGTCACGAGCGAGAAACCTTTCGGGAAGTTCGTGAGATCTTTACATCCACGAAGTGTCACGGCAGCGTCAGAATCGGCTGCGGGGATGGAAGGTGTGTTTACCGTGGCACGCCCAGTGTTCGGATAAATGCAGATCGAGTGGTTGGTAGTGAGTGGCGCCGCATCCGAAATCGTGGCTAGGAATGCTTGCAGCCGGTCCGTGTAAAATGCGATGGCGTAGCGGGTATTCTCAAGTTGGGTTGTCTGGAAAGGGATAAGATTGCCTCCCGCTTCAAGATCAGTCGGCCAGTTATCTCCGCGAGTGTAGGTGATATGTCGTCGGTTTCCGTCGGTTGCGAGGTAGTGGAACCGAACGCTCGTCGCAATTTGCTCTGAGGTGGAGGCCATGTCTCTTATTTCGAGACGCATCGCACACTTGTTTGCGCCCCTGCTGTATTCGTTCCAACCCGTTGGTGAGATGCGCTCACTGGCATCGCCATCGCCTCCCGGCCAGAGGAAATTGTTTCCACGATTGATCGGAACAAAGGCAACCTTTCCTCCGTTTCCTGAAACGGAAGCCCCGTAGAACGATTTTCCTTTGTCTGCGGAACGGCTCTCGCGGGTTCCGAGATCATCGAAGTCATTTTCGATCTTAACCCCATCGACAAGAGTGGAGTCAGAAACGTTCACCGATTCACGCGCGGCGAGCGAGCCATCAGTGATGGACACGTCCCCGGTGGTATTGAGGCGCCTTGCGTAAACACCTCCGTCGATGGTCACGTTGCTCCATTGCGTACCGTCCAGGTAAGAACCCACATTCATTGTCGTCGTCGATGAGATCGGCAGCTGTGAAGGAACTTCGTAGAGAGACAGCAGGTAGTTCCTGCTCACGGGTGGAACGCCCGTATTCTGGGTATCGTTCTGGCCGAATGTCAGAGAAAAAACCCACCAGTTACGTTTCGCGACGAAGAGATCTCCGGGGCGCTTGTAACCAAACTTCACATCCGGATAGACGAGTTGGTTGTAGAGAGGGTAGGTGTCAGAGGACAACTGAAGACCTTTGTGATAGATCTGATTGTAGGCGTTGAAGTTGTAGACGTGTTTTTTTTCCTCAGTGACAATCGGGTAAGTTTTGTCGAGCACGGCGAGGGAGTTTGAGACCATGAGCGGTGCCGGAAGATCCTCATAGAGCGCGTTGTCGAACAGCATCCAGTATTCCCACCAGTTGCCACCATTCACGATGCCGTTACCGGAAAGTGGAGAGCGGGAGGGACGGCTAATCAGTGTTCCAATACTCGAAACTGAGCTGTCACCCGTATTTGCGGAAATCGAATCGGCGAGTCCCAGCGAATTAAGCAATTGCGGGCTGACGGCCTGCTCGGCGTTGGCAAGATCGAGGGCCTCGTCAAAGATCGTCTCCCAGGTGTAGTTTATTGTCGTGTCGGCGGAGTCTCTCTTCATTGCTCCAATCGCTTTGTTCGGAACGATGTGGAGAAGAGAATTGAGAATGGCGTCCTCACGCTGAGAGTAGTCCTGCTTCATCTGTGCCGTTTTCTGCACATCCATGCTTTTCAAACTGCCGGCCAGGTTGAGCGTGAGAAGCGTGAGCATCGCCAGCGAAATAGCGGCGACCATGGCAAAGGTGGCATACCCCTGGATTGTCTTATCTGAACGGGTGGAGAGGGGCTTTTTCATTACGACGGGTTTCCAGCAAAGGTGATTTCTTCTCCATATTTACCCACGAGGTTGATTTCGAGAATACCGGTGGCGTTGGAGAAATTCACGACATCGGGCTTGGAGGAGACCACCCAGTTCGGAAGCGAAGGCCAACTCTGATCGTTGCTGCCTTTCCGGTAGTAGCTGAGCTGACGTTGGCCGCTCACGATCTCAAAGGAGACAATGGCGTATTCGAAAGATCCGTCGGGGAGACGGAAACGAAGTCGCAGGGCCCGACCATTGTCAATCACCGCCGCGGTTCCTGCCTTGGCGTTTGAAGTGGTGGTGTGAATGCTGTAATCGTCGGCCTGATTGATAAGATTGGTCAGGAGAACGTTAATTTGCGGAGCATCTTCACGAAGAAAGGCAAAGCGATTCACTGCCGAGTTGATCGACATCTGTTGCTGAACCATCGTGAGGATCGCTGCGGCAATTCCCAGGGTCATCGCCATGGACAAAGCCATCTCGATGAGAGTGAAACCGCGGCGGTGAGCTTTTGAGCCGGTAAATTTCATCGAATTCGCAGAATGGTTCGGGTTTTGACGTATTCTTTTTCTCTCACCTTGTAGACGAGAACTGACTGCAATTTCCACGCTTCTGTATTCGTCGGGTTCGTGTCGTTGCTTCCACTGCCGCCTCCGCTACCGAGATTGTTTCCGTCGGCGATCCGCGTGCGGTGGAGTGATGCCGTCACATTGTCCCCACCGGGAAGTTTTCCGACCACGACCGTTTGCGTGCTCACACTGGGGTAGACGGGCCAGGGAGAAGAGCCGATCCGGATGTTGGCAAAGGGCATCCGCGAGGCGAGCGCCGTTTCCCGGGTGAGGTAGGCGTCAGTCATGGCCTGCTTCACGGTCCACTGCTGCCCGGTGATGTTATTCAGGGTCGAACGGAGAGTAACGAGACCGACGATCACGATCGCGGCGTAACTCGCTGCGATTTCGATCAACGCGTAACCTTTGCGCTTCGAATGGTGTTTCCGGTTTCGATACATGATTTCCTATTCGACGCTGGTGATCGCTCCGTTAACTCGGATCGTGCGCTCCACGTTGAAGCTGGTATGCTCGAGGCGGTCGATACCAAACGGTGTCGTCGTTAAAATTTCGAGGGTCCACTCACCATCTTCTTTGATTACATCGTCCCAATCTTCGATTGTGAGGATGGCATCGCGTGGAATTGTGCCGTCGACAAGGAGAGCTGATCCCGGAACGATTTCACCTTCGGTCCCCAGCACTTGAGGTCCCTGATAAACTTGGGCGTAGGTGTATGAGTCAGGGTAGAGGTCGACGAGATTTAAGGTGACCTGCGGAGCACGGGCTTTAATCAAGGTGCTCGCATCGATGCCGCCGATAGAGCTGCTCGCCACCGGCCAAATCTGAATGAAATCGGAATCAAGCTGAGACTCCGGGGATTGATAATCAGCGAGCGAAAAAACGGAGAAACGCTCTTCGCCCTTCACTTTTGTTCGATCACCGCCCGGAATCGCGTTGACGGCGTAGGTGAGCTCCTGTCGACCGTTGGAATCAATCGACCCCTGTGAAAGGAGAGTCGCCAGTCCACGGTTAACAGCCTGACCGTTATCGTTTCCAAGATAGGCCTGAACGTGTCTGAGCAGTTTCACGGAAAGGGCGGCGGCTGGCGCGGAAGGGTCAGAACTCAAACCACTAACATCAATCGTGACGGTGAATGGTTGATCGGCTCGGGTGCGTGGAATCACCTCGTAGGGGTCGCCTGACGTGATCGAAACCGTTGATACCGGGATGTAGGAGTTCACATACGTCGTGTCGAGTAGATAGCTGGTAAGCGGAGTCGACTTGACGGTCCAGAGTTCGAAACGCGCTCCATTCGGGTTGATCGGAAGGGCAGATTGATCAGTTCCTTGCTGGGTGACATCCATGTCCCACTCCAGCTCGTCCGGCATTTGGACCTGACGCACGAAGAAGGTGTAATTGTCGTCGGCGGAAGCAGGAGCGCTACCGAAGGCCAGGCTGAAAACCGCAAGAAAATAGATGAGTGAGAGGAGTTTCATTGTTTTTGAAAAGTAATGGGTTTCATGTCATCGCGCGAAGGAACTTGATCCTCCTCTTTCAGCGGGAGGACTGAGATGGGACCTCCTTTGTAGGTGGCGACGACGACCACGGAGCTGTCTGAGATGGCCTTGGCGGCTTCTTCTGAAAAGGCGACATGCCCGAGCGCTTGCTCGCGAGACACCTCCATCGTGCGAATCCAGCCGCGGTTTGATTGATGGAAGTTTTTCCAGGTTTGCACCTTCGCTCCATTTACAATCGCGAGGCGCCCTTCCAATGCGGGGGGAACGTGAAGAACCGCACGCTTTGGCACCAAAGTAAGGTAGCCGCGATAAGAGAAGACGGCTGAACTTTTCACAAGGTCTCTCTCCGCCATCGGGAGGGATGGATCCTCATCAGATTTTCCGGCAGGGGGACCAAGATCGCGAATCGGATCGCTTTGGTTTGCCATGCGGAGTTTCCGGCTGAGGTCATCATGCTTTGCGACATCCCGCATTCCAGCGAGAGAGTTTTGAGCCTGTGCCGTCGTAAATGAGGCGAGGCCGAAAAGGGCGGAAAAGAGTAGGTTTAGTGCGGTCGATGAATTTTTCATGAGTCGAAGAGCGGCGTTGAAAGGAGGACGTGTGGAAAAGTCCCCTGAGAGACTTGGGGATGACTAGCGTCTCCGGCGACCCCTATTGTTGTTATTGTTGTTGTTTCCGTTGCTA
Source organism: uncultured Akkermansia sp. (assembly GCA_964583035.1). Classification (GTDB taxonomy): domain Bacteria; phylum Verrucomicrobiota; class Verrucomicrobiia; order Verrucomicrobiales; family DEV007; genus Arctic95D-9. Next base: position 9,115 of record CAZOUP010000012.1, read on the forward strand.
GCTTCCTCCTCTTCGACGACTTCCTCGTAGAAGCTGACGAGAACGGCCATGTCTTGAATATCAAAGCCATCGTCATTTGGATTCGTGTGAGTCAACTCGAAGAGGTAGATCACATCGCGAGGGCCGAGCACAATCTTCCCGTCATTGCCGAGATATGGCCGGATGAATGATTCAATCGTGGGCGCCTGATTCATCGGAGTGGTTGTAGGGGGAGTATCACCGTTGATGAGCGCCCAGACATTGCTGCTACTGGTCGAGCTGTACCAGGGGCCCCAATTGTTGTTGTGGTAGTAGCGAGCACCGAAATTGACAGTTTCGCCTTCCTGCATATTTCGGGTGAACACGATTTCGTTTGGGTCGACATCGTAGTTTGTGCCGTAGAAGATGTCGTCGTAGCTGCTGCCGTTGATACTGATTCGCGTTTCCGTTGGAACAAAGTAGAGTCTTCCGCCGGAGAAGTAGGTGACGCCAGCTCCGAGAATCCGCACATCCATGACGAGGTCTCGTCGCGGGGTGATTGTGCCCGGTGGCGTGATTTCGATGATCTCCTCAACCGTTTCAGGGATCGTGATGTCCCAGGTCAGCTGAGGATGCGTTCCGGTTTGAACGATCGTGGGGAAGGCGCTGAGAGTTCCAACCGGGATGACCGGTGATTCTTCCTGCGCTTGAAGAGAAGGTAACGCGGTTCCCAGAGCGATGAGAAGCGTGCTGAGTTGTTGGAATAGTTTCATGGTTTCGTGTTGTTGATGGAGTGATCGACGCGCTAAAATGCTGGCCTTCGGACTTCCACCTTCAAACTTATCCATAAATAAATATAAAAACAAGAACAATTATAAAAACCATAACCAAAGATTTTTGTCAGATGAAGAGGATGAAGGTCCTCCAATCACTGGCTTGTCGGATTCGATTCGTAGACTCGAAGGCGGCTTGGCCAAGCTGCTAACGGAGTTTCTTCAGTAAATTATGCAAACGAGAGCAGTAAAGGGAGTCAGGATGAGCGCTCGGGGGAGTTCACGCGAATTGACCTTCGTCTTCGAACCGCTCTTGCAGAAAATCAGCGAATCTGGCAGGAAATACTTCCGTGCGCGTCTATCCTCCACGAATCGAATGAAGAACTCGGAGCCGCATCGCCATAAGATTTCACTGGAGAGCCTGCGCGCTCATGATCAAAGTGCCTGGAATCATGCTTATGAAGCGCTCTGGCAGGTCGCCTGGAGATCGGCAAAGCGAAAGCTTCCTTATGACTCTGCCGAACAGCTTGAAGATCTGGCCGCTACGGTCCTCGCAAAAGAAATCGTTCCGCAGATCATCTCGCCGAAACAATCAGCTTTTGTGAGTGCTGAAGGATTTGCAGACATTTTGAATCTCACCTCGCGCATTGTCTCAAATCGCTCGATTGATGAGATCCGCCGTCGTATCAGGCAACCGGAATCGCAGGACATTTCGAAGACTCCGGAACTGGAGTTGTCTCCACTACCGGTCGAACAGGGAATACACGAAGAGATGCATTTGGCGCTGAGTAATCTCGAGGATCGCTTCCGGCAAGTGGTGGAGGATTTCTATTTTGAAGATCTGAATACCGAAGAAATCGCGCTGAAGCGGGGCCGACCCAAAGGCTCGATTTGTTCGGATCTGGTGAAGGCCCGGCGACTTCTCGGAGAAACTCTGCAACATTCACTGACATCATGAAAGACGACCTATCGAAGCTCAAGACGGCGGACTACCTTCGGAAGCAGTTTGGCGATCTCAGCGAAAGCGAAATTGCCGAAATCAGCAGGGAACTCGGGCAGGATTTGAACTCCATCGTGAACGATGAAGAGGTCGATCAGAGGATTCGAAAGATGTTCGTTGCATCGGATCAGGAGATGCCAACGCTTTCGGCGGCCGTGAGAACGAAGCTTGAAACGGCGAGACTGAATGCTGAAAATGAGCAGAGCGAGGGCGATGTCTACGCGCTACCGAAGCGCTATCAGGGAAGTGAGGTGAAAAAGGGTTTTGTCGGTTCGCGTTGGCACACTTCGGCGGTGATCATGGGAGGACTGGCGGCAGCGGCGGCGATCACGATTGCCTACGTTTCTTTTGTCCGCCCGGTGATCCCGAAAGTAGTCGTCACCTTTGCGGAGGCGATTACTCTGCTGACTCCGGGGCCTGAAACCGGTTTTCTTGAACCCGTCTTCACCTGGAATTCAGGGAACGGAGGCGTCGTCGATGTGAAGGTGCGCGCCGCCGATGGATCTGCAGTAGCGGAACTTGGGAATGCCTTTTCACCGCTGCGTTGGAGTTCCATGGAAACAAAAGCCAGGCTTGAGAGCGGAACTGAATATCAGCTTGAAATTTCAGGTCGCGACGGAATGCTCGAAACAAGATCTTTCAGGACGGCGAAATCAGCAGGAGGAGCTCCCGTCCCCGCCGCGACGCTGGAAGAGATCATTGATCAGTGCCGCAGCTACATCGGTGAGAGTCGTCCCGCTGATGCCTGGATGCTCTGGGGAGAGCTCACCGGTGAACAAAAAGCAGATCCGGGAATGCAGGAGTTGAAAGCCGAGATTCTTGCCGTCATCTCCGGTTAGTCAGGAGGGTCGGGTGAGTATGAGGCCTTCATTGTCCGTTCCGTGGAAACGATAAACCGCAAACCTGGAGATCGGCGAGAATGCTTTGCCGCATTCCGCGGTTCTTGCGGCATCGCGGACTGCGCGATTAGTAGGAGAAGCCAAATCCCAGATGCATCGTGCCCTGCGGTTCGCCGGGCTGCTGATCAGGATTGTATCCGTACTCAAGACGAATCGGGCCGATCGGGGTGAGGTAGCGTAATCCGGCGCCCACGGCATAACGCATGTTGTCGAGGCTCGCGTCGTCAGCATCTCCAATCAGGTTTCCGGCGTCGGCAAAGGTGACGAAGCTGAGTCCGTTGAAGGCGTTCACCGGGATTTCATACTCGGCGTTGAAGGCCGTGTAAAACTCTCCGCCGATGTGATAGCCACTCCCCGGATCAATCGCACCGAGAGAACGCTCCTGAAAGCTTCGCACCGTAAAAGGACCTCCGTTGAAGAAGCGCAGGTCGATTGGAATCGCCTGCGTATCTCCCATCGGGGCGATGGCCCCGGCGCGTGCTCCAAGACGAAGGGTGTGCGTCCCCACGGGGAGGTAGTAGCCGAGCTTTCCGGTCGCTTTGAAGAATTCGACCTCACTCCCGAGTGCCGAGGTCGCGACGCTCGCGGATGTCTGTGCGATAAAGCCCTTGCGGGGCAGATTCGGATTGTCGCGCTGATCGTGAGAGATTGAGACTCCGACAAAGTGAGCCAGGTAGTCGGTGTCGCCGAGGAACTGCGGTGCAATGTCGCTCTCGTGCACATCGGTGTAGCTCGCCCGACCGAAAAAGGTCACCTGGTTGCGCTGGTTTCTTCCGAAGCGCTTCGTCAACTCGTAGCTGCCGCCGGTTTCCCATTTTTCATATCCCTCCTCCTCACGGTTTTGGGCGAAAAGTCCGGCTCTAAAACGATTGTCAGTGTTCAGGAACCATGGATCGACGTAGTTGAGGGAGCCACGGAGACCGCGTTTTGAAAATTCGATTTCGGCGTCAATCGTGCGGACGCTGCCAAGGAGGTTGAGATTTCGAAACTCGAAACCGCCGACGGCACCTTCGTAGTTGGTGAAGCCCGCAAAGACACCAAGAGTCCGCGAATAGCCTTCCTCGACTTCGACATCGAGGACGAAGGATCCGTCCTCCTGCTTGACGGGGTCGGTGCGAACGGTCTCGAAGGCGCCGGTTTGGAGCAGTTCCTCAACCGCCTTGTTTGTGTCGTTCGGCGAGTAAGGGTTTTCGACGAGGCCTTCGAAGTGTCGTTCAAAAAACTCATCATCTGTTTTTTCGTTGCCGTTCACCCGAATCGCGGAGACCTCAACCGGGTCGCCCCATTCGAAGAGCGCCACGACCTCGATGACGCGCCGGTCGTCTGTGATCGCGATTTCGCCCGGCTCTACCGTCACGGAGGCCTCGTAGTAGCCCGCATCGACGGCGGCGGAGCGAAGGCGGGATTGAATGTTCGCCGCCGCAGCGGGGTTGTAATTTTTTCCGGTGAAGTCTTTGCGGGTTTTCGCGAACGCTTCTTTGAGGCGGGTCGTCGGAGCCTCAGGGAGAACGAGCTCTCCGAAAACGAAGTGCGCTCCCTCATCGATTGTCACCGCTACGGTGGTGCCGGATTGGGATTCTCCGGCATTGACCTCGATCGCCGCTTCGACATGGCCAAGGAGCGCATAGAATCCGATCAATTTTTTTCTCCCCGCCTCGACGTCCGAAGGGACGAAAGGGACCGGGTCGAGAGGTTTCAGGTCGAGTCGCTTCCGTGTCGTCTCGGTGAGGAGTTCGATCACGGCGTTGTCCTCGAGCGCTTCATTTCCGCTCACTAAAAACTGGCGCACCCCCTTTGACTGTCCTTCGGAAACTTTCAGGGAAATCACCCCGTTTTCACCCTCGCCATCAACGCGCCAGTCGACTTGCGTGCCCTCGTATCCGCGGTCGAGAAGGGCGGTTTCGAGGAAATAGGCAAGGTCATCCGCCTTCGCCATGCTCACGCCGGAACTCTCAATAAACTTCAGCTGCGGGGCGAGCCACTCTTCGACGGTCTTCACTTCGATTGTCTGAAGGCCTTCAATCTGGACCTTCGTTCCAAGTTCAGCGAGGGCACACACCGGCAAAGCCCCTGCCAGGAAAAGCAGAGGAGTTCTGAAAACTCTAAGTGTGTGGATCAACATCTAAGGGGCAGGGGCGGCCATTTAGCGGAATCGGAAGACATATTTCAGGAGAGCCCGATAGTCGTTTTCCGCATCGACATCGCCGACAAAAAAAAGCTGTTTCCACAGTCGGATCTTTCCTCCGACTGATTGCGCTCCAGTCTCAGGGTTAATCCCCCCAATATCAAGCTCTGTTCTCTCTTCCAGCTCATCGAGCAGAGTCGGTTCAGAGTCAGCGGCGGCGCTCGCTTTTCGCATGTTTTTGAAGAGCAGAGTCGCGGCTTTCGAGGCGGCGAGGGAGCCGGTGTCTCCGCCAATGAGGGCATCCCGCGTCGTCCCCGTGATAAGAAGGGTCGTGAGGTCCTCGGTCGGCAGCGGCGGAACGCTCGTGAGGACATATTTCGGATCGAGGATGCGGTTATAGAGGAAAATATTGATCCGGTATTTGTCTGCTTTCGCCTTGGCCTTGAGGTTGATCGCCCCGTTGAAGCCGGTGTTTTGATCGAACTCAATCCTTCCGATTTCGACATCGACTGAGCTGAAGGGGAGGGAAAGCTCACCTTCATCAATCGCGAGAAAGCCCGTCGGCATGGGTGCCGCGAGCTTTCCGCCGATCCGGATATCGGCGACAAGATCGGACTCGACGAGGTTGCTGCGCACTTGAAACGGAGTCTTCGTGAAAAGGCGGATGTCGGCGTTCCAGTCTTTAAACGGGGCTGCTTCGACCCCGAGATTGAGGTCGGTGTAGGCGGCCCCACCGCCACGGGGTGCTCGCTCCACCGTGGGGAGAACCGAGGTATTCCGTGTTGGCAGAGTTTGCGGTAGAAGGTCGAAATTTTTGAAAAAGCGGCTGTTCGTGATGCCGATTTCTCCGGAGATCGTCGCGGCGGACCAGGGGCCGGTCAGGGTGAGGTCGGCATCGGTGCGCAGGCTCAGATCAGGAGTGCGGAACACGAGCGCCTCCTTCGCGCCGAGACGGAGATCGAATTTTGGTTCGGTTTCGGGGAGGAAAGCAATCGACCCCTCCGCCGCGACTTCTCCTCCGGCGACGATGGCTTGAAGCCGTTCAATCGTGAGCCGGTTTTTCGCGAAACGGGTTTTCAGGTCGATGTCGTAAAACGAGGGGGCGTCACGGTTCGTCAATCTGAGTTGGGAGATATCGAGCAAGCCGTCGCCGGAAATCGCGGGGGTCTTCATCGTTCCGGTGACTTCAGCATCGAGGGCGATGGCACCTTCGATCGAGCGAATCGCCGGGACCTGGGTGGAGAGAAAGGCGAGGGAACTGCGATCCATCCGCGCTGAGACAGTGATTTTTTCAGTTTGAACGTCCCGCTCCTTTAAGGCCCATTCTTTCGGGAAAAATGGAAGTGAAGCTTTGATAATGAGCGGGTTAACATCCGGGTGGCGGTATTCGCTGAGAAGCGTTGCTTTTGCGTCAGCAGTCTTGAGATCGAGGCTGATCGCGCCGACCTTCATGTTATCCTGCTCGGGGAGGGCGATGTTCGCGAGGACGGCGGAGAGTTCGAGATCGGGGAGGGCGGGAGTTCCTTTGATGGTGAGGTCGAGATCGAGATCGCCATTCACCGGCGGCGCGTCTTTGACCAGCTTCATGATCGTGTTGAGCGAGATCGGCTCAGAGACAAGGCTGAATTCGAGCGGCTCTTCCTGAGCGAACCAGGTTTCGGCCGAGAGGGTTTCCTTCGAGAGCGGGATCGATCCGTTCGCGGTGAAGATCGGTGTGCCCGCCGAAACACCTTTGAGTGACTCCACCAAAAAGCGTTTTCCGTCCCAGTTTAGTGCGCCGTAAAGGTCGAGTGGCTCACTTTCGAGGGCAAGACTTGTCGCGAGAGTGGAATCTGAAAACGTCCCGCCGAGCGCGAAGGTCGTGATCGGGGAAGCCCCGTCGGCGAGCGCCAGGTCTGTCCCCTTGAGATCGACTTCTCCGGCGAAGGTCTTTTCCTTCACCGCGCCTTTGGCATCGAGCGCCAGCGCGACGGTGCCGGGGAGAAGGCGAGCAATCTCGCGCTTTCCGAGGAGGCTTTTGAGAACGCCGTTGGACTTCAGATCGAGCGAGAGATCGACCTGGCCGTCGTAGGCCTGATCGATGAGGTGAAACCCGCCGCTTCCGTTGATGCGCGAGATCTCGTCGAAATACAGCGCCAGATCGGCAGTGACCTGATTGGGTTCCCCGACGCGTCCCGTGAGCTCAATTTTTTCGAGTTTCTCTCCATCGACGTGCAGGGTGTCGGTGAAAAGATCGACCGTGCCGCTGAGCAGTTCCGTTCCCTTGAGGCGGGCATCCGCGACCTTGAGCGAGAGAGCGCCGGCGACGGGGATGTTGCGCCATTGGGGCGGTGCCAGTTGCTGCCAGAGCGGGGCGAGATCGGGGGCGTCAAAGGCGGCGCTGAGGTCGAGGGCGCGTTCCTTAAGGGCGGCGAAGTCTTCCGCGCCGGAGAGATCGAGTTGGGTTTCAGCGGTGAGAGTTGCGCCCTCCTGCGTGGCATTCAGATTCGCATCGATCCATTTCCCGCCGTCCCGTTCCCGCGTCGCGGCGCGGAGATTGATGTCCCCGAGTTGGATTTCATCCCATTTCAAATTTGAGAGGATTGCAGCAAGATTGGCGTCCCACGAGGCCGGACGCGCGGCAGCTCCGGTGAGGTTCAATTCGAGTTTCAGAGCCGGCTCTCCAATCGGCTGGTCGAGGATCGGGAGAAAATCAAAGTCACCGCTCGCGCTGAAATTTTCCCAGTTTCCCGAGCCGGTCAGGTTCCCGTTGAGATTACCGGCGAGGGGGGCCTCGGGTCCGAAAAGGAGAAGCAACTCTTCGACCGGCAATGCGGTGAGCGACAGTTCCAGCTCGACTTTGCCCGGCTGCTCCAGGAAAGCCTGCCCGCCCCCGGGGTCGAGCGGGAGGGAACTCCGGAGCATCATCGCCGGCTCGTCGTTCACCGCGATGGCGAGTTCGTCAATCGAGAGACGACCGTCCTGCCACCCTGCCTTGCCGTTCAGCGCGACGTTTCCGGCTTCAAGACGGAGAGAAGGCACGAGGACCGCTTCGTCACGATACTCGCTTTCGAGGCTGATACTCATGGGACGACCGTCTTTGATCGTGAGATCGGTCGCGTTGACGACCGCTTTTCCCTCATGGGCGGGGGGATCGAGGGTGCCTTTTCCATTCCACATGAGGTTGCCGGCAAAGGAGACGCCGACCTCGTCGAGCATTTCGCGGAGGGTGCCGTCGGACGCGAATTCCCCGATCAGTGCGCCCTCGTAGGAAAGGGTTTCGAGCAGGAAATTTCCGCCCCCTTTGAGGTACGACTTGTCGTCGAGAGCCACTTCGAGATCCATTCGCACCTGATCTGGCTCCGTGACCCGGGCCGTCACATCGAGAAGGGGAATCCTCTGCCCGTCCCAGGCGAGGGAATCGGATCGGAGGTCGATCACTCCGGAGCGAAGTGATTTCCCCCCGACGAATTGAATGTTCTCGAGACGGCCTTCGAGCGTTCCGGTCACGGGAGCGTCAATTTCCCAGGCCGTGAAAAGGTCTTCCGCTGATTCGAGAGACAGATTTCCGGAGAGATCGACCGGCAGCCTTGCAAAACCGGCGGTATCAGTGAGTTGATCGAGCGGGGCCGAGGCCATCGCCGTGAGGCGCAGTCCCGGGGCGAGGACATCGAGATTGAGCCTGTTTCCCTCGATCAGGAGCGCGAGCGAATCGACGGTCGTCGCGCCGGTCCCAAGGTCATGCCCGAGCACCTTCCCCTTGATCTCCCAGCTCGATGGATTTTCAAAATCACCCTGAAAATTCAGGGCGAGCTCTGAGATCGTGCCGACGAGTTCGGGACTCCCGGCAGGTAATTCGATGGCGTCGAGAGCGATGGTCTGCCCGTCGGCGAGCGCGAGCGTCACTTCACCGTTCGTCGCGGCATGGATCGTGATCTCCCCGCCGCCGAGCGTGATCCCGGCATCGACGTTCCAGTCGCCGGGACCCGGCTCGGAGAGGCTCAGGAAATTGAGCGACTCAAGGGCCTTTCCGGAAAACTGATCGAGACGGAGGCGTCGTTCCCCGGGTTCAATCACGGCGGAGAGATCGGTGATCGGTTCGCCGTTGGGCAGTGAAATGGATTCGATCTTGAAAGCGCCCTCGCTTCCTCCAGGGAGGTGGAGATGAAACGAGGCGATTTCATAGCGTTGCGCTTCGACATGAAGCATCACGGTGACTTCTTCGATTTCAATTTCCGATTGGAGCAAATTCCAGACGGGGCTGAAATCAAACGGCGCCTGATCGGCTCGCGTTGCCGGAGGCGTCTCCGCTGCGGTTTCCTCTGTGATGGGGACCCGGATTTCGATGACAGCCCTTTCAACTTTCAAGAGGCGAAGCCAGTTCAAGTCGGCGGCAGCAGAGACGAGAGCGCGAAAGTCGTAGGCGAGCTCGACGGATTGGAGTGAAAGAGACACAAGCGGCGAGTCACTCCCTTTCAGTTCCACCTCACGAATCGCGAAGCCGGAAAAAATCGACCCCTCTACTTTGAGATCGCCCTCGATGCCCTGCGTCGCCGCCGCTTTGAGGGCACCGTAGCGCGCCGCAGCGGGAAAAGCCGGACCCGCGAGGATGAGAAGAAGCACGAGGAACAGGGCGACAAGCGACCCGAAAATCAGGAGGACGCGCTTGAATCGTTTTGGCGTTTTCCGGCGGTTTGCTGCCAGGGGAGCTTGGGGAGTTGGAGCGTTGTCAGAAGGCATCCCGGAGAGGGGGGTCGCCGTGAAACGACCACCCGACAACCTACGGGAACATTAACTATTGGCAAGACTCAGCCATTTTTCAGAAAGGCCAAAAGATCCGCCATTTCTTCAGTGGTTATGGCAGCTTCAAGGCCTTCCGGCATGAGTGAGTATCCGGAGGAGGTCATCTCTGCGATATCGGCGCGGATGATGGTTTCTTCGATCCCGCCGGGAAGTCTCAGGGTAACGCTATCGCTGTCCTCGGCGTGGATCAATCCGCTGAGGATTCTCCCGTCTTTGGCCGTTACCGAAACCGAAATCCAGCGTTCTTCGATGGCCCGGTTCGGATCGAGAATATCGGAGAGAAGCGCCTCCGCCGGTTTGATTTTCACATCGTCGAGCGAGGGGCCAACCGCGATTCCTTTTCCTCCGACCTGATGGCAAAGGGCACAGGTCGCTCTTTCAAAAATGACCTGCCCTTTGGCCGGATCGCCGGTGTGACTCTCCTGCGCGTCGCGGTAACGAGTCACGACTTCGTTGCGATTTCCGGAAGCAGCGCCGAAGAGTTCGTTCGCGAGATTCTTGAGTTCTTCATCGGTGGAGCGACCGTAGGACCAGCGGGTCATTGGCGGCATCAGTGAGGGGCTGATTTCTCCGGCTTTCATCCGCTTCATGAGCGCGAGGCCGGATTTCGGATTGCCGGTGATCAAGGCGAGGGCCTCCCGCAGGGGCGTTGGGGAAAGGCGGGTCCAGCGCTCAAAGAAAAACTCGGCGACCTTTTCGCGATTGTCGCGTGTCAGGGTTCGGCAGGCGGCGGTGTGAATCCCCGGCGATTCGATCGCGGCGATGAGTTGATCGACGATTTCAATTTTCGCCTCCCATGGCAGTTGCGCGACGAGACTTAGGGCGATGATCCGATCCGCTTCGGGCCGCTTCGTGTCGAGGGCAATTCCGGAGGCACTCGCGACAATAGCCTTTAAAGAAGCCGCATCTTCGGCAAATCCTTCCGGGGGAGAAGTCATCAGCGCGGCGAGCGTTTTTGTCTTCAGGGAACTGCGCGGGAGGCCTTCCGAGATTCCTGACACGACCGCAAAGTGCCACCACTGTGGATCTTCCGAGAGCGCGGCAATGATAGGCGAAAGAGCGTCGAGAGGGCCAGAAGCGGTGACGAGTCGGGCCATGTCAGTGAGGGCTTCCGGACCGGTTTTTCCCGAGGCTTTGAGAAAATTTTCATCGGTGAGGAGGGCGACGAGGAGTTCGGGAACCAATTCCGGGGAGGCGCTGAAAATCGCTTTGCGAAACCAGGTGTCCATTGGCTTGTCGGCGACCCGCTTCGCGAGATCGGTGACTTCCGGCTTCTGTGAAGGAAAGAGGGCGACGGCGAGAAACCGGGTCCGTGGATCGTCCGCCTTTTGCGAGGCGTGAATGAAGTCGCCGAATTTCGACTGCCAGCCGAGTTCATTGATCGCAAAAAGTTTATTTTCGAGAAGCCCCGGGTCGCTCGACTCGACCGAATGCAGGGTTGCCGGGGTCAATTTTCCGAGTCCCTGCAGGGTTCGGAAAGCGTGACTCACGCCGACGGGTGAGGGATTTTCGGCAATCAATGCTTCAAGGAGATGCACCGCCTCATCATCGGCGCGCTCGACAAGAAGTCGCTGGGCATGGGTCCGATCCCAGGCATTGGGATGATCAAGCGTCGCGACGAGCGAAGGCAGATCGTCGGGCAGAGGCTTTACCGGTCGGACCTCCGATCCTTTTGGAACGATGCGCCAGATCCGTCCCTGATCGAGACCCGCCCGCATGTAGTGGGATTTCGCAAAATCCTCGGGAAAGAATCGTGAATGATCAATAAACCGGCGATACATATCAACGATGTAGAGCGCCCCGTCAGGGCCGTTGCGAGCCTGCACCGGTCGCACCCACTCGTCCGAAGACGCGAGGAATTCTTTCCTCTCGCCGACCCGTTCGGCCTTGAAGCTGGCTCCGTTTGGAATCATACGGTTGCGGGTCACGAGCTGCGCGGTCGGGTCGCAGACGAAAAGGTCGCCCGCGAGATCCGGCATGAGGTCTCCGGTGTAGGCGACAAGTCCGCAGGCCGCCGTGTGCGTTCCCGCGTGAGCTGACGAAGTCGTGTGGCTGAGGAGGAGCGGATGAAGCGGCGCGCCCGGTGCCTGAATGTCCTCGTGCCCCTGCGCGATCCCCGCGAGCGGGTTGCGGGTCACGGCCTCCAGCGGCATCACCGCAAACATCGCGGGGTTCCGGTTGCTGCAAAAAAAATGACGGCCAAAGGCGTCGAGGGTGCCGCCATATTGACCAATTCCGGTCGCGGGTTTGATCGCCCCGCTCTGCGGGTCGTAGCGAAGATTGAGCCGGGGAAATGAAACGACCGCATCGGGGTCGCCCTCGGGATAGATCTCCTTCCCATCGAGTCCGTTGCTCAGGTAAATGTGATTGTCGAGGCCGCAGCGGGGACTGGAAACCTGTAGCTGATTGTGCCTCGGTTCATTGCTGCGGAAAAGGACTTCGCGGACATCGGCGCGGTTGTCGCCATCGGTGTCTTTCAGAAACAGGATCGCCGTTCGCGTCGTCGCGAGGAGGCCGCCACGCATCGGGAGGAGTCCCTGGACGTGGTCGAGTTCGTCCGCCCAGGTCACGGCCTTATCCATGCGCCCGTCACCGCTTTCATCGAGGAGGAGCCGGATTCGAGACAGGTAGGGGCCGCCTTCCGAGGGGAGGGGATAGTCACCCATTTCCGCGACGAAGAGGCGACCCTTTTCGTCCCAGACGATATCGACGGGATCCCGTGTCAGCGGCTCGGCGGCGACGAGTTCGATCGTGAAGTCGCCGTCAAGTTGCCACGCTTTGGCGCTCTCTTCCGGCGAGAGCGGGAGGGCGCGGGGGAGAATGCTCTCTCCCGTAATCGCATACCCCATGTCGGTGGATTTCGACTCGGCGGTCCAGACTTCTTTGAAGGATCCAGCATCAAAGACCTCGGCCCGCCGGACCTCGTAGGAGGCCAGTTCGGTTTGAAAGCCGATCCTTCCACTCGCGGGGAAAACGCTCGCGGCCTTGTTCACGAGTTCGCCGTTGAGGTAGATTTCAACGGTGTCACCCTGAGCAATGACTTCGAGCCGGTTCCACTCGCCGACCGGATTTTCGATATCGAGTTCGCCCCGGAAACCCTGCTCGTTCTTCCAATTTTCGCTGCGGTCTTTCCATCCAAGTTGGCCCGTCTTTTTTCCGGGGCGGGGGAATGAGTAGCTCTTTCCATCCGGCGTCCAGAGCGGTGGGTCCTGCATGCTCGCCTTCGCGGTGAAAGTGGCTGCGACGGCTTCGGTGGGAAGGCAGACGAGGTCGCCCGAACCGCCTTCGAGGAGTTGCGCCTGAAGGCAGGCCGGCCAGGTCCCGCCGAAGGCTCCGTCCTCCCCCGTGATGTGGAAAAGAACTCCGCCATCGCGGGCACGGTCGGCGCGACCGGCGAAGGTGTATTCCGTCCAGCGATACTCGACGACGAGATGATAGTTTTCGAAAGAATCTTTCGTTCTCAGGTAGCCGAGGCCCTTCCCCGGAATCCGGAGAGAGCCGTCTTCGGTTTTTTGCCAGACGGCGTCGAAGTCTGTTTCGAGCGAGCCCTTCTCGTTGAGGTGCTGCACGAAGGTTTCCGCGAGAGGAGCGGCAAGGAGATCAATCGGTTCCGCTGCGAGGGGTGCCAGCGGGAGCGCGAGAAGAAATAGAAGAACGTTGAGAGATCGCAACATCCCCGCAAACTAGCGGGAATGCTGAATCAGGAAAAGCACGAAGAAGGCGCGGACGCGCTAATCAGATCTTCGACACGGAGTCGCTCAGTTCACGTTCGTGAACACCGCCTGAACGTCTTCGTCGTCCTCCAGCTTGTCGATAATCGCTTCGATCTCCACCATTTGCTCTTCGGAAAAATCCTGCGGATTATTCGGGATGCGCAGGGGACTCGCCTTTTTGATTTCAATTTTCAACTCCTCAACCGCTGAGGTGAATTTCCCGAAGTCGGTGAAATCCGCGTAGGCATAGGCGACACCGTCGTCGACTTCAAGCTCCTCAAGTCCGGCATCGATGAGGCCGAGTTCGATTTCGTCAATTTCCATGTCCTCTGTCACTTCAAATTCCACGACCGTTTTGCGGTCGAAGAGGAAGTTGAGCGCACCGCTCGGGAGCATCTCGCCGCCGGACTTGTTGAAAATCGTTTTGATGTTGGCAACGGAGCGGTTCGTGTTGTCTGTCGCGCACTCGACGAAAATCATGACCCCGTGAGGTCCTTTGCCCTCGTAGTTGATCTCGGTGATCTCGGCCGAGTCCTTGCCGTCGGCGCGCTTGATCGCAGAATCGACGTTGTCCTTCGGCATGTTCGCCGCTTTAGCGTTCTGAATGAGAAGGCGCAGCTTGGGGTTCGAGTCCGGATCGGAACCGCCTTCCTTCACCGCCATCGTGATCGCCTTTCCGATTTTCGGAAAGACTTTCGACATCTTGTCCCAACGCGCTTCCTTCGACTTCCGCCGGTATTCAAATGCTCTGCCCATAGTAAGTGAATTCTTGGCTTAGAAAGCGGAAAATCGCAAGAGTGAATCGACGACTAAAGAGGGTTAGGTGGATGACTTAACAGGGGTGGGTCGCGTTTTTAGGGGTGCTCGCTTGATCGTCTCAGGACGACCCGGAAACCGCTAAATTTGGAACGCATCGCCGGTTCGGTAGGAAAGCGGAAACCCGCTCGAAGGCTCACTTCCCCGTTTGAACCCCAATTTCCGCCGTAGATAGCCTTGGCAACTTCGTCCTCGTTGAACCAATCGCGACACCATTCTCCGGCATTGCCTATCAGGTCGTGAAATCCGAATTGATTGGGCTCGTAGGACCCCACTGCGGCGATGTTGATCTCTCCGTCATTGTAGCCTGTGATGGGTGGTTTTCGGGCGGAGGCATTTTCGAGATCTTCCTCGCCATAGAGGTTCCCGACGATGCGGGGGATCGGCCATTCATCTCCCCAAAGATACTTGGTCGAATAAGTGGTTCGATCGGCCGAAACGTCGTAGGACTGCACGATGCCGGTCGCGCTTTGGAGTTCGAGAAGAGAGGGGAGAGTGTATTGATCGTTTTCACCAATCGTTCCGTTTTGGCGTTCTTCTTTGGTGAGCCATTCACAAAAGGCGACGGCATCATGCCAGCTCATGAGAGTCGCGGCCTGTTCGTCACGCAGCCGGTAATCTGGTTCCGGCCATTGAATATCCCGATTGTCTCTCAGGAAGCGTCGGTAGTTGTCCACCGTTGTCTCGTAGACACTGAGGAGGATCGGTGAGCCCGCCACTTCTGCGGGCAGGAACTTCATTCCGAGGCTGTTTTCGAATGCGTCCACGGTGGGAGCAGGCATTGCTGACTCAGGAGGTTCCGGAACAGTGGCAGGCTTCTGAGTATTGCCTATCGAGTCTTTCAACGTTTTGACTTTCAAAGCATTTTCAAGGTCGGCTTCCTTAGTCAGCTGGACTTCGAGCTCATTGAGTGATTGGACGAGTTTGGATGAAAGTTGTGAGGTGATCTTCCTTCTCTCGTTTGTCCAGATAGCGCGAAGGTCGACGAGTCCCTCTGGACTTGCCTCCAGCAGGGGCGCGAGTGTGCTGGATGAAGAAATACTCGCAAAAGGGTCCTTATCGAGTTCTAAAAGGGATTCACGAAGCCCACTTACGGCCTTCTTTTCAGACTCAAACGCGGTCGCTAAAGTTAGATCACCGGCGGAAATAGCAGCATCAAAGCGTCCTTCAAGAGCACCGAGATATTTATCACTAAGGTCTCCGATGAGAGTTTGTCGATAGTGCAAATATGCTACAAGCTGCGCCTCGAGGCCGGGGACGGACGCGAGCGGAGAAGCGGCAGCGGTCTCCGGCATGGCCGTCGCGGGAGCTGAATCCGGCGTCTTCATCGAATTTTGAGGTGCAGATCTTGCCGCTGTTCCGGGACCATTTTCGGGAGCGTCTTGATTCAGATCGAGGACCACGCGAAGACCCAGCGAATCCCCGCTCGCACTGCTGACGGGGAATCCCCTTGCCGAAGACATGAAAAAGCCGCCGGGAACATTCATCCATCCCGAGCTGCGCGTCGTCCGCCTGGTCTTGGTTTCGTCGCTCCAATCAGAGGTCCATTCCGAGACGTTGCCGGACATGTGATAAAGTCCGAATTGTCCGGCACCCATGGAATCAACGGGAGCGGTAAATCGGAATTCATCTGAGTATCCCTTCAAATGGTCTTTCGGCTTATCGTAGAGTCCCAGCCCTGCGTTTTCCTCTCCGTAGCAATTGATCGTTCCATTCGGAGGAGGCCAGGTGCCACCCCACGGCCAGAGCCGTTCGATGGCTTTGTCTTTCGACGCCGGAGTAGCCATGGGATCTTCCATCTCTCCGATTCCGATGGCACAACTCCACTCGTGATCGGTCGGGAGTCGATAGTGCTGGCCATCCGCGGGATTTCCCTTCTCTTTTTCGGACCTCGTTAGCCACTCGCAGAATGCCACGGCGTTCTCGTAGGTGATGTTGTAGACCGCAGGGTGCGAGTCATCCTGCGGAAAGCGAAGGGTTCCCGTGGCGATAGAGGGGTTCGCGTCGGTGAAGGCCCGGTAGTCGCTCACCCGGGTTTCCCAAAGACTAAACAAAATGAGCTTCCCATCGCTTGGACCACCTGCGATCGGGACGGGCACGAATTTCATCCCTAGGGTGTTTTCAAACGGAGACTCGACGCTTGCTTCATTTGCCGTGCTAGGTTCTACGGAGGAAGGGCTTTTGTCGGAGTTGTCTTGAATTGCCGTCCGCGAAACTGGAAAAGGTGTCGCTCCCTTCACCTCTTCAGCCTTCTGAAGAGGAGTCGGCCGATCATCAGGTGTTTCGGCCGGTTTTGCCGGGGTAGCGTCGAGAGGGGGGATGTCTTTTTTTGAACTGGGTCCGCCGAGTACAAAAATTAGAGTCGCAACAAAGGCGCAAATAGTGGCGATCATATAGAGTTTCAGGGGTCGTCCGTTCTTTTTAGTTTTCGGTGCGACTGAGACAGAGGCCGTCTTATTAACCTTATCCGGGGGAGCGCTCTCTTCGGTCTTGCTGATTCGACTCATCGGTGCCGAGATAACAGGATCAAGATCCATTCGCATCGAGCTGGCTGAAGCGTAGCGATCGGCTGGATCAGACTGCATCGACTGCTCCACAATATCATCAACCCGCGGATCAAGATCGGGAAGTAATTCGCTGGGGGAGGGGAACTGGCCTCTCGGGATCTTGCCGGTGAGCATTTGGTAAAGCATAACCCCCACCGCGTAGAGATCGGCCCGGTGGTCCGGCACCCCATCTCCATCGATAGCTTCCGGGGCAACGAAGTCCGGCGTGCCAAGAGCCACGTTCGTCATAGTCAGGGCGGGCTTATCGTAGTCATCTCCATCGGTGAGTAATTTCGCGAGGCCAAAGTCGGCTATCTTGACTTGGCCTTCATTGTTCAGGAGGATGTTGGCTGGCTTTATATCACGATGAACAATTCCACGGGCGTGTGCATATTCGAGAGCGTCGAGAACGTGCGCCGTGATCGAGAGGGCATATTCCTGGGAGATCGAGCCGCCGTTCTCGCGTAAATATTGATGGATGTCCATCCCTTCAACAAACTCCATCACAAAGAAAAGTTGCCCCTCTGATGTTTCTCCGAAGTCAAAAACAGCAACGATAGAAGGATGGTTAAATTTAGCCATCGCCTGCGCTTCCAGCTCAAAGCGCTCGGCGAACTTCATTTCGTCGTCGCCTCCCTGTGTGAGCGTTTCCGGAAGGACCTTGATGGCGACTTCGCGATCAAGCCTGATTTGTTTTGCCCGGTAGACGGCTCCCATTCCACCACGTCCGAGAAACCCGCTGATCTCATACTGAGGGAGCATCGCCTGCAATTCCTCTGGTGATGGGGGTTCCCAACCGGTTCCTGATGTTGTCGAGGCGTTACTCATGGAAGATCAAATCGCATATCCAGCTTCGGTCGATCAGTATTTAGCACAAATTACGATGTTTGCGAAGGAAGGCGTCTTCGCATTTCCCTCCCCAATTCTCCTCATATGAGGCACTTGAATGAGTTCGGTGGTGTTTGGGCGGGGGCTCCGCAACGGCATAACATCGACCAGGTCAATGGTTTGTGAAAAACAATCGATTCTGAGAATGTCCGAATTCAGGGCACGGTTCTTTCGTTGCTCATGAGCGAAGATCGTAAAACAGCCCTGTTCTCTGTGTTTGCCTTCGGGTTGATCGCGTTCTGTTTTGTGATCCTCCTTCAGCAGATCGTGCTTTCGCAAAAGCTCTGGCATGAGATTCCGAGAGTCTTCGCGGGCCTCCTCGCTCCCGTGCCGATTGCGCTTTTCCTCGGGTTCGTCTTTGCGAACTGCTCGGGGGATTCACCGGCTGATCCCAATCCGAAACTCATGACGGCAGTCCTCCTCCTGACGATCCTTGCCGTGATCGGAATCGGGATGCTGAGCGGGAGCGCAGGGAGGGAGGTCGGGATGGGCCCCGTCATGACGCAGGCGGCTGTGTTTTCCTCTTCCCTCATCAACATGAGTTTCGCGAAGAATCCGACGCTCGCCGCACTCCTCAGCGGGATCAGCATCGGGCTTACCGTCTTTGTCATTTTTCTCACCTGAAACCAATCCTAACTAACCCACCAATCCTATGAAACGTACTAAACTGTTCAAACTCCAGGGACTCCTCGCGATCTTTTTGATCATCATTGCGACGGTGCAAACGGCCCTCCAATCGACCGGCGTTGACCTTCTCAAGATCGCGATTGCTCCCTTCGGGGCGGTCTCTTTGTTGCTCTTTGCCTTCTTTGTTTACAATCGAAAACGCGATGAACTCGACGATGAGGAAAGCTTCCCATTGAAGCGTATCTTGATCAATTTCGGCCTCGTCATTCTTTGTGGTGTCGTCGTGATTTTTCTCACTTCCTTGATCGACGACCTCACGAGTACCCTCGACCGGGTTCTCTTCTGCTTCTCGATGCTGATCGCGGCGGTCCTCTTCCTTTATGAAAAGATTCGAAGCTTCCGCTCCATGGCGATCCTCACGGGGATTGCTGAAGGCGCGGCGATTTTGCTTCTGTTTTTCCGATGAGGTTTATCCGGCCATCTCTCCCTTCGCTCGTGAAGAGGGTGGGGAGAGGCTCGTAAGCGGTTGCCTTTGTCTCCGCCATCGTAGAACCTCTCTTTAGAATGGGTGAACCGGCTGACAAAAAGAGGATCGAAGCGGTAATGCGCGGCCTCGGTCATCGTGCTCGCGGGCCGGGCCGGGTTTATTTGGTGGGGGGCAGCTCAATTGTGCTTGAGGGAGGTCGTGTTTCGACAATTGATGTCGATCTAAAACTCGATCCAGAACCTGCGGGGATTTTCGAAGCGATTGAGGCGATCAAAAATGAGCTGGATGTGAATATTGAACTCGCCTCGCCTGACCAGTTTATTCCCGAAGTGCCTGGTTGGCAGCTTCGTAGTTCGTTTATTACGCAGATCGGGAATGTCGAATTTTACCACTACGATTTTTACAGTCAGGCTTTGGCAAAACTGGAACGCGCTCATCCCCGTGACCTTTCGGATGTCGATGTCTGGATTGACGGGGGCCTCGTTGAACGGGAAAAATTGGGCCTGTTTTTCGGAGAAATTGAGCCGAGGCTGCTTCGTTTTCCAAGGATCGAGCCCCTTGCCTTTCGCGCTCGTGTCATGAGGGTGGTGGAATCATGAAAGCAGAGCCTGTAACATCGGATATTCTCGTTGGTTTGCCTGGAGCGGAAATCATCGAGGCGGGGCTGTTGGACTTGGCGCGGTCAAAGTTCGACTCGGTGGAGGCGCTCCTCGTTCTGATGGGAGCACCTCGCATGGAGCGATGCGGTTTTGCTCAATTTCGTGAGATACCTCCGGAGGAAAGTGTTGATCTCGAGCTTAAGCTTTACCGTCGGCTCTCAGAGGAATTTCCGACGGATGCCTATCCCCGATACGGCGCGCTGAAAAGCCGACTCGGTAGTTTTCTCAGCGCGCTCGAATCGCGCTGGAAGAGGGAGCAGGATTTGTGATGCGGAAATTCAGTCGCTCGCTTTTTGAAAAATCTCCCGGATCGCTTCGGCACTGAGCGCTCGATCGAAGACGGCGATCTCGTCGAGGCGACCTTCGAAGTTGGTTTCGTGGCTGCTACTGCCGCCGAAAAAGAGTGTCTCGGAGGCAGGTGTTTTTGCCTCGGGACCGCTTTGGGTGACGAGTTGTTCTCCGTTCAGAAAGAGATCGAAGGAGTGGCCGGCGCGGGCAATTGCGAGATGGTTCCAGGTCCAGCGTTCGACCCTTCCAACCGTGAGTCTGCTCAGGCCTGATTTGCCTGCCTGATGAAAGAGGTAGCGGTTGCCATCGTCGTGGTCATGCAGGCCCACATGATCACCATCGAGGGTGGACCCGAAGTCTTCGCGGCGGGAGAAGAGCCATTCTGAAGTGCGAATTTTTCCGGGGGCGGTGCCGCTCCAGAACCAGAGAGAGACGGTGTAGTCGTTGCCGGTGAAATCGGGGAGGCGCGCCGCCAAACGATCCCCTGCGAAATGGACGGAGCGGTTCATGCCGCCGTCAGAAAATTGTGCCGATCCCGGGCCGGGTAAAAAGTAGCAGACCTGTGGCTCGAAGATGGCGTCGTGCCCGAAGCGGGAGGCATCGATGGCGCGGGGGCCTGAAAATTCACCGAGCCGCCAGTAGGCTTTCGGGTTGAGGGACAGGATATGCTGCGCGGCGGGTCCGTGTCCGGGGCGGCGGTCGGTGGGCGGTTTTCCGGTGACATCTTCGAGAAGCTCAATGGCAGCGCCGACGATTTTCGGCTCGGCCTGAACTTCAAGTCCGGCGGAGCGGGCCGCCCAGGTATTGTAGCCGCCGAGAAGGTGCTGCTCGGGCGGGGGAATGTAGCCGTCGCCTCCGTTCGCGAGTTCGATGACCATGGTGTGCGGACTTGGGCTCGCGTTCTTGATTTTCAAACCGGAGATCGCGTAGGTCTCGTTCGGAGTCGTCGCGATGGAGATGTCGTCGCCAAGGCGGAGTCCCTGGACGACGATTTCGGTTTTCTGGAGTTCGTGGAGAATGAGTTGTTCGCGAGCGTAGACCTCGGGTTTCGTCTTGGGCGGACGGTCACCCATTTCATCGACAATCTTCTGAGCCCATTCGAGACGCTGTTGATCGGGGACGCGGTAGGGGAGGGTCATGCGGGTTTCCGCCATCGCGATGGTCTCAGGGCTTTCGTAGTCGATCTCGGCATAGGCTTTCATCGCGAGATCGATCATGCCGGTGGTGTAATCTTCGATCGTGGTTTTGTTCCCGGCGCGATCCGAAGATTTTTCGTAATCGTGACGCCAAATATCGCCGCTGCATCCGTGGGACATCATCGCGACGAAGGTGTCTGTGTCAGGAGCGATCTGCTCTTTTAATCCGTCGGAGAAAAGACCGAAGTAGTCGGGGCTGATGTCGCGGTCGCCGAAGTAGTGCATTGAAAAATTAGCGAGGAGTCCGATCGGTTCTCCTTCGGTGCTCTGAACCGAGATCATCGTGAGCATGGGATCCTCCGGCCCGCTCTTGCCGGTGACATGATCGTAGCTTGTCGCCGCATGCATGTTGGCGCGGACGGTGAAGTTTCCGAAAGGATCTTCCTGCATGTGATCCGGATGAATAACCCAGCGGCGCAGAGCGGTGAAATCTCCTGCATCAATCTCGCCCCAGCCAATGCGGGCAGGCTGCATCTTTTCCAAAGGAGCGAGGATCGCCTCAACGAGTTTCTTCGTGAGGAAGAGGGAGTAAACCGGATCAGCGTCGGTCCCGAGCGCGCCCATGCAGGAGGGGGCGGTGTGCGTGTGGGTCGCGGAGATGAGAATGTGATCCCTGCGAATGCCGCCCTTCTCCGCCGCCATTGCTTTCGCTTTGTCGAGGAGGTCGCGCGGCATCATGCAACTATCGACGACGACGATCACGAGCGTCTCTTTTCCGTCGGAGAAGGCGAGGGACCTTGCATGGATCGGGCGCTTTACGATCTCGATGGAGCGACTCGTCATCCCGCCGTTCACAAGGACGGGGAACTGCTTCGGCGTCACGTCGGTGATGGCGCTCCCGGCAGTGAATTCGGCCCTGGCGATGAAGGGGGTGAGGGAGAAAAAGAGAAAGATGAACAGTCCACGCATGGGCCGATCTTAGAATGGCCCGAGGAGATGCGGCAATCCCTCCGCCGGCGCATTCGAGTGCGGCGGATTGTGACCCTGGCGTCACGCCAATGATTTGGGACAGGCTACCGGTGGGTCGCCGTCTCCACGTTCAGGACTGATTCACGGATTGGGCCCGGCGGCACGAAACTTCCCGAGAAGAGCGGTGCGCTTTTCATTGATGACACTCCACTCCTCGCTTTTCCGATCATGTTCATTTTGCTTTGCTGCCAGCTCTTTGATCTCGACGGCAAGCGCCCTCCGTGCCGCTAGCGCTTCCGCAGCGGAGTTGTCGACGACTTCAACCACGTCGTCCCAGTTATCGGTGCGAAAGACAGAAGCGGGAAGTCCTTCACTGTTGACGAGATTTGACCCTTCCGGATTAGCAGCCCAGGCATAGCGTGCTGCAACGGGTGAGGCAATATCCGGGTGGCTCAGAATGACAGAATCCTTTCCTTTGATCTCAGCTTTGGCCCAATGCCAGACCTTGTCATCACCGGCGATTTCAAAGCGTTTGAGTTCGCCTCCGTCGCGGGACTTCAGACCTTCACCGACTGAGGAGAAGGTGACGTGGACGGACCCTTCCACCAACTGGTGGGATTGAAAAAGCGGACCGGAGGAAACGATCTCTTTGCCGTAATCTTTGGCAAGAGCCCATCGGGCGAGTCGCTCGCCGACATCATGCTTGTTTTTGGGGTGGATGTCACCGGCCTCTCCGACATCGTTGATGATTGCCATGCCTGTCTTCGGCGTCGTGTCGAGAATGTGGCGCATGCGGTCCTGTAAGAGTGGCCATGGATCGTTGTCTCCGGGCTCAGTGGTCGGGGTGCGGAAGTTGGCCAACTGCACAAAGTAGAAGGAAAAATCGTCATTCCAGCGTTCACGCCAGTCGCGGATGAGGAGGGGTAGGGTTTCGTCGTAGGGGACAGCGCCGGCCTTGGCATTGCTTTCGCCCTGATACCAGATCGCACCCTGCATCGTGTAGCCAGTGAAAGGATTGATCATGGAATCAAAGAGGACGCCGGGTTGTCCTTCGGTGTCGAGGGGACGCTTCGGGAGGATCGGCTTTTTCGGAAGCTTTTTCTGTTGTCCGGCTGGAAGCGCTTTCATCGTCTTTGCGGCTTCCGTCCAATCGGAAAGCCGCTTTTCGTAGTTGGCGAGGGTGGAGGCAGGGTCAAAAACCGCATCCAGCTTTAACACATTTTCGACTATGCTTTTTGTCCCGGGCAGCGTCATGAGCGCCTTGCGACTCGTGAACGTCTCAACCGGCTTTCCTCCCCACGCGGACTTGATGATCCCCACGGGAATGCCGAGTTCGATGTGAAGTTTACGGGCAAAGAAAAACGCGACCGCTGAGTAACCGGGAACGGTCTCGGGACTGCAGCGGCTCCACTCGCCATCGATGTCAGCCTGTGGCGAGGTGGCAGTAACGAGCGGTGCAATGAACATGCGAATCCCGGGGTGATTTGACTTGGCAGTAATGCCCTCGTACGCGGGAACCCGCTCCATCGTGAAGACCATGTTGGATTGTCCGGAGGCAAACCAGACTTCGCCAACGAGGACGTCAGAGAGCGTGAGCGTTTCCCCGGCCGAGGAAATCACGAGATCGCGTCCTGTCGCGTTCGCCTTTCCGGTCGGAAGGGTTGTCTTCCATGCGCCGGTTTTGTCGGCTTTCGCCTTCACCGTTTTTTCTCCAAGGGTGAGAGCGACTTCCGCATCGGGATTTGCCTGACCCCACACGGCGGCTTCTCTGTTCTGCTGCAGAACCATGTGATCGCTGAAGAAATGAGGCACGGAGAGTTCCGCCCGTGCAAGAACGGGAAGAAGAAAAAGAAGAGCGACGAAGAGATTTTTCATGGCGGGGATTTTGGAAGAAAGGAGGGAGCGCTTAGTTTTTAAATTGATCGTATTCCGGATTCGTCTCCGCGTTGGAGAAGACGGGCTTGTCTTTCCAGATGTCGTAGGTCGCTTTGAGCTGACTTGGATCTTCCGGATACTGACCCTGGTCGTCGGTTTTTTTCATCCAGGTGTTGAGGATTTCGCGGTGTTGCGCAAGCTGATCGGCAAAGGCGGGATCAGTCGCGAGGTTGTTGATTTGATGAGGATCTTTCGCGATGTCGTAGAGTTCTTCCTCAGGGCGGATTCCGAACCAGTGCTCTTCCTGATAAGGGGTGAGCTTGCCCTCGTCACGCATCCGTTTCATCTCGGTGACGGCGGGTCGCTCATCGCGATATTGAGCCTGAAGGAGCGGGCGGTCGGGGAAGAAGTTGCGGAGGTAGCGATACTGATCGGTTCTCACGGTCCTGATTCTGTCGATCGTGTAATCGCAGCGATCACGCGCGGAGATGACGAATTCGGCAGGATTGTAGGTGTTGGCGAAGAGATCCTGTCCATCGAGGTAGTCGGGCATTTCAGCTCCGCCGAAGGCGAGCGTCGTCGCGGAAATATCGAGACCGTTCACGAGTTCGTCGCGAACTGTGCCTGCTTTCAGCGCAGGATGATTGCCTTTGAGCATGAGGGGAACATGGACTCCGCCCTCATAGCAGAATTGCTTGTGGCGGATCGACTGATTGTTGCCGTGATCGGAGAAGAAAAAGACGATCGTGTTTTCCATCTCGCCGTCGGCTTCAAGCATTGCGAGGATTTCCTCGATCTGGGCATCGGCTCCGCGGGCCGCATTGTAGTGTTGCGTCCACTCTTTGCGGTAGTCAGGTGTGTCAGGGAAATAAGGGGGAATCGGTAAATCATTGTCGGCGAGGAGATGACCCTCGCGGACGTGTTTGGAATTTGCTTTTCCACCCCAGATCATGATCTGACCGAACCAGGGTTGGTCTTTGTCAGGGCGCTCGCTCCAGGTGTTTTCCATGTAAGAGCCTCGATTTTTTGGCTGAGCAGTGTTGCCCTGCCACCCGTTCATGCCGACTGCGTAGTTCTCCTTCGTGCCGATGGTGTAAAGATCGCGACGGTCATAGTGAAAGTTGTAGTCGTCCTTCCCCGTGTTGAAGGTGAAGTAGCCCGCGTCGCGCATCAGCTCAGGAATCGTTTTCATGCCTTCCGGCAAATGGATGCGAAGGTCTTCGGGGACGACCTCGCCATCGGTGAAGCGGCTTGAGCGATGCTGATGCGTGCCTGTCGTCGTTTGCATGACTCCGGTGATCATCGCGGAGCGCGCCGCCGAGCAAACCGGTGCGGGCATGAAAGCGCGGGTGAAAAGAACGCCGTCCGCTGCGAGTTGATCAATGCTCGGGGTGTGACCGGCATTGATCGGATCTCCGTAGCAACCCATGTAAGGTGAGAGATCTTCCGAGAAAATCCAGAGAATGTTCGGCTTGTCGGCGGCTGAGGCCACTCCGGTGAGGAGCAGGGTCAGAGCAAGGAGGGCGTTTTGCATGATGCCTCTATTTTCTGCGAAGGCGGAAAATTCTCCAACCGTTTTCCTGCGTGATCGAGGAATCAGAATTAAGTTCGACTGGTATCCTGAGACGCCTGATGCAAAGGAAGAGGATGCAAAAGCTTCTTGAGACCGTCGATCAGTTCGCGCACCGCATCTGGAACATTCCTGCGGTGCGGAAATGGGTGACGTCGTTGCTCTACCTTGCAGGCGGCGGATTCATCTCCCTGATTTTCGTTGCTGTCGTCGTTTTGAATGGCCGGGAAGACCTCTCCGTCTGGCACGAAGTTCATCTCGAAAATGAGTTTGAGGCAGGCGACGAAGTCGAGACCTTTGCGGAGTATCTCGCGCTGGAAGAGAAGCTCTTCGCCGAAGTCGAAAGCCGGGTCTATGCGGTGACGCCGGAAGCGACGCCGGATGGAATTTCGCGATACGCTCCCGGAAGTCCCGCGAATCCTTCGAGCTACGACACGGATTGGAATCGGACTTTCGAATGGAAAGTGGAAGACGGAAAGCCGAAGGGCGGAGTCCTCCTTCTCCACGGCATGTCAGATTCTCCCTACAGCCTCCGTCATCTCGGGAAGAGCCTCCATGCGCGCGGGATGCACGTGATTGGCCTCCGCCTTCCGGGGCATGGAACAGCTCCTTCGGGGCTGAAATATTTTGATTGGAAGGACATGGAATCCGCCGTCAATCTCACGATGAAACATCTTGAGGCTGAAGTCGGTGAGGCACCGCTTTACCTCGCCGGCTATTCGAACGGCGGGGCTCTTGCGGTTCACTACGGCAGCGAAATGTTGAAGCATGATGACCTCCCGAAGGTGGAAGGAATTATTCTCTGTTCCCCGGCGGTCGGCGTGACCCCGGCCGCTTCACTCGCGATCTGGCAGCGTCGGCTTGGTTATGCGCTAGGGATGGAGAAGCTCGCCTGGAATGCAATTGCGCCAGAATACGATCCTTTCAAATATGTGTCTTTTGCCGTGAATGCCGGCGTTCAGGTGCACGATCTGACCGTGGAGATTAAGAAGGATCTTGGGCAATTGAAGAGAGCGGGGAAGTTGAAAGATTACCCGCCCGTCCTCGCGTTTCAGTCTCTCGTCGATGCGACCGTTTCGACTCCGGCGTTGATCGATATTCTATTCGGGGAGTTGCCAGACGAAGGGCACGAACTCGTGCTTTTCGACATCAACCGGACCGGGCGAATCGAAAGCCTCGTGAAGTCCGACCCATTGCCAAAAATCAGGGAGCTGATTCGCTCGACCTCTAAGACTTATGCGATTTCGATGATCAGCAATGACGAGACCGATAGCGTGGAAGTGAAGGAATATCATTACCGCCCGGACCGTTCCGAGCCCGTCGTGCGGGATCTCGGCATGGTCTGGCCCGAGGGGCTCTATTCCCTCTCACACATCGCGATCCCATTTCCGGAGACGGATGAACTGTATGGCAGCGATCCTGACCTCAGTCCGACTGGATACCACATTGGCAGTGTCGCATTGCGCGGGGAAAGGGGAGTTCTCGCAGTCTCGGCGACGGATCAGTTGCGGTTGCGATTTAATCCGTTTTACCCGCTCGTGGAGGAGAAGGTGATGGGATTGATCGGTGGCGGTGCGGGGGAAATGGAAGAGGATTGAGAAAAGGAAAAAGAGTTTTTCTGGATGGGAAACTTCTATAGCATTCCACTCCGGGATCATCGGCGCTTCAGTCCAAAGCTCGGGTGGCGTTTATCATGGCGAAGAATGAGGAACTACAATTTTGCGGCGTTCTCTTCGAAAATTACGAGGTAGGGGAAATTTTGTAGCTGAGCGCGACGCATTCCTTCCGCAATAAAATGAAATCCTTTGGGATTGGAACCCACTTTCTCAGTTACTGCCGCTTCTTCGTCGAAAAATCGGTCGCCAAGTTTTGAGCCGCCTTCCTCGTCATAGAATCGAAGCGCGGCCGATAGATCCCTCTGAAATTGGCGGTGGTAGATGATCGTCATTGCTCATCGACCGATACTTTGCCTAATCTCTTCCCAGGAGTATCCCGAATCCGGGTCGTCATCCAATTCTTTCGACCGGCGCCGGGCTTCTGCGATGCCGTCGTCTTCGTCAACGAGAACCGCAGGCAAAGAAGTGAGGAGTTCTCCGGCAAGCCGCGCGCGCTGGGCTTCAGGGAGCTGCATCGCTAACGCTTGGATATCTTCGACGCTCATTTCATAAGGCTATCGCATTTGATCTGAAGCTTCATCAAATTTTTACGGAGGTGTAGGGCCTCACTCCAGTGCTTCGGCGCATTTCATGCCGTCGAGGGCGGCGCTGACGATGCCGCCGGCGAAGCCGGCTCCTTCGCCGCAGGGGTAGAGGCCGGCGATCTCGGGATGCTGGAGGGTTTCGGGATCCCGGGGGATTCGGACGGGGGAGCTCGTCCTCGTTTCGAAGCCGATGAGGTTCGCTTCTTCGGTGACGTAGCCTCGCATTTTTTTGCCGAAAAGCTGAAGGCCTTCGATCATGCGCTCGACGATAAAGGTGGGCATGAGTTGATCGAGGCGGGCGGGATTGAGTCCCGGCTTGTAGCTGGTGTCGGGGAGCTGTTTGGAATCGCGTTTCGCGAGGAAATCGATGACGCGCTGAGCGGGGGCGACCTGGCCTCCGCCGCCTGCCTGTTTCGCGATTTGCTCGAGGTGTTTCTGGAAAGCAATCCCGGCAAGAATGCCGTTTTCTTTTTCAAAAGCCTTCACATCTTCGGGTTCGACGGTGACGACCATGCCACTGTTGGCGAAGGGGGAATCCCGCTTCGAAAGACTCATTCCGTTGACGACGACTTCATCGTTTTCCGTCGCGGCGGGGACGACGAAACCACCGGGGCACATGCAGAAAGAGTGAACGCCGCGCCCGCGAATTTTCGTGGCGAGGCTGTAACTCGCGGCAGGAAGGAGGCGGGACCGCTCAAGGCCGCGGTCGAAGTGATATTGGAGGCTGTCGATGAGAGGCTGGGGGTGCTCGATCCTGACGCCGACCGCGAAGGCCTTTTGCTCCATGAGAATCTCTTTCTCGCGAAGGAGCGCATAAACATCGCGCGCAGAATGGCCGGTCGCGAGGATCACGGCGTCTGCGCTGAGTTCCTCATTGCCATTGATGACAACTCCTTTCATCGTATTCTCTTCGAGGATAAAATCGGTGACCTTGGCTCCAAAGCGGACTTCGCCTCCGGCTTCGATGATGCTCTGGCGGATCGCCTTGACGACGTTGGGGAGGAGATTCGATCCGATGTGGGGATGAGAATCGACGAGGATTTGGGGAGGGGCACCGTGCGCCACGAAGACTTCGTAAACCTTTCTTACCGGGCCTCGCTTCGTGGCACGAGTATAGAGCTTGCCGTCGGAGAAGGTGCCGGCGCCGCCTTCTCCAAAGCAGTAGTTGGAATCTTCGATGACGGTTCCGTGGCGAAGGATGGGAGCGAGGTCGAAGCGGCGCGCGGAGGCATTCTTGCCTCGTTCGAGGACGATGGGCCGCCAGCCGCGTTCAATCGCGGTGAGGGCGGCAAACATGCCGGCGGGTCCGCTGCCGACGATGATGACTTCGCGAGAGTTCTGCTTCAGTGAGGGAAGAGTGACTGAGATTTTGGCTTCGTCGGGGAGGGGCTGGTCGACCCCAACTTCAAATCGAAGTTGGACTTTGATCTCCGGCTTTCGGGCGTCGATTGAATGCTTTGCGAGTCGGAGCGTTTTGATTCTCGCGGGATGAACCCGAAGCTTCCGCGCAACGGCCTTCAACTGTGCCGCTTCATCTTCCGACTTCTCAAGCGGAAGGATGACATCGACCGAGGTCGGGTCGGGTGAGGGCGAGTCGGTCATGCGGAGAGCTTACGCTTCCTTTTCGTCTTCAAAAAGAAAACCGGTGAGAGGACTGGTCGCGGAGGCCCCGGTCAAGATTTCGTGAACGCCGCCGGATTCGTAGGCCATGCGTCCTGCTTCGACGGCCATTTTGAAGGCAGTCGCGATCGTGACGGGGTCAGACGCGATGGCGATCGCAGTGTTGACGAGGACGGCGTCGGCGCCCATTTCCAACGCTTGCGCGGCATGGCTGGGGCGACCGAGTCCTGCATCAATGACGACCGGGACGGTGGCCTGGTTGATGATAATCTCGATTTGACGACGTGTTTCGATTCCCTGGTTCGAACCGATAGGGGCACCGAGGGGCATGACCGTGGCGGTCCCGACATCCTGAAGTCGCTTCGCGAGCACGGGGTCGGCGTTGATGTAGGGCAGGACGGTGAATCCTTCTTTCACCAAAATTTCGGCGGCGGCGAGGGTTTCGATGGGGTCCGGAAGGAGATAGGTCGGGTCGGGATGGATCTCCAGTTTGATCCACTTGGGAAGCCCGGCCGAGGCGGCGAGTCGCGCGAGGCGAACCGCTTCGTCGGCGTTCATCGCGCCGGAGGTGTTCGGCAAAAGGAGATACTTCTCAGGATCGATAAAATCGAGGATGTCCGCGTAGGGATCCTTGCTGCCAGAGAGGTCCGCGCGCCGAAGGGCGACGGTAACGATCTCGGTGCCGGAGGCCACAAGGGCATCCCGCATGGCTTCGTTTGAGGAAAACTTCCCGGTTCCGATCATGAGACGGGACTGGAAAGTACGATCAGCGATGGTGAGTGGTTCGGGCACAACGATTCTGATTTGAAGGGGAAATCGGACTCTAACTTGGGCTTTTGATTACTCCACAAAAAAACCTCTCCGTTTCGGACGGAGAGGTTTTTTTGAATTTGTGATCGGTGCAACAACACACTTCCCACTACAACAACCAAGCAATGAAACTATCGGGTCAACAACTACCCTCTAATTAGCTTGCTGAAGATTAAGCGGAATTTTGAGTGCTGTCGAACGCTATTTGCAAATTTGTGAGTAAAATTTAAAACTATTCTCAAATTTGATCAGGATTGCTTGGAAAGCAGGTCACGGATCTCGATAAGAAGGGCCGCTTCTTCGCTTGGCTTAGGCTCTTCGGCGGGTTTTTCCTCTTCCTTCTGGAGTGCGGCCATGAATTTCTTGATCACGATAAAAAGAACAAAGGCGAGAATGATGAAACTGATGAAGGCGGTGATGAAGTTGCCATAGGTAAGAAGGTTTACTCCATCCATCGCCTGTGCTTTGGCGAGCGCAGTTCCAGCAGGTACATCCCCGCTCAGAACCGCATATTGATTGCTGAAATCCAAATCACCAACGACCCGGCCAAGAAGAGGCATGAAAATGTCATCGACGAGGCTTTTCACAACCGTTCCGAACGCACCGCCGATAATGATGCCGACGGCCATATCCACGAGATTCCCTTTGAAGGCGAATTTTTTGAAGTCTTCTAACATAGTGCCCGCAGACTGACTGGGAGCCGGAATTCCCGCAAGAATAAACTATCCAGCGGTGCCGGAGAATTTCTCAATACCCTTCCAGACCGCGATAATCGCAAGAAGGGCGATGGAAACGGCGCTGACCCAGAACCCGATGTCATACCCGATCGAGGGGCGGAGTGAGGTGGGGAGTCTGCGATAGCGAAAGTGAATCGCGGCAAAGACGACGAGGAGGAGGATCACGGCGGTGATCGCTCCGCCGACGAGGACCATGAAGACAGGATCTTCGAAGAAAAAGAAGAGCACGGCCCAGAGTGCGGGGAAGAAAAAGGCGAAAGCGGCGATGGAGCGTCCCCGCGATTTTTCATTCTGGTAATCAATCCAGCCGACGGCACCAAAGGCATCGGAAAAGAGTCGACTCCAGGCGGCGAGAGCAGAGAAGAGCGTTGAGAAGAGAACGAAGAAGGCCCCGATGAGGAAGGCGGTCTCGGCCCAGGTGCCGAGCGAGTCGGTGTACATCCGCGAAAGGGTTTTCACGGTTTCAAATCCCTTCGGGACAAGGCCTTGCGCATTCAGGATCGCGGCTCCGAGGATGTAGAACGCGAGAGTCATGAAGGTGTAGACGAGCATGGAAAGAAATGCGTCCCAATACATGACTTTGATCCAGCCTTTGGCGCGTCGTTTCCATTCCGGAGAGTCATCGCGTGGGCCGGTTTTTGAGGCATAGCCTTTCTCGAGGAGCCAATAGTTGTAGGCCATGACTTCGTCGCCTCCGACTCCAGTGATGCCGAAGGCGGCGATGGCGACGCCGAGGTAGGCCACCGGAATGCCGTTCCAGAAAGAAAGGCCTTCCTTGATGTCGGCTGAGTTGAAAGCGAATTCCGTGTATTGCACGCCAATGACGCAGGCCACCGTGAAGAGCGCGAACAGTCCGATCATGACGAGCGATACTTTCTCGACGAATTGATATTTCCCGCGAAAGATCATCAGGGAAACGACGGGAGCGACGATGACGACCCAGATCCAGACGGAGACGGATGGGATCAGGATGTTGAGAACGAGGCCGACGCCTCCGATGATCCCGCCGACCTGAAGCGGCTTGATCAGCATCATGAGGAGCCAGAGCCAGGTCGCCCAGCTCCCTTTGCCGAACTTCGGGCCGGGGAGTTGGTTGATCGCCTCAAAGGTCGTTTCGCCGGATTGAATCGCGTGTTTTCCGAACTCAAGCTGCACGAACACTTTGATGAGGCAGCTCACGAGAATGACCCACATCGCGACAAACCCCGCCTCCGCTCCGAGGGCAGTCGTCGCAATCAGTTCGCCCGAGCCGACGATTGAAGCCGAAAGAATGAATCCCGGCCCGAGGTATTTCACCATCCCACGGAAGCGGGTTGGCGGCTCCTCGATCGTCGAGGCGTCGCGGGCGTAGGGATTCATGGGGGAGTTTTCAGTTTTCAGTTTTCAGTTTTCAGTTTTCAGTTGGCTGGTCTGAATACTGAATACTTTTTACTGATTACTGATTACTGAGCCGCCGCTGCGGGAGCATTCGCTGGATCAGTTACCTGCGGCCAGTCGTCAGTCCGGAAGGGAATCACGGGGAGTCTTTCACGGCTCATGAGGTTGGCGATGGGATTGTCGGACCAGGCGTAGCGGACTGCGACGGGGACTTCGACCGCTTCGCTCGTGACGACGACTTTGTCTTTTCCCTGAACGGTGCCTGTTCCCCAGTGCCAGACTTTGTCTTCGCCGGCGACGGCGAAGCCAACCGCTACCTGGGTGTCAAAGGTGTAGAGGGTGCTCCCGACGTTATCGAAGGTGAGGACTGCCTTATTGCCCTGCACTTCCATGGCGCTGAAGCTCGGACTGAGGTGCGGAATTGCCTTGCCGTAGTCCTTCGCCAGGGCGATGCGGGCAAGTCGCTTGCCGACATTTTGCTTGTCGCGCGGATGGATGTCCCGCCCTTCGCCGATGTCGTAGATGACTGCCTGTCCCGTGTTTGGAAGCGCAAGGGTGTTGGTCTGTGCTTCGCGAAGTTCGGCCCAGTCGCTCTCGCCCGGGTCGGCGCTTTCGTTGCGAAAATCCGCGAGCTGCACCCAGTAAAATGGGAAGTCGCCCTGCGCCCAGGCTTTGCGCCACTCAGTGATCATGAGGGTAAAAAGGTCGTCATACTGGTAGGCGCGGCCGGCGTTGCTTTCGCCCTGATACCAGATTGCCCCGCGGATGCCGTAGCCGATGATGGGATTAAGGACGCCGTTCCAGAGGTTGCCGGGTCGGTGCTGTCCAATCAGCGGATTCTGCGGATAGCGGGGTGCCTGTTTTCCGGCTTCCTTCGCGGCATCGGCTTTTACTTTCCAGTCGGCGAGTACTTTGTCCCAGTCGAAAGTGCCCTCGGTTTGTTTCCACTGCGCGACGTAGTCGGCATATTTCGGGTCGGCTTCAAGGACGGTGCGATCGACCCAGGCTTCGGCGGAGGAGCCGCCCCAGGCGTTGTCGATCAGACCGATAGGGACACCAAGTGTCTGATGGAGCTGGCGTCCGAAAAAGTAACCCACGGCAGAGAAATCGCCCACGGTATCCGGCGTGCAGATGTCCCACTGCCCGACGAAGTCATTTTGCAGTTCCTGCGTGCCAACCTGGGGAACGGAAATGATCCGGATGTTCGGGTAGTTGGCGGTGGGGATCTCAAGATCGGGGTCGAAGGACTGAGAGACCGCCCACTGCATGTTCGACTGACCCGAACAGACCCAGACTTCGCCCATGACGATGTTGGAAAGAATGATCGTCTCAGCTCCGGTTGTGATTTTCATCTGCAGTGCGTGGCTGGATCCGGGAAGAGCGGGGAGCTTGAGTTTCCAATAGCCCTCGGCATCCGCCTTGGCCTGAACATTCTGACCGGCAAAGGTGACCGTGACGTTGGCATTAGGCTCAGCCCAGCCCCACATCGGGTTTTCCAAGTCCCGTTGCAGGACCATGTGATGACCGAAAATGGAGGGGAGTTTCAGTCCGGCTTCCGCGAAAGTAGCGGCGAAAGACAGAACGGTGACAAGAGTGAGAACAGCGAGGCGATTCATAGAGGGTGGGTTTTAGTGAATTGTTGGCCGGTAGGCAACAGCGAAAAACGCCGGTTTTGCGGCGGAGCCAGCGCGGTCGAGCAGGAGCTTGTCCCTCCAGGGTGGTGCGTTTGTTAATCGTCCTGACTGATGACGGCTTTTCGCAGGGTTTTGTCGGCGATCATTTTCGCGAACTGATCAGGAACTTCGCTCAAGCCGATGCGATGCGTGATCCACGGATCGGTCTCAATGGCACCGGTTTCAAGAGACCGGACCACCTCGCCGAATTCCGTAGAGGTCGCGTTGCGGCTTGAAAGGAGCGTGATTTCACGGCGGTGGAAATTGGGGTCGCGGAAAGTGACATCTCCCTGAAAGAGCCCCACGAAGACGATGCGTCCGCCATTCGCAATCAGCTCAAAGGTGGTGTGCATCGAGGCGGCATTTCCGGTCGCATCAAAGATGAGGTCGGGGAGCGTTCCGCCGGTCGCGTCGAGAAGATCAGCGGTGATCGCTTTTCCCGGTGAAATTCGAATCGTCCGCTCGACGGCAAACGCTTCGCGGCAGAAAGCGAGGCGGCTTTCATCAAGATCGGCGACGATGAGGTTTCGGGTCTTGAGACGAAGAAAGGACAGCACAC
Source organism: uncultured Akkermansia sp. (assembly GCA_964583035.1). GTDB lineage: Bacteria > Verrucomicrobiota > Verrucomicrobiia > Verrucomicrobiales > DEV007 > Arctic95D-9. Next base: position 43,202 of record CAZOUP010000012.1, read on the forward strand.
TCAGCCCGATCGGTCCGGCCCCGAGGATCAAGGCGGTGTCTTTCGTTTCGCAACGGGAACGATTCACAGCATGGTGTCCGATCCCTAACATTTCCACCAAAGCAAGCTGGTCCGTTGACTTGAGTGTCGAGGGATGGAGCTTCGTAATCGGCACGTTCAACTCCGGACGCATCCCGCCGTCGCAGTGGACTCCGAGAACCCGGAGTGACTCGCAGCAGTTTGTCATACCGCGCTTTGAGGCCGGAGAATCAGGATCATTAAGATAAGGTTCAACCGCGACGAGTTGGCCCGGTTTCAGGTCAGAGGTGCCATTTAGAGAGACGATTTCTGCCGCGAGCTCGTGACCAAGAATTCGCGGATACTCGAAGAAGGGTTGGCGTCCGTGAAAGGCGTGAATATCCGTGCCGCAGACTCCGATGCTCCGCACCCGGACCCGAGCTTCTCCCGGGAGCGGGTCGGAGAGCGACTCCGCGATCGCTGCGAAGCGTCCCGGTTCTTCAAGTCGGATCGCGGTTTGTTTCAAAACGGAAGAAGGATGGGAAAACTTTCGACGCTCAACGTCCAACCTTGAACGTTCAAAGTTGAGCGTTCGACGTTGAACGTTCTTTAGCTAACCGGGCAGGAATGCAAATCACGGAAAAAGTCATGGCCTTTGTCATCGACGAGAATGAAGGCGGGGAATTTTTCGACCTCGATCTTCCAGACCGCTTCCATGCCGAGTTCCTCGAAGTCCTGCACCTCGACTTTTTTGATGTGGTTCTGCGCGAGGATTGCCGCCGGACCTCCGATCGAGCCGAGGTAAAATCCGCCGTATTTTTTGCAGGAGTCGGTGACCTGCTGGCTGCGGTTTCCTTTGGCGATCATGACCATGGAAGCGCCGTGGGACTGAAAAAGTTCGACATAGGGGTCCATGCGCCCGGCGGTGGTAGGGCCGAAGGATCCGCTTGCCATGCCGTCCGGTTTCTTCGCGGGGCCGGCGTAGTAGATGGGATATTGCTTGAAGTAGTCGGGGAGTTCCTCTCCGTTATCCATCATTTCGCGGAGCTTGGCGTGGGCGATGTCGCGGGCGACAATGATCGTGCCGCTGAGTTCCAAGGCGGTCGTGACGGGGTATTTTGAAAGCGTCTTGAGCGTTTCCTCCATCCCGGCATTGAGATCGACGGGGACGCCGTGAAATTGATGATCCCGCCATTTCCCGGGAATATATTGGCCGGGATTCGTCTCAAGTTGTTCGAGGAAAATGCCGTCCTTCGTGATTTTGGCTTTCGCCTGACGGTCTGCGGAGCAGCTCACACCAAGACCGACGGGGCAGCTGGCGCCGTGGCGGGGGAGGCGGATGACACGAACGTCGAGGGCGAAGTATTTCCCCCCGAACTGAGCACCGATCCCGATTTCCCGGGCGTGCTTGAGGAGTGTCTTCTCCATCTCGACATCGCGGAAAGCCTGAGCGTTTTCACTGCCCTCAGTCGGAAGCTCGTCGTAGTAGCGGGTCGAGGCGAGTTTCACGGTTTTAAGCGTCGCTTCAGCGCTGGTGCCGCCGACGACGAACGCCATGTGATAGGGCGGGCAAGCTGAGGTCCCGAGGGTCGCCATTTTGCCGACGGCCCAATCGACAAAGGTCTTCTCATTCAGGAGCGCTTTCGTTTCCTGGTAGAGAAAGGTCTTGTTGGCGGAGCCCCCGCCTTTGGTGACGAAGAGGAACTCGTAGGCGTCTCCATCGGTCGCGTAGACTTCGATTTGGGCGGGGAGGTTCGTCTTCGTGTTTTTCTCATCGAAGAGGGTCAGAGGCGTCATCTGCGAGTAGCGCAGATTCTCCTCCTGATAGGTTTTCCAAATGCCTTTCGCGATTGCTTCCTCATCGCCGCCGCCGGTCCAGACTTGCTGGCCTTTTTTTCCCATGACGATGGCGGTTCCGGTGTCCTGACACATCGGCAAAATGCCACGGGCCGCGATCTCGGCATTCCGAAGTAATGTCAGCGCGACCATGCGGTCGTTGTCTGTCGATTCTTCGTCATCGAGGATTGCCGCGACCTGCTTCAGGTGGCTCGGGCGGAGCATGAAGGAGATGTCCTTGATTGCCTCGTTCGAGAGGCGGGTGATCGCTTCGGGCGAGACCTTGAGAATCGCTTTACCCTCGAATTCGGTCACCTCGATTCCCTCTTTGGAAATGAGTCGGTATTCGGTTTTGTCAGGGCCGAGGGGAAAGGGTTTGTGGTAGGCGAAATCGGTCATGGAAAGAGTGGTAGGGAGTCTACAAGCAGAGTCCCACTGAGACGTTGGAATTGCAAATTGCTATCGAGCGATGTGGGTTGCTCGATCAGTTTTTGCCGGTAATGGTGATTTGAAATCGCCACTGGATCAGGCAGGGGCATTGGGGATGGCGAATACAATTCACCACTACCGGACCATTCACTCTGAAGTTGTGAGCCACATTTGGAACCTATTGAAAAAGCCGAAGGCAAATGGACCCGGTTTTACGCGAACGCATCGAGGCCGAAGCCTTTAACCCCGCGCTTCCCTCGGAGCATCCGGATCGGAGATATGCACCCAGGTATGAACATGCGGTGCGCCTCTAAAATACCAGACCATGTGGGGACCTTCGAGGCGCCAGGAATCCCAGACACCGTCGTTGCCGATGTCTTCTTCGCGGTAGAAGGAGAGATGAAGGTCGTCGATTCCGGCCTTCTCAATGAGGGCGAGTGACTCTTTGCGATCCTCTTCGCGGAAGGGGAGGAGGAGATCGTCGAGCACGGCGCGGACTTCGTCTTTCTGGTCAGAAGTCATGTCGGCGAAGGCAAGACCGGGGAGATCACCGGCGGCCCGCTTCAGCTTTACGGTCGAGGCTTCATCGGCCGGCTCGTAGTCGAGGAGCGCTGCCTCCCTCTGCTTGCCGTCGAGCATTTCAAAAACACCGTTGGCCCGCTTCGCCTGAAACCAGTAGGCATTGCCGGGGTGGTCGGGCCCTTCGTAGAAGCCATCAGCGGCATGGCCATAGAATATCGGTCCGCCAAAGGCCTTGCCCGCGACTGAGTCCCCATCGATGCGGCGGGTGCAATGGCGACCGGTGAGAACGAACTGAAACTTGCCTGTCTTCGGTTCGCCGAAGAGGGCAATCGATGAATCTTCAAACCCTTTTTTACCGCTGTCGTGGATGACCTGAGCCAGCACGGTTTCGGCATATTCCTCACTGTGGCTTTTGAGGAAAATCTCGCGGACCATCGCATTTTGATCGGCGTCGAGAAAGCTCCCGATCCTCGGCTCCGTGATGTGCCAGTTGTTCGAAATTTTGGTGCGCAGTGGATTATCGAAGCCAAAGGCGATTTTGGAGCGCTGTGCTTCGGACAGGGAGTCGAAGAGGCTCTTCACCACGGTCTCGGCAGAAGTGGTGGTGGGAGCCGCTGAAGCGATGGACGGCAGCGCGAGACCGGAAGCAGCCAGAGAAGTGCGGGTGAGAAAGTGGCGTCGATTCATGGGATGGGTGGGCAATTATTCCGGAAGGCTTTCCAGGAAAGTCGTGAGGTGGATGAGGTCGGAAAGGGTCAGGAGGTCGTTGAAGCCCGGCATGGGTGAGTTTTCAGCTTCAAAGTTCGCTCCGAGGGTCATCATGATCTTCCGATACTCTTCGGAGACGGTGTGATTCGGGCTCATGATCGAGCGGGCGAACTGGTCTCGTGTCCATCCGGCGTGGTCCTGCCCGCCAAGGTCGATCGTGAGATTCTCGTCGAGATCCGAGGCTGGTGTCTTGATGCCGCCGGCGACATGGCATTGATAGCACCCCTTGCCGACGAAAAGAGTCTTCCCTGCGGTGATGCTTCCTTCGGGAATGATGGTGCTTTTTTCGCCGACGGGTTCGGCGAGGAGAGCGGACGCGATGAGAACAAGCGACACGGCAAGGAGAACGGGATGACGAACGGGCATAACTCTACGATAGCTGATTTGCCCCCACTTTGTAAACGCTTCCCTTCTCCGTGAGGCAGGAAAATTGGTGGCGAGATTTAGATCACAAGTAACCTCATTCAGGCAGAGGAGGAAACCGAGTCATGAAAGGCTCCCGAGACGTAAGAATGTGTACAGATTAAGCGGGATTTTTCCTGAAAACTCAACGAATCTACGCGCCCTCTATTTCCTTTCATCATGACCAAGTCTCCTTCGGGCTCCGAGCCAATTTCAGTGCAGCCTCCTGCCGCCCTTACCGGGATTAAGGTGACGAAGCCGAAAACCTACGCTGCCGGAGTGGAAGCAGTGACTTCTTCCCTGAAGCATGTCTTCAGTCTCGCGGGGCTGAAACGGGGAACCGAAGGCATGGTGAAGCTGAACCAGACGAACGGTTTTGATTGCCCTTCCTGCGCGTGGCCGGATCCGGACGATCACCGTGCCCCGACTGAATTTTGCGAAAACGGAGCGAAAGCAATGGCGTCGGAAACGACGAAGCGACGCGTCGATCCGGCCTTCTTCGCGAAGCACGGCGTCGCGGAAATTTCGCAGCATTCCGATTATTGGATGGAGCAACAGGGGCGTCTTACTGATCCCATGATTCTGCGCGAGGGAGATTCGCACTACGAGCCGATATCGTGGGACGAGGCTTGTAAGTTGATTGCCGGCGAACTGAATGCTCTGCCGGATCCGGATGAAGCGATTTTCTACACCTCAGGCCGGACCGTGAATGAGAGTGCCTTTCTCTACGGTCTTTTTGTCAGGATGTACGGGACCAACAATCTACCGGATTGCTCCAACATGTGCCACGAGTCGAGCGGTGCGGCAATGGGGGCCGCGATTGGAATTGGAAAGGGAACGGTCTCGTTGAAGGATATCGAGGAGGCTGATTGCGTTCTTGTGGTCGGACAAAACCCGGGAACAAACCACCCGCGAATGCTTTCTGCTCTGCAGGAGACGGTGAGAAACGGGGGCGAAATTGTTGCGGTAAATCCGATGAAAGAAGCGGGACTGATTGGGTTTGCACACCCTCAGGAAATCGCAGGGATGATGGGTGCGTCAACACCATTGGCCTCCGAGTACTTGAGAGTAAAGGTGAATGGCGATCAGGCGCTGTTTCAGGGGCTGATGAAATCGCTTTTCGATCTGGAGAAAAAGAATCCCGGAGAAGTCGTCGATCCTTCATTTATCGAAGAATTTACGGTCGGCTTTGATGGGCTTGCGAAGGAGATCGAACGAGTTGAGTGGAGCGAGATCGAAAAACGATCCGGCCTTTCGGAAGACGAAATTCGCTCTGTGGCGAAGCTCTTGATCCGAAAGGACAGGAAACTCATCACCTGCTGGGCGATGGGCCTGACCCAACACCGTAACGCGGTTTCAACAATCCGTGACGTCACGAATTTGCATCTCATGCTTGGCGCGATCGGTAAGCCCGGAGCCGGTCTTTGTCCGGTGCGCGGTCACAGTAATGTTCAAGGCGATCGCACGATGGGGATCTTCGAAAAAATGCCGGCGGAGTTTCACGATGCGATCGACCGGGTCTTCAATTTCGAGTCGCCGCGTGAAGTCGGTTACGACGTGGTGAATTCCATTCTGGCGATGCATGCGGAAAAGGCTTCCGTCTTCTTTGCGATGGGCGGGAATTTCCTGCAGGCGACACCGGACACCGAGTTTACCGCTGAAGCGCTGCGAAAATGTTCATTGACGGTGCAGGTCTCGACGAAGTTGAATCGAAGTCATGTCGTCACCGGAAAGACAGGGCTGATTCTTCCCTGCCTCGGACGAAGCGAACTGGATCTGAACGCCGAAGGGGAGTCCCAGTTTTCCACGGTCGAGAATTCGATGGGGGTCGTTCACCAGAGTAAAGGTACGCTTGTGCCGGCCTCTGACAATTTACTGAGTGAAATCAAGATCGCGGCAAAGGTTGCAGCGGCGACACTGGGCGAAAAAGCGACGATTGATTTCGAAATGCTCGCAGAGGACTACGACCGCGTGCGTGACTTGATTGAAGAAGCGATCCCGGGTTTCGAAAATTTTAATGAGCGTGTGCGTGAGCCGGGTGGCTTTTATCTGCAGAACGACGTGAAAGAGCGAATCTTTAAGACGAAATCCGGTAAGGCAGAGTTCTCAGCGGAGCGACTGACTTCCGCCGATTTGGAGGAAGGGGAGTTGATGCTCATGACGGTGCGGAGTCATGATCAGTTCAATACAACCGTCTATGGGTTGCATGATCGCTACCGCGGGATCAGTAACGAGAGGCGCATTCTCTTCATGAATCCGGACGACATGAAGGATCGTGAGATCAAACCGCTTCAGCCGGTTTCGATTCAAAATACAAGCGGTGGCCGCGTGCGTCGGGTCGATGGATTTCTCGCGATTCCCTATGAGTTGCCGCGCGATGCGGTAGCCGGTTACTTTCCGGAACTCAATCCTCTCGTGCCGATTGATTCGACAGCGGACATTTCTAATACGCCGACCTCGAAGTCGATTCCCGTGACCGTGTTCGTTGATGAGAATGCGTAGCTGAACTTGGAAAAGTTCAGACCGCGCCGGACCTGGGCATTGCGGGTCGGAACTCTCCCGAGTCCCGCTACCTTCCGGCCCGAAAAAAAGCCCGCCTTGAGGATTACTCAAGACGGGCTGGATTAGAAACGAAAACAGGTTTCCGAAAATTAGCTCATGATTGCCGCGCGCTTTTTGAAGTGCTTTGCGAGGAGGTAGTAGAAAACAACGCGATACTTGCTGCGCTTGGAATACTTTGCTTTTGCAGCGGCGATTCCTTCGTCAAGCTTTGGCGTGTCCTTGAGGCCGAGTTTGCCGATGAGGAAATTAGTGCGAACCCGCTCGACTTCTTTCTTGTCGGAGAGGGCAACGAGGGAGGCGTCAGCGCGGTAGATTGCAGGACCGCATGACTTGGCGACAGCGCGGAGGAAGGCTGCGTCAACTTTTTCACCGGCACCTTCAAGGTCCGCAGTGTATTTTACGAGGAGATCGTCGAGTTTGCTCATAGTAGTGGTGGTTGGGAGTCAAAGGATATTCCTAAGTCACGTTAATTATCACTGTGAACGAGAATTCGGCAAGATTTTAATTGATAAAGTCCGTCATCGGGCAAAGAGGCATGCTTTACAAGATTCAGTGGAGGAGGCATTCTCCTCGGATGAAGTTTCTTTCCAGTTTGTTTCTTACTGCGTGTCTTGCCAGTTTGTTAGTTTCTGCAGCGGAAAAGCCGAATATCCTCTTTATCTTCGCGGATGATCAGTGCTTCGACACGATCGGTTCGCTTGGGCTGACCGATATCGAGACGCCTCACCTTGATCGTCTTGTTGAGAGGGGCATGAATTTTTCCCACGCTTACAACATGGGAAGTTGGAGCGGAGCGGTCTGTGTCGCGAGTCGGCACATGTTAAATACGGGGGCTTTCGTGTGGCATGCCGAAAAGATTTCCGAAAATTTGAATTCGAATAAGCCGGGGAACGAGGATTGGCCCGACTTTCAGAAGGAGAATCTAATGTGGTCCCAGCTCATGAAGTCGGGAGGCTACGACACCTACTTCACCGGAAAATGGCACGTGAAAGCAAAACCGGAGTCCATTTTTGACGTCGCAACCAATGTGAGAGGGGGGATGCCCAGCCAGACCAAAGCCGGCTACGATCGTCCCACCCAGGGAGTTCCCGACCCGTGGAGTCCCTTTGATCCGCAGTTCGGTGGGTTCTGGGAAGGTGGCAAACACTGGAGCGAAGTGGTCGCCGACGATGCTGAGAAATTCTTCGGATTGGCGGCAAAGAGTGAGAATCCGTTCTTCATGTATATCGCCTTCAATGCTCCGCATGATCCGCGACAAGCACCGAAGGAGTTCATTGATCGATATCCTCTCGATCGAATTGAAGTGCCTGCTAACTTTCTTCCCGAGTATCCCTACAAGGATGAGATCGACAATCCGGCCGGCCTTCGCGATGAGCGACTTGCTCCGTTTCCCCGGACAAAATACGCAGTCCAGGTCCATCGCCAGGAATACTATGCGATCATCACGCACATGGATGAACAGATCGGGCGCATTCTTGATCAGCTCGATGTGAGTGGAAAAACGGAAAACACTTACATTGTCTTCTCGGCTGATCACGGGCTTTCAGTGGGGCATCATGGCTTGATTGGAAAGCAGAATCTGTTTGAGCACAGCATGAAAGTTCCTTTCATCGTTGCCGGTCCCGGTATCCCCGCCGGTTCAAAGAACGACTCTTTGATCTACCTTCAGGATGTGATGCCAACTGCGCTTGAACTCGGAGGCATTGAAAAGCCGGCGCATGTCCAGTTTCAATCTCTGCTCCCTGTCATCAGCGGAGCATCGACCGGTTACGAGGCGGTTTATGGTGGATATTTGAAAAGCCAAAGGGGCGTGATTCAGAATGGCTTCAAGCTTCTTCTTTATCCGAGGGTACCGAAAGTCCTGCTTTTCGATTTGGAAGAAGACCCTCTCGAAATGAATGACATTTCAGGCGCTCATGCCGAAAAGGTGCAGCAGATGTATGAGACCCTGAAGGGCCTTCAGAAAGAGACTGGCGACACGCTCGATTTGGACGCGCCCTTCAACGAATTACTCTGACGATCAAAGCGGGAGATCATCCGTTTCGTTGCGTTTGTCATTATCTTCGCTAAACCCTACGAGGTGAGCGCCTTACAAGGATTGTAATAATTTTCATAAATATTAGATTTTTTGTATAATCAATGGTATTTTTCGGAAGAAAAATGCTATTTTCCACCATCATGTCTTTGCCGGGAGTCTTTGACCCCGTCGATGATCCGAGCTTCAGCGAGCAGTCGCGCATGCGATTCCTTGCGGAGGGGCGACGGAGAGTTTTGAGCTCTTTCAAAGTTCTCGCCCTCTTCTCGTGCCTCGTTTTCCCGCTCTTCGGTGTCCTTGATTACTTTGAGTATCCGGAGTTTTTCCGGCGGTTTCTCAACCTCCGGTTCATTTGCGTGGGCTTCATGTTGATAACACTTTTCGTCTGCCTGAAAACGAGATTCGGGCGGCGTTCCTTTCGGGCTTTCACGATTATCTTCCCGCTTATTCCGGCATTTTTTGTCGCGATCATGATCTACATCTCCGGGGATCCGCACACGACTTATTACATCGGCATGATCCTTTGCCTCAATGTCATCGGGTTCATTTGCCAATGGAGTTTCTCCGAGGCACTGATCAGTTCGTCGATGGTGCTACTCTTGTATTTTCTCGCGATCACGCCTCCCCTCTTCAATGGCCTCGATACGCGGGGGAAGGTGGTTCTGCTCAGTAATTGCTTCTTTGCATTCGCCTTCGGACTCACCGTCACTCTAGGCGCTCTGATTCAGCAGCGTATTTGCCGAGATGAATTCCTGTCTCGTGAGAAGGTCAGAAGGCAGAAGATTGACCTCGCGGCTAAGAATACGCAGCTTGCGAAGACGATGAGAGAGCTTCATCAGACAGAAGGCGAATTGATTCAGTCGGAGAAGATGGCTTCAATGGGACAGCTCAGTGCGGGGGTTATTCACGAAATAGGGAATCCCCTGAACTATTCGAATCAGGCGCTCTTCCTCCTCCGCAAGCTGCTGAAAGATCATGAGGATAATGGGAATGTGAAAGAGGCGATCGGTGACATCCAGGACAGCTTTGATCGCATGAAGACCATTGTGACTGATCTTCGGGAATTTTCCCACAAGAGTCGCGAAACGATGATGGAGTTCTCAGTGGTCGACTCGGTCAAGGTTGCGATGAGAATGTTAGGGAAGGAGATCTCCGATTCAGGGGTGACTGTGGAGGTGGAACTCGATCAGGATTTAAGGATTGAGGCAGTGAAGAATCAAATCACTCAGGTATTTGTGAACCTCATCCACAATGCTTTACAAGCTCTTGCCTCAAATCCGCCGGTCGGGAGGGAGGCCGCGATTAGGATCATCGGTCGCGAAAGCGGGGGATTTCTTGAGGTGAGCGTCATTGACAGCGGCCCGGGGATTCCACAGGAGATCATTAAGAAACTTTTCGATCCCTTTTTCACCACCAAAAAAGCAGGTGAGGGCACCGGTCTCGGGCTAAGCATCTGCTTCCGAATCATTGAATCTCACGGGGGTGAAATAACGGTGAAATCAGAGCCCGAGGTCTTCACGAAATTTACTTTGAAACTTCCAACGGTCCGGAGAAAACATCACGGGCGGTCAGAGAACCAAACCGAAGCAAGCGATACCTATGAACATGCAATTTCCTGATTATGGAATTCTCTACATCGACGATGAGGAAAAGTCGTTGAAGTATTTCGAGGCGATCTTTGCGGACCTTGCTCCGATCTTCGTGGCCCGGTCCCCCGCGGAAGGATTCAGGATTTTCTCCGAGAATCATGAGCGGATTGGGCTCGTTCTCAGTGACAAGAAGATGCCCGACGAGTCGGGGATCGAGTTACTGGGGAGGATTCGTGAAGTCGACTCGCGTCCCCTGCGGGTCCTCGTCACCGCGTTCTCTGATCTTACCCTCGCGGTCGATGCTTTTAATGACGGGCTTCTCTATTCCTACTTTTCGAAGCCGTGGGACCCGACCGATCTTGAGCATCACATCGTAAAAGCGCTTCGCCATTTCTGTCTGGAACGCGAACGGGAAAAGATTCTCGAAGAGAAAACGGAAGTGATCGAGCAACTTTTGATGGCTGACAAAGTGGCCAGTATTGGAATTCTTTCCACGGGCCTGAATCACCATGTCAGGAATGCGCTGACCGTCTTCAGGACTTTCTACGACATGCTGCCCTTTCAGTTGGAAGAGGAGCTGGGTGGCCGACCGCGCGATGAATCGTTTTGGACGGAGTTCTATGAAGAGGTCGGTGGGCAGATCAATCGGATCACTTCAATGCTTTCGAGTCTATCCGATGGAAGCGACCTCGCGTTGGTCCCGGACTCGGAAGACTTTTGTCTGAAAGGGGTCGTCGAATCAGCCACTGAGATGGTCTTTGGCAATTCCGGGCAATATGAGGCTACAATCAAGGCCTCCGAAGAACTTCCGATTGTGAAAGGGGACCCAAGACGCATCAGCCAAATGGTCCGAATTCTTCTGCAGGAAGCGAAGATTGCGATGCCCGAGAGCGGCAAGGTCGAAATTAGAGTCGTCCGACGGGATGATCTTGCCGGGATCAAACTGACGATTCTGGACAGTGGTGTGCTGATCCCCGAGGAGGATTTGAAACATCTCTTTGAACCTTTTTACGTGAGGGCGCAGCGGCCGGAAGATCTCGGCTCAAATTTCCTCGCCTGCTACCTGACCGCTTTCAGTCACGGTGGAACGATTCGCGCCTATCGTAGCAAGGATCAAAGAAACGCGATCGAAGTGTGCCTTCCTCTCGTGCCTCCGGGAAAAGAAAGGGTCGAAATGATCCGTCAGGTCCGCGACTTCAGCAGTCGTCAGCTCCGGGACACGAATATCACTGCCCAATAAAAAAGCCCCTCCTGCGCGAAGCAGAAGAGGCTTTGAAAGTTAATCGCTTACCGAAACGATCAGGCGTTCTCTGCCTTGTGCGTCTCGAAGAGGTCAAATGCTTCCTGAGGCTTCAGGTTGTCGTGGACAACGCCGCCGACCGCTTTGATCATCGCGAGAGGCGCATCTGACTGGAAAACGTTCCGACCCATGTCGACACCGGAAGCACCGCACTGGATCGCGTTGTAGGCGAGTTCGAGTGCTTCGAGTTCAGGGAGCTTTTTGCCACCTGCAATCACGACCGGCACGGGGCAGGCGGCGACGACGTTCTCGAATCCTTCGCAGTAATAAGTCTTCACGATGCTGGCACCGTTTTCAGCACAGACGCGGGAAGCGAGTCCGAAGTAGCGCGCGTCGCGGGCCATGTCTTTTCCAACCGCAGTCACGCCCATGACGGGGATGCTGTATTTGTTGCCGATATCGACGAGGCGGCTGAAATTAGCGAGGGTGGATGCTTCGGTATCCGCATCACCGATTGCGAGCATCGCAGCCATGGCGGCGGCGTTCATTGAGATTGCCTCGGCTTCGCTGATGAGGACGTTGTGGTTCATCTCCGTGAGGATCGTCGTTCCCGTATCGGTCCGGAGACAAATCGGTTTCGTGTTGTCAGCGGGGATGCTGGACCGGATCATGCCCCGGGTGCCCATGAGGCAGTCAGCGTGCTCGGCGAGGGGGGCGATGTTCAAGTCGATGCGCTCAAGACCGGAAGTCGGCCCCATGAGGAAGCCGTGGTCGAAAGCAAGCATCACGGTGCGACCGGACTTGCGATTGAAAATGCGGGACATGCGGTTCTTAATGCCCCAATCCGTGCTGTTGAGTCCCTTCAGGTAAAAGGAACTGGTGTCTGCGGGAGTGTTGAGACCAAAATTGTCTCCGTCTCTGATGTCGTCTAGATCTGCCATAGTTAATCCGGGTTTTGTAGGATGATCAGACTTTGCTGGTGAAGGGCGAAAGGGTCAATATCGAATTGAGCAGCCTTTGAGTCGGTTTCGTGGGAAACCAGGTGAAATCTACAGCAGCGTCTCAACAAAGGTATTGGGATCGAAGCGCTCCAGATCCTCCTCTTTCTCACCGGTTCCGATAAAGCGTGTCGGGACGCCGAGCTCATGTTGGATCGCGACAACGCTGCCGCCTTTGCCGGAGCCGTCGAGCTTGGTGACGATGACGCCGTTGAGATCGAGGGAGGTTTGAAATTCGCGCGCCTGATTGAGGGCGTTGGAGCCTGTTGTCGCATCGACGACGATCCAGCGCTCGTGGGGGGCTGATTCGTCCTGCTTTGCAATCGTCCGGCGGATTTTTTTCAGCTCCTCCATCAGGTTATGGCGGGTGTGCAATCGTCCGGCGGTGTCGCAAATGAGGTAGTCAGCCCCTATCGCGATCGCTTTGGCGTGGGCGTCGTAGCAAACGGCGGACGGATCGCCCTGATACTGCGTCGTCACGATGGGGACATCGATGCGCTCAGCCCAGATTTTGAGTTGCTCAATCGCGGCGGCACGGAAAGTGTCGGCGGCAGCGAGAACGACGGATTTGCCCTGAGCTTTGAGGTAGGAAGCCAGCTTCGCCACCGAGGTTGTCTTTCCGACGCCATTGACTCCGGCGACGAGAATCACGACCGGTTTTCCACCCTCAGATTCGGGAAGGGCGTGGGGATCTGTGCCGAGAATGTTGATGATTTCATCGCGACAGGCTTGCGCCACTGAGTTGGCATCGAGCTTGCCTTTCCGGTCCCGAAGCCGGTCCACCAATTCGGTCGTGAGATGGATCCCGAGATCACCGGCGATGAGTGTTTCCTCAAGATCGTCCCAGTCGACATCGGAGCCACGAAACCGGTCGATAATGGATTTAAAAAGCGCCATGGATCAGTTTTTCTCCTGCGATTTCCGAAGGCTGTCGAGGATGCCGTTGATGAAGCCGGGGGATTCCTCACTGCCAAAGCGTTTCGCAATTTCGACCGCTTCGTTGATCGCGACCTGCCAGGGGATATCAGTGGCAAAGAGCACTTCGAAAGCGCCGACGCGAAGAATGTTCCGGTCAACCGGGGTGAGCCGTTGAAAGGCGAAGTTTTCCAGCTTTTCCCGAACTAAATCATCGATTTCGCTGAGGTGATCGCGGACGCCGCCAATGATCACGGTCGCAAAATCCTGCGCCGCCGGCCTCGCGAGTCGTAGCTGCCAGAAGGCTTCGAGATTGTCGTCGGAGAAATCGACTTCCCCTTGAATGTCGTTTCCGTAAAGGTACTGAACCGCAGCCTCCCGACCATCACGGCGCGGAGACGGGGCTTTCTTCTTCGGCTTTTTTTTCTTCGAATCGGGAGAATCCATCGGTTCGGATTGTCACCTCCTGTCCATTCCGGAGGGCGACGATTTGGCATTCGATTTCTCGTTTATTCCTGATGAATTGCAAGCCATCCTTTTCCCCGAGAAGGGTGACCGCCGTGGCGTAACTGTCAGAGGTCGTGGCATTAGGCGCGATAACGCTGGCTCCAATTCTTTCGGTGAGACCAAGCCCGGTTTTCGTGGAAACGATGTGTGAATAGCGCACCCCGTCGAGTTCGAGGTAGCGCCTCGTGTCGGCCGACGTCGAGATTGCCTGATTCGCTAGGACGACGGCTTGAAGATCCTTCGGTGCATCGCCGAGGTGTAGCGTCTCGATTCCGATCCGCCAACCACTGGCGCCGGGAGGGGGATCTCCGACAACGATGTCGCCGCTCGCGGCGACGAGCGC
>CAZOUP010000013.1:0-57277 GCA_964583035.1 uncultured Akkermansia sp.
CCGAGAACCATGATCGATCCGTCGAGGTCGCGGCAGAGTTTGGCCAGTTCTTTCAGATAATCACCGGTTCGCTGACGAATCGCTTCGTCGGGCGTGGTGAGATAAAAGCCTTCGGTCTTGGCGAGGAGCCAGTGGAGGCCGACGCACTCGAGTCCGGCGTCTTTGATCTGCTGCTTTACGGTTTCCCGTTGCTCAGCGCTGACTTCGGTCGCGCTGGAGGCGAGGGTGAAGGGAGCGATTTCGACGCCGGTGTATCCGACTTCGCGGGCGTAGGCAAAGGCCTTGTCGAAAGGCCAATCGTGAAACGTCTCGTTGCAGATCGCGTATTTCATGAGCTTACCCCGCGTGGGTGGCGGAAGGATTAACGACGCTTGCCCGGTGGGCGTCTGCGGCGAAGCGGCTTGGGATTTTCCTCAAGCAGCGCGGTGTAATGGTAGTTGAAGTTATCCAACTTCCGGCGCTCGATCTTCTGATCGACGTAGTGCTCGACGGCGGCGGCGTTTTCCAACTCGTCCGCCGTAAGGATCGTGAAGGCGTCGCCTTCCATCTGGGCGCGACCGGTTCGTCCGATGCGGTGAACGTAGTCCTCGGGGTTTTCGGGGACGCGGTAGTTGATGACGTGGGTCACGCCGGAAACATCGAGTCCGCGTGCCGCGATGTCGGTCGCAACGATGACGTTGAAAGTCCCGTCGCGGAATCCCTGGAGAGCTTTGGTGCGGTCACTCTGACGAATATCGGAGTGGAGCGCGGTCGGCTTTGTACCTTCGATTTCCCTGATGAGCGGCAGGAGGGTGTCGGCTTCCTTTTTCGTCCGCGTGAAAATCATCATGCTGTCGAAACCGGTGCGCTTCACGAGTTCGAGGATGAGTTCGTCGCGCTGGTCCATCCCGACGGGGTAGAAAGCGTGACTCACCGTTTCGGCGGGGGAGCGACGTCCCCCGATTTCGATTTCGGCGGGCTCTTTGAGGGCCCAGCTCGCGAGCGTTTCGATCGCGCCGGGCATGGTCGCGGAGAAGAAAAGGGTCTGACGTCCCGGAGGGCAGCGGTCGATGATTTTTTTCACATCAGGGAGGAATCCCATGTCGAGCATGCGATCAACTTCGTCGAGGACGAGATACTGGATGTTACTGAGGTCGAGATTGCCTTTCTCGATGTGATCGAGAAGACGTCCGGGCGTGGCGATGATGATATCGGGCTTACTCTCGAAGGCCTCGATCTGGTGTCCGTAGCCGACGCCACCGTGGAGGAGCATGACGTTGAGCGGCTTGTAGTAGGAAAAGACATTCATCTGATCCTCGACCTGGGCGGCGAGCTCGCGGGTTGGCTCAAGGACGAGGCACTGAGGCTTCGTGGACCGTTTCATCGAGGAGATGATCGGCAGGGCGAAAGCGGCGGTTTTTCCGGTTCCGGTCTGCGAGGCGCCGACGATATCGCGACCTTCGAGGGCGATAGGAATGGCTTGAGCCTGAACGGGGGTAGGCTCTTCGTAACCTGCTCGTTTTATGGCGCGGAGGACGGCTCCGGATAATCCTAATTCATCAAATGAAGGCATGGTGGACCAAGGAGGCTCCAACCCCTTCTTTCAAGGGGAATTATGCGCAGTTTGAGACGATTATCCGTTTTTACGTTTCGCCTTTTTCCCGGCCATAAAGTAGTCGAGCGAGGCCCGACCGGCTCCGCCGATGGAGAAGGCGAGGAAGAGGGAGAGATAAAGGGCGAGCGACTGTGGATTCAGAGTCGGGGAGAGTTCCAGCGGGGTGATGAAGACAAAACCCGTGATGACGAGAAGGACAAGGGCGTTGATCCGCGTAAAAACGCCGCTAATTAGACCGAGTAAACTCAGAGCCAGGGCAGCGATGATGATCACGGCGATGGGACCGGCGTAGTGCAGACCTTTTGCACTTAATTGCTCCATGAGATCCCAGTCCGCTTTTTCCCAGATGTATTTTTTGGCGAACACGAGCTGATCAAGCAACTGGTAGTAAAAAAAGGTCGTCGCCGCGAGAACACGGATAAGGAGAAGACCAAAATCAGAAGACTTCGGCTTTTCCGGGCCAGTGTCGGGTAGGGGTTGGAACGGCATGCTGAGAGAGTTAACTCACTGAAACACGCACGCAGCCGCTTCCGCAATCGAAAAGGGGATCAGAAACCCTTGAGAAGATAGTTTAGGACCTTGGGGCGGTCTTCGTTCGGGAGGATGCCGCGGTAGATCAGCACTTCGCCAAGGTGAATTTGCTTCCGCGCCGCTGGATTCTGCGAGAAACTGACGTTCCCGACTTCGTAAGATGACAAGGTTTGATTGCCGACGATGGACATCTTAACAGGTGGGCTCGTGACCGGTTTCCCATTGATTGTTTTAAAAACCATTCTCAAGTTTCCCTCTTTTCCATCCCAAAGCATCAAGGCAGCGGTTTCCGGGCCGGCTGGTAATTGCAATTTGGTGCTGGGCTTTTCGCTGCCTCGCTGGCTGCCCACATGAATGAAGTTTCCAAAGCGGCTCAACCGGATGAAGCTTCGATCAGTGTTTCCTTTCGGGCCCACAAAATAGACCCGTGCGACTTCGCCACCCATGCCCTTCTCAGCGCGAAAGCGAATCGCAAAGGTGAACTGATCTCCGATGATGAGATCGCTTTTCACTTCTTTTTCGATCGCCGTGAGTTTCACGCCGGGAGGGCAGGCGATGCGAGGATTACCTTTAGCATCAATTTGAAAAACCGGCTCGCTGGCGCCCCGGGGGACGGAGACGAGAAGGTGATCGATTCCGGCCGAAGCCTCGCGATTTTGAACGGCCCGGATTAAAGTGCCCGCTGCGGAGATCGGTTTCCCCTGCTCGTTGAGAACTCCTCCTTTCGGAGAGTACGAAGCAATCAGTCCCGCCGGATTGGAAAGAGTGGGCGAAGAGTCCGCCGGTGCGTTCTCGTTCGACCACGGAGAGTTGGAAGAGCGGAGAACAATTGCCGGGACCGGTTCGGTTTTGAGAATCACCGGTGGAAGTTTCGGCTCGACCTTCGCCGGAACCGCTTCCTGACTGCCGCCCGCTTCGGAAATTTTCGTGATTGCTTCCTGTTTCTGCTTTTCCGGTTTCAGCGCAATGAGAAGGATGAGACCAATCACGAGCGCGGCGGCCACGCCGATGACGATTATTTTCTGCTTCTTCGCGTCTTCGTCCGCCGCCTTGTAGTGGCGGGTTGTGTTTTGGCTTCCAGTGGACTTCGAGGGGAGAGGCTTCCGGTGCGGTCGCGTGTGTTTAATTGGGCCGGTGTTCAGCGGTTGTGCGACTTGATGGCGGGTCGTTTCCCATTTTGGCGTGTTCAGCGTCGGCGTGACGTGGGCGACAGGGACCGCGACGGGAATTTTCTCCTCCGCCTTTTCCTCATTTCCGGCCGCTTTGGCGATCTTGAAGAGCCGATATGCTTCCATCGCATCCGCAGGTCGGTCAGCCGGCTGTCGCGAGATGAATGAGGTGACCCACTCGGAAATCGATTTTGGAAGATCGGGGCGCAGTTCCGTCAAAGGTATGAACTTGTGCGAGAGATGGTTCGTCATTGTCTCCGCGATCGATTTCCCGGTGAACGGGGCCCGCTGCGTCAGGGCAAAGTAGAAAACGCAGCCGAGCGAGTAGAGGTCAGTGCGCTGGTCGAGAGGCTGCACTTCAATCTGCTCGGGCGCGATGTAGTCAATCGAGCCGAGAAAAGAGCCGCTCTGGTCCAGTGTCTGCGTTGAGGGTTTTTGACTGAATTTGGCAAGGCCAAAATCGAGGAGTTTTACCTGGAATCGATCCGATGGGAGCCAGGTCATCATGATGTTCCCCGGCTTGATGTCGCGGTGGAGGAGGTCCATCTCCTTGGCGCTCATGAGCGGCTCGAGGCATTGCTCGGCGAGCTCGACAAAATCTTCGACCGAGAAGGCGACGCGTTTCACGATCTCTTTGAGCGTGTCGCCTTTGACGAGCTCAAAGACGACGAAGGGGCCTTCTTCGTCTTCGGCAAATTCGTAGATTGAAACGACGTTAGGGTGCTGAAATTTCGCGAGCGCCCGAGCCTCTTTCTCCAGCGAATCATCGATCGCTTCGTTCAGTAAAGTCTCTTCAAGGGGTAAAAGCCGTTTGATCGCGACTTCGCGCTCGAGGCGTCGATCGAAAGCCTTATAAACAGCTCCAACCCCGCCCCGACCAATGCGTCCTTTAATTTCGTAGCGATCCGGCATTCAGCGAAAAATGGGTAACCAGGATTAAGATACTATAATTTTCAGAAAATTAAAACTAATTAGGCTTGCAATTTTTTACATCAAATCTTTGCCTGTTTCGGGGCTTCAGCTACCGTCGGGGGTCTTTGCATGGAGAATCAGTTTTATCAGAATTTTGACGTCGAGCGACTTTCGGAAGACGCCCGGCCGTTCCCGAACGAGTATCGCAGCGCGTTTCAGATTGATCGTGACCGCATCATTCACACGGCTGCGTTTCGGCGCTTACAGAATAAAACACAGGTCTTTTTCAGTGGCGAGTACGACTTTTACCGCACTCGCCTGACTCACTCGATCGAGGTTGCTCAGATCGGGCGCAGCATTTGCAACCGGCTCAACAAGGTCTCGCCTCTGCTGAAGGATGACTTTTTCGTCGATGCTGATCTCGTCGAGGCCTCCTGCCTCGCTCACGACATCGGGCACCCGCCTTTCGGTCACACCGGCGAGCGAACCTTGCATCGGCTCATGCAATCCTACGGGGGCTTCGAGGGCAATGCGCAGACCCTGAGGATTCTGACCTCAATCCTCTTCGGTCCCGACCGCGGCATGAACCCGAGCCGTGGCTTTATCGATGGCGTTCTGAAGTACAAAACTCTCTTCGGCGAGGTTCCGGATCAGAAGCATCACTATCTTTACGCCGAACAGTCACCGGTTCTCGATTTCATGACCGGTGGCGTCGCCTTCCCTGAAGCGCTGACCCCCGGGAAAACACGGAACGGATTCCGCTCGATCGAGTGTCAGATGATGGATTGGGCCGACGACACCGCGTATTCGCTCAATGACATTGCGGACGGCATTCACGCCGGATTCATCACCGCTGACCGGGCGCAGCAGTGGGGCGAATCGAAGTCCCTTTCCTCCGACGAGGGAAAAGTGCTCGATGAACTGCTCGAGGCGATCCGCCGAAACCGCGTCGAGTCTGCGATTGGCAAAAAGATCGGACATTTCATCAACGCCGCCGAATTGGAGGAAGCGAGCGGATTCCTGAGTGACGCGACCGCGCGGCATCGCTATCGCCTCGTCATCGCCCCTGACGTCCTGAAGGCCTGTAATGTCTACAAAGGGCTTTCGCTGGACCTTGTCTTTAGGAGTCAGCAACTCCAGCAGCTCGACCGGAAATCGGACTTTATCCTCACGCGACTGTTTGAGGTTTTTGACGAACTCTACATCCAGCCTTCAGAGCGCGGAGCTGAGCATTTCCGGCTTCTTTCCGACGAAGAGGAGACGCTCATTTTTTCACAGGAATCGAAAGAAGGCCGCGCCCGTGTCGTCTGCGATGTTCTCGCGAAGATGACTGACGGCATTGCGAGTCGGACCTACCGCCGGCTGTTTGATGCCGACTTTGGTTCGATCGTGGATTTGGTGTAGGAGTCGGGTGCGAATACAGTCTTTCTCCAACGGCGGAGAAAAGGAAAAGGAGCTCCGTTTTGGCAGTGGGGAATGGAAGTTCGGAGCGGTCTTCTCGCAGACGACTTCCCGGAGTGGGCGGTAGTGGTGATTTGCAATCGCCACCTGATCAGGCCGGGGCATTGCGGATGGCGATTACAAATCACCACTACCTGTTTTCCGGTGGATGATTCGCGTGAAATCGAGCAATCAAGGAGGGGTGACTTCCTAACGTCCGGTCAGGAGCGTCGTTTTCGGGCGTCGGAGAAAAAGAAAAGGAGTTCCGTTTTCGCGGCAGGAAATGGAAGTTCGGAGTGCTGTCCTGCCGATCTGAGCTCACCCACATCGCACCCAATCTAACAGGGTTGAATGCTCGACCTAACCCTGTCTGGTCATCGAAGTTTGAGTCTCCGATTGACGACACTTTGATGTCTCTTAATCACGCCATAGTAAAAAGTCTTATATGCGGTGATAATCGTTTATACGATGAAAGGCCTTTCCCCGATTTCCGCTGACATATTTGATGCCGATGCGATGCCCTCGCCGACCGGGGCGAAAACATTGATCCTTCTCGATCTCCTCTCTCGTCATGGGGAAGGTCTCACCGCCGCTGAGGTGGCGAGGGAGTCCGGTTTTACTCAGAATTTGGTTTTCCGCTTGCTGAAGACGCTCGTCGCGATGGGCTATGCGATGCAGCGCGAAGACCGGAAGGCCTACGTCCTCACGAACCGGCTTCTCGAACTTTCCGGTCCGCGCTCGGGAGAGAAGAGTCTCGCTTTTTGTGCCAACGAATCGCTACGCCGCCTTCGGGATCAGACCGGTGAGACGGTGCAGCTCGCGATTGAAAATGGAGGGAAGGTCCTCGTCCTCGAGCAGTTTCGCGGGACGCATCCTCTCCAGGTTTGTGGTGAAGTCGGGATGCGGGTTCCGATGTATTCCTGTGCGCCGGGGAAGGCGATCCTCGCAAGTTGGGGCGAGGCGCGACGCGCAGAGTGGTTTGCCGAAAGAGGCGCGCGTCTCAAAGCTTTCACGACGAAAACAATTCACACGCCGGAAGCACTGGAAAAAGAGTGTCGGCGCATTGTCAGGCTCGGCTATGCCGAAGATCGCGCCGAGGGAGTCGAGGGAATCAACTGCGTCGGTGTTCCGATTTTGGACCCCTATCATCAACCGATCGGAGCGATCACGGTAATGGCCCCGGCGACGCGGATGCCGGTCGCGAAGTTTTCCCATTTCGCCGCTCTCTGTCACGAGGCAAAGTCTAACATTGAGGCAAAGTTACGGGCATGAAACGGTCTTTCCGTTACTTCCTGATTGGGTGTGCTCTGGGCCTCGCTTCAGTCAACAGCTCCTTCGCGATGACGGATGCGGAGCGGGAATTTTTTGAAAACCGGATTCGTCCGATCCTTGCGCAGGAGTGCTACGAGTGTCACTCGGAGGCGACGAAATCCAAGGGTGGTCTCCTTTTGGATACCCGTTCGGGATGGGAGATCGGCGGTGATTCCGGTCCCGTTATCGTTCCGGGGAAGCCGGAGGAAAGTTTGCTCCTCCAGTCCATCGCTCACGAGATCGAGGATCTGAAAATGCCGAAGTCCGGCACGCAGCTCGATCCGCAGGTGCTCGAAGATTTTCGCACCTGGATTGCGATGGGTGCTCCCGATCCGAGGGACACTTCTCCTTCGCCGGAACAACTCTCACAAGACACAAATTGGAAGGCGATCCGGGAGCGCCGCAAAGGGTGGTGGAGCTTTCAGCCGATTCGTGATCCGGAAGTGCCGGAGGTGGCCGACGCTACGACGCCGGTGGATCGCTTCATCCGTGCCCGGCTCAATGCGGAAGGACTCTCGCCAGCCGCTTCTGCTGATCCGCGGCATTTGCACCGCCGTCTTTCTTTCGCTCTCGTCGGTTTGCCGCCTTCGCTTGAGGACTCGGAGATCTTTCTGAAAGCATGGGCCATCGATCCTGACAAGGCTACAACAAGGCTGGTCGATCAGTTGCTCGCAAGTCCAGCTTTCGGAGAGCGCTGGGCGCGTCACTGGATGGATTGGATGCGCTACGCGGAGACGCATGGCAGTGAGGGCGATCCGACGATTCCTCATGCTTTTCAGTATCGCGATTATCTGATCCGGGCGTTGAATACGGACTTACCTTACGACCAGTTGGTGAAGGAGCACCTCGCCGGCGACCTTCTTTCCGAGCCTCGTCTCAATGACGAGCTCGGTCTGAACGAAAGCGCAATCGGTCCGGCGCATTACCGCATGGTCTTTCACGGCTTCGCTCCGACTGATGCGCTCGATGAGCGCGTGAAGTTCACGGACGACCAGATTAACACGGTCACGAAAGCTTTTCTCGGACTCACCGTTTCCTGCGCCCGCTGTCACGACCACAAATTCGATGCGATCAGTCAGGCGGATTACTACGCCATGTTCGGCATCTTCACGAGCGGACTCCCGGCGACGGTAGCGATTGATGCGCCCGGAGTTCTCGAAACGAATCGTGATGAATTGATCCGTTTGAAAGCGAAGATCCGTGAGGAGGCCGCTGCCTTCTGGCAGGCTTCACTGCGCGAAGGCGGACTGAGTCACGCGGCTCCGGCTGACTCGGTGAAATGGATGCAGGGGCTGATCCAGAGTGATGACCCTGCGGCGGCCTGGACGAACAGCCGCGAGGATTTTGAAAGGAAGTTGGCCGCGTTCCGTGAACTTCGTGAGAGCGGGGAGACAAATCGAGTCTGGGACCTTTCCGATCCTGCCGAGGTCGATCAGTGGACGGTGGTAGGCGAAGGTCTCGACGGGGCGGATTCCGGAGACTTCGTGGTGGGTTTGTCAGGAGCTCTTGACCGCTTCCTCCCGGCGGGATTGTTTTCACATCGTCTTTCGACGAAACATCGCGGTTTTATCGCGTCGCCGCCTCATCATTTGGATGGCGAATATGATCTCTACCTGAACGTTGCCGGGGAGCAATCGTCGGCGCGGTATGCGGTCCAGAATTATCCGCGAAAAGGAACGGTCTACCCGGCCACGAATTTGGAGAAAGGCGATTGGAGATGGGTGAAGTATGATCGCCTCGATTACTGGAAGGGGGACGATATCCACCTCGAACTCTCGACCGGGGCCGATGCGCCGGTCCTCGTGAAAGAAGCGGCCCGATCCTGGTTCGGGATTCGCGAGGCGGTTCTTGTGAAGAAGGGCAGCGCGAGCCCGGCCCCGCCGAAAGAGGAATGGCTCGCGGCGATCTTTGCGTCGGCGGGTGATCGCGTTCCGAAAAATGCGGCGGAAGTGGAGCGCTTTTTCGAGGCGGCGATTGAGGAGGCGCTGACGCAATGGGCGACCGGCGAATCCCTCACGGATGCCGCCGCTTTTCTGCTCGACGATCTGCGTACCGCTGAGGTCTTGCCGAATCGTGATGCGGCGCTTCCTGCGGAGTTGCTTTCTTTACTCAAGGAATATCGCGCACTTGAGTCTGCAATCCCGCAGCCGACGAGGGCACCGGGGATCACGGAGCGACCCGGGATCGATCAGCCTCTTTTTCATCTGGGTAATCACAAGGAGCCTCGCGAACCGGTTGAGCGTCGTTTTCTTGAAGCGATCGATGAAACGCCCTACGCGACAGAAGGCTCGGGGCGTCTTGAGTTGGCGGCTGACTTCTTCCGCGAAGACAATCCGTTCACGGCCCGCGTCGCGGTGAATCGTATTTGGACCCATCTTTTTGGCGACGGCCTCGTCGCAACGGTGGACAATTTTGGCCGTCTCGGCGAGGAGCCTTCGCATCCTGAGTTGCTCGATTATCTCGCGACGCGTTTTCGCGGGGAATTGGACTGGTCAGTGAAGGCACTCGTCCGCGAACTGGTCCTGACCGATACCTTTCAGCAATCTTCCGACGCATCGCCGGAGGTCGCGGTGAAAGATCCTGACAATCGTCTTCTTTCTCATTTTCCGGTCCGGCGCCTCGATGCCGAATCGATCCGTGACTCGTTTCTCGCCCTCTCCGGGGAACTGGATGAAACGCGCTATGGCCCGTCAAGTGCACTCAATGCGAAGCGCCGCGCGGTGTATCTTCGGGTCGCCCGGAACAGCCTTGACCCGCTCCTGACGACTTTCGATTTTCCCGTTCCTGCTTCGACGGTCGGAAAGCGCGATGCGACAAACGTCCCGGCGCAGTCGCTCACTTTGCTGAATGATCCGTTTGTGGCGGCGCGGGCGGCCGCGATGGCAAATCGTGCGCGTGCGGCACTTGGACCTGAGGCTGATGAGGAGGCGATCATGAAACGACTCTTTGTCACCGCGCTCAATCGTGAGCCGACGATTCCTGAAATCGATAGCGCCCGCAGTTTCCTCCAGACCCTTGATGATCAATATCGCGCCGAGGCGGAGAAGCGGGATGTCCTCGAAGCGAAGTTGTTGAGCTTGGAAGCGGCGAAAGAAGAATTGATGGGACCGGTTCGGGATCGGCTTTTTGCGGCGGGTTCCGGAGGTGGCGAAAGAAGCGAGACGTCCGATTTGGCTCTTCGCCCGGTTTCTCACTGGAGTTTCGAGCAGGGTCTTAATGATCTCGCCGGTGAATCGAGCCTCACCTTGAACGGCTCCGCCCGCGTCGAAGGCGGAGCACTCGTCCTCGATGGCGATGGTTATGCGGGTTCCCTGCCATTACCACACGCCCTCGGGGCGAAGACTTTGGAAGCGGTTGTTGAGCTGGAAACTTTTGATGAGAGAGGTGGCGGAGTCATCACGGTGCAGGATTCGGCAGGCTCGAATTTCGACAGCATTGTTTTTGCGGAGCGGCGACCGCAGCGTTGGCTCGCCGGGAGCAACAATCACCGCCGGACTGCAGACTTCAACGGGCCTGATGAAACGGAAGCGGTGAAGCGACCCGTTCGGCTGACCTTCACCTATGAGGCGGACGGAACAATCACCGGCTACCGCGATGGCGAGACGCTTGGGGAATCGATTCGGGTGGCGGACTTGCACGAGTTCGGGGCCGGAAGCTCTGAGGTCGTTCTCGGGATTCGTCACGGAAAACGTGCCGAAGGCAACCGTGCCCTGCGAGGACGGATCTACGAGGCGACGCTTTACGATCGCGCCCTCACGCCCGAAGAGGTGCGCGCCTCCGCCGGGAAGAAGGGGCCGTTTGTCTCGCGGGAAATGATTCTGAGTTCTCTAACCGACGCACAAAGCAAAGAAGTGCAGTCGCTCGACAACTCGCTTGAAGAAACCCGCGCGGCCTTGTCGGAGTTCGGCAAACCCCTGAGCGGGGCCGACCGCCGTTGGCAGGATCTCGCTCACGCTATTTTTAACCTCAAGGAATTCATCTATCTCCAGTAACATGAGCCCACACAGTCCTTTTTCACGACGCGAAGTCCTCAGTCGCATTTCCTCCGGTTTCGGAATGGTGGCTTTGTCAGGCTTGATGGGGCGCGAAGCGAAGGCGGCGGCTTCCGCTGCGGGCGGTTACCAGCCGAGTCCCGATTTCCGACCGAAGGCGAAGCATGTCATTCTTTGCTACATGTCGGGTGGTGTCTCCCATGTTGATACCTTTGATCCGAAACCCCGGCTCGTTGATTTTCAGGGGAAACCGATGCCGGTGAAAGTGGAGCGAACTCAGTTCAACAACAACGGCAACGTCTTCGCGAGTCCGTTCGCGTTCAAGCCGGGAGGAGAAAGTGGGACTCCGATTTCCGATTTGTTTCCGTACCTTCGCCAGCACTGTGCCGACGATCTTGCGGTGGTGCGATCGATGACGAGCACGGTGAATGAACACGCGCAGGGGAATTTCTTTTTCCACACCGGATTTCCCTTCATCGGGCATCCCAGTGCGGGGGCCTGGTTCAGCTATGGGCTGGGGACGGAGAACCGGAATTTGCCGGGCTATGTCGTTTTGCGAAGCGGAGAGTCCGGCGTGCCCCACGGCGGGGTCGGGCAATGGAGCAGTGGTTTTCTGCCGGCGCAGCATCAGGCCTCGATCATTCAGGCCGATGCCCGCGAGCCGGTGAAGAATGTGCTGCCGAGGGAGAGCGATGGGATTCAGCGCTCGCGGCTCGATTTTATTCGCTCAGTCGATCAGGGCTTTGCGACGAAGACGAAGCAGCACGCTGATGTCGAGGCCGCGATTCAGAATTACGAAACTGCCTATCGGATGCAGACTGCGGTGCCGGAGTTGTGTGAGATCAGCGGCGAGTCGGAAGCGACGAAGCGGCTCTATGGTTTTGAGGCGAAGAACCCGATGACTCGTGACTATGCGAAGCAGGCCTTGTTGGCGCGTCGCTTAGTCGAGCGCGGCGTGCGATTTATCGAGCTGACCTGTCTTCCGCAAAAGCCTGGCGACGGTCAGAATGCAAATCCCTGGGATCAGCATGGGGGCTTGGAAAAGGGGCACGGCTACATGGCGAATCAGGTCGATCAGCCGATTGCGGGTTTGTTGATGGATTTGAAGCAGCGCGGGTTGCTGGACGAAACGCTCGTGATTTTTGCGGGTGAGTTTGGCCGGACGCCGTTTTCCCAGGGAACAGACGGACGCGATCATAATCCCTTCGGATTCAGTATCTGGATGGCCGGAGGTGGTTGCAAAGCGGGGAGCATTTATGGAGCGACCGATGATTTCGGGTATCATGTCGTCGATGGGAAAATGACGGTCTACGATCTCTGGGCGACCGTTCTGCATCTCATGGGTGTCGAGCACGAGGACCTGACCTTTCGCTATGCCGGGCGCGATGTGCGATTGAGTGAGGTGGAGGGGCATGTCATCAAGGATTTGGTGTCGTGATTCCGACGGCAGTCGTCTTTGGCACCGTGAGCACGGCCTCGCATTTCGGTTGGTGTCCGGCGTGAAATTCTTGATCTTAATCTTACTCCTGATCTTGATCCATCCCAGCCGGGGAAGATCAAGATTAGGAGCAAGATCAAGAGCTCCTTTGTGCTGCTGGTTGGAGCGCTCGCAGCATTGACATCCGGGGAGCGATTTGAGAAACACAACGCATGACTCCCCGACTTTTCTCTCTTTTCGCGCTCATCGCGTCCTCTCTGATTCTTCCACTCTCAGCCGATGAGCTGGGTGAGTTAACGACTGCGAGGGCGAACTACGAGAAGGCGCTCGATAAGGCAACAGCCCCAATTCACGAGAAATACCTCCAGCATCTGAAAGCGCTTCAGGCCGGTTTCACGCGAACCAACAACTTGGATGCGGCCCTCGTAATTCGTGGAGAGATCGAAGCAATCGAGGGTGTCATGAGGGGAGGCGAATCGGGCATGGTTGTTTCTATTGAAGAGGAAAGTGTCGAACTCTCGGAGACTGAGCGGTTCAAAGAATGGCTGCAGGGAAGGGAATTTCGCTGGAATGGATCGACCGTCAAAGAGGTAACGATGCAGTTCAGCGATGACACCGTTCTCGTTGAGGCGGATGGCAACAAACTGACCGAGACGACTTTTGAAATTATTTCACCGACCGCCTTTCAGTTCGTTTGGTCGAACGGGGACATGAACACTTTCACGGTCGATGAAAGAAAGCGCGATTTTGTCCGCTTTATGGAAGGATCGAAAAGCAGCCATCCGGGGACGATTCACGCCCGCTCGAAGCTCTAGGTTTTGGGGCTCGTCCTGCCTTCGCTGAGCCCGTTGGGTAGTGGTGATTTGAAATCGCCACCTGATCAAGCCCGTGGCATGGCGGATGGAGATTGCAAATCACCACTACAAGTTTGCTGTAAATCGTTCTCGTGAGATCGTAACGAAGGGCCGAGGCAATGCGGTCGGAAGGCTGACGCCGTCCGCTACGTTTTTGCTATGACTGACGCGCGCGAGCTTGGAGTGCAAGGAGGGGCGATTTCCTATCGCCCGGCAAGCCCTGCTCGAAGTGTCTTTTTTCTGCGGCAGAGAAAAGGAAAAAACTCAGCCCTCGATCAAGCCCATTTCTTTCAACTTCC
Source organism: uncultured Akkermansia sp. (assembly GCA_964583035.1). Taxonomy (GTDB): domain Bacteria; phylum Verrucomicrobiota; class Verrucomicrobiia; order Verrucomicrobiales; family DEV007; genus Arctic95D-9. The sequence continues at coordinate 13,541 of CAZOUP010000013.1, forward strand.
GTTGCATCGTGCGGCGTGAGATGCCGAGAAGGCGGGCGGCTTCGGTGCGGTTGTCGCCGGTTCTTTCGAGGGCGAGGCGGATGTATTTTTCCTCGACGCTCGCGAGGTTGAGATCGTCGTCGCCGCTGGGGCCCATGCTATTCACAACCGGATGGGCCGGGGAGTCGTGACGAAAGCCATCGTGCGAGCCATCGCGGAGGAAGCGGGGAAGATGACGCAATCCAATCTTGGTTCCATTCGCCATGACGACGCCGTGTTCGATTGCGGTGCGGAGTTCGCGGACGTTCCCGGGCCATTCGTAGTCGAGGAGGAGTTGGAGCGCTTCGTTCGTGAGTTCCATTCCCGGCTTTCCATTCTCGTCGCCGAACTCTTTGAGGAAAGCATCGACTAACAAAACGATATCTTCTTTGCGCGCCCGGAGCGGCGGCATCGAGATCGAGACGACATTAAGTCGGAAGAAAAGATCATCGCGAAAGGTGCCCTCTCTCACCATTTCGCTAAGATTCTTGTTTGTCGCGGCGACGACGCGGACGTCAATTTTTAAAGGTTTGTTAGAGCCGAGGCGTTCGATCGTTCGCTCACCGATGGCACGCAGCAGCTTGACCTGGGTATTGAGATCGATCTCGCCAATTTCATCGAGAAAGAGAGTGCCGCCGTCGGCTTCTTCAAAGCGACCGGCCCGTTTTTCCATCGCCCCGGTGAAGGCCCCTCGCTCATGACCGAAGAGTTCGCTTTCAAGAAGCTGCTCACTGAGAGCCGCGCAGTGAACGGTCACGAGTTTAGATTTGGGTCGGCCACTGAGATGGTGGATCGCGCGTCCCACGAGTTCTTTGCCGGTTCCGCTTTCGCCCTCGATCAAAACCGTCGCGCGTGAGGGGGCGACTTGTTTGATCATATCAAAGACCGGCTCCATCGCGGTGGAGTGACCAATAATATTTTCGAGGCCATAGCGCTCCGTGACCTGCGCTTTCAGCGCGACGACTTCCTCTTCGACCGAGCGGCTCCGGATCGCGCGTTTGATCACGATCTCGAGTTCGTCAATGTTGAGCGGTTTGCTCACATAGTCGTAGGCTCCTTTTTTCATCGCTTCGACCGCGACATCGACCGAGCCGTAGGCAGTCATGAGAATGCAGACGGGGGGCTTCGACCGGGCGAGGGTTTTTTCGATGAGATCCATCCCGTTCTCGCCACCGAGCCGGAGGTCGGTGAGCATGACATCGACAGATTCGCTTTTCAGAATCTCTCCCGCTTCGGCCATGTTCGCGGCCACGTAGACATCGAACTCATCTTCGAGAGAAAGACGAAGTCCGTCGCGGGTGTTTTTTTCGTCATCGACAATGAGGACGGTGCTGTCAAAGAAATCCATGGCGTTATGTTAGTCTATCGGGGCGATGTCGATGACAGGGGACTCGGATTTTTCCGGAAGGAAGCGCATGAGTCGTTCGGCGCGGGGCAGAAAGACGGTGACTTCGGTGCCCATGCCGACCTGGCTTTGAAACTGTAACTCGCCGCCGTGTTCGTGAATGATGCGATGGACGATCATGAGACCGAGTCCGGAGCCGGCTTTCTTCGTTGTGTAGTAGGGTTCAAAAACCCGACTGACCTGGTCGGCAGGAATGCCGGGGCCGTTGTCGGCAAAGGTGAAAAAGACATTCTCGTCATTGAAGCCCGTCTTGACGACGATCTCTCCATCGGAACCGATCGCCTGGCTGCTGTTTCGGATCAGGTTGTAGAAGACTTGTTTCATTTGATCGCGATCCACCTGGATGAGGGGGAGATCCTCTTTCAGTTCGAGAACGATGTTGATGCGACGGTCCGCTACCTCCGGGCCGATAAAATTAAGCGCTTCGTTGAGAAGCTCATTGAGATCGGTCGCTTCAGGAACCGGTTTGGTCGGTCGCACCGCATTGAGGAAATCTTCGACGATAAAATCGAGCCGTTTGATTTCGTTCCGCGTGATTTCGAGAGACTCCAGCAACTCGGCGGCGAGTTCAGGGTCGGCCCGCTTTTTGATCTTCCGCTCGATGACCTGGAGGTGAATGTTGAGCGAATTGAGCGGGTTTCCGATCTCGTGCGCGACTCCCGCGGCGAGACTCTGCACCGCCTGGATTTTTTCGGATTCGATTTCGCGGATGTGGCGTTCCCGATTTCTCGTGTTGTCCCGCAGGATGATGACGTAGCCAACGAGCTCCTCTTCGCCGTGAATCTCGGCATCCTGATTCGCGAGAGGGGAAATGTAGAAATTCAGCAGTCGCATCTCAGGATAGCGGACGAGGAGATCACGATTGATGACCCCACCGGATTCAACCACTTCCTCCCACGGGATTCCGGGGAACAATTCGGAGACTGGATTTCCTGAGGCCGACTTCTGATCGAGTCCGAAGAACTTGCAGGCAGTGTGGTTGATGTAAGTGATCGAACCGCGAGCTCCAGTGACGATAATGCCTTCCCTGAGGACATCGAAAACCCGCTCGAGGAATCCTTTTTCCTGAACGGCTTTGAGAACAAGACTTTGAATCTCCTCAGGCTCAAGTTTGTCGAGGCGATCAATCAGCCTGTCGATAATGCCCGGTTTCATGTATGCTGTTGGCGAGATGATTGAGAGACAAAACGACTCCCCCAATTCCGTTGTCATGGTGATCACGACTTTTTCAGACGCGGAGAAAGCGCGTCAATTTGGCACACGGCTCGTCGATGCGCAACTTGTCGCCTGTGTGAATCTGCTGCCGGGTGTCGAATCCATCTACCGCTGGAAAGGCGACGTGGAGATCGAGGGCGAATGCATTATGCTGATGAAGACGACGGTCTCAAAGGTCGAAATGCTTGAGGGATACGTGCAAAAGCATCATCCCTATGAGGAGCCGGAGTTTTTGGTCCTCCCGATAGAGGCTGGATCGAGCGGATATTTGAACTGGGTGCGTCATACCACCGGTTCCTGAGACTGGCGGCAATGCCGTTGGACAAACTGTGTTGCGTGCGCCTAAGTCTCCGTCCGAAATTACGTCATCTCATCCTTTGAGTCTTATCGTCCAGAAATACGGCGGCACTTCCGTCGGAACACCCGAGCGCATCATTAATGTTGCTCAGCGGATTCTTGAAACCAAAGAAGCCGGTCATCGCGTCGTCGCGGTCGTTTCCGCGATGTCAGGCGTCACGAATAAGTTGATCGAACTGGCGGATCAGGTCACCGGTGATTTTGATCCGACCGAGCGCGAGATGGACGTGCTTCTTGCGACCGGCGAGCAGACCACGATTGCGTTGACGGCGATGGCGCTCAACGCGATGGGAGCCAAAGCTGTTTCGCTGACAGGCGCGCAGGCTGGGATCGAAACCGACGGCGTTCACACGAAGGCCCGCATTTCGAATATCTCACCGGCCGGAGTTCACGAGCTTCTCGACGACGGGAACATTGTCATTCTCGCTGGATTTCAGGGCAAAACGCCCGATGGCAAAATTACGACATTAGGGCGCGGAGGATCTGACCTCACCGCGATTGCAATGGCGGCGGCGATTGATGCGGACCTCTGCCAGATTTTCACCGACGTCGATGGCGTCTACACCTGCGATCCCCGCGTCGTCCCTGACGCGCGAAAGATCGATGAGATCAGCTACGACGAACTGCTGGAAATGGCGAGTTCAGGGACGAAGGTGATGCAGTCGCGCTCGGTTGAGTTTGCGAAGAAGTTCGGCGTTCGATTCGAAGTGAGAAGCAGTTTGAATAATAATTCGGGAACTCTCGTTAAAGAAGAAACCATGAGCATGGAATCCGTCGTCATTCGCGGTGTCAGCCTGGAGCGCGCCCAGGCCAAAGTCACCATTTCCGGAGTCAAAGATTTACCGGGGACCGCCAGTCGAATTTTCGGGGCGGTTTCCGAGGCTAATATTCTCGTCGATATGATCGTCCAGAATGTTTCCAAAACGGGAATCACCGATATTTCCTTCACGGTTCACAAAGATGATGTCGCCAAGGCGGAGACTGCGTTGAAGGCAGTTCTCGCCGATCTTGGTGAAGGCGCGAAGATTGAAGCCGAAGACGGCATCGCCAAGCTCAGCGTTGTCGGCATTGGAATGCGATCCCATTCGGGCGTCGCCGCCGAAATGTTCAAAGCGCTTTCAGAAGCGGGGATCAACATCGAGATGATCTCGACTTCCGAGATCAAGATCACGGTGACGGTTTCCGAGGATCAGATCGATGAAGCTGCCAAGGTCATGCATGCGGCATTCGGGCTTGCCGAGGCATAGGGTTTAGTGCGGGCTGGACTTGCGCGCCGAAAATGATCTTATGGACGTGGCCCCTGAAAAGGCCTGAAGGCCTCACTCCAACGCGTCCTTGTCAGGCTCGGCGTGAAATGCGAGAACTCGGGATGCGCCGACTCCTCCTTTTTCTTTCGTTCTTGCTCATCGCCTTGCCTCTCATCGCAGACGATCGCCCCAACATCCTCTGGCTTTCGGCTGAGGATATCAGTCCGCACATTGCCTGCTTTGGGGATCCTTATGCGATCACGCCTAATCTCGATGCGCTCGCGGCGGGGGGAACAAAATTCACGAACACTTACACGACTGCCGGGGTCTGTGCTCCGTGTCGCTCGGGAATCATTACGGGGATGTATCAGAATTCCATTGGCTCGCACCACATGCGCTGTAATGCGACTTTGCCGGAATGGTTGAAGCCGTTCCCGATCTATCTCCGGGAGGCGGGTTACTACTGCACGAACAACAGCAAGACGGACTACCAGTTCAGCAAGCCGTCTGCCCGGGAAATCTGGGATTCAAGTTCGTCGAAAGCCCATTGGAAAAATCGACCCGAGGGCAAGCCGTTCTTTGCGGTCTTCAACTACACCGGCTGTCACGAAAGTGGGATCGCTGACGCCGCGAAGTATGAAAGCGTCACCGAAGGACTTTCCGGAACGGAGCGACAGAATCCGGAGGCGTTCGATAATCTTCCTCCTTATTACCCTGACACACCCACCGTGCGCGAGGACTGGAAACGAAACTACGAACTCATTACCGCGATGGATCAGTGGGCCGGTCGCCTCATTGAAGAAGTGAAAGCAGCGGGGGAATGGGAGAACACGGTCGTGATGTTCTGGTCGGACCACGGGATCGGACTACCCCGGGCGAAGCGCTGGCTTTATGACTCGGGAACGCGTGTGCCGATGATTCTCCGCTTGCCGGAGAAATGGCAGGACCTCTCTCCCGGTGAAGTCGATGATCGCCTCGTCAATTCGGTCGACTTCGGACCGACGATGTTGCAGTTGGCCGGGGTGGAGGCTCCCGACTACCAGCATGGGATCTCTTTTCTCGGAGACGATCCCCGACGCGAGTATGTCTATGGAGCGCGGGATCGCATGGACGAGCGCTACGACATCATCCGCGCAGTTCGGGATCAGCGATTCCGCTATGTCCGAAATTTTGAGCCGCTCAAGCCATACTATCAGTACATGAACACGCCGGAGAAAGGCGCGACGATGAGAGAAATTCGTGAGGCTGAAAAAGCTGGAAATCTCACCGGTGCGTTGGCGCTTTTTTCTGCCGGATCAAAACCCGCCGAGGAACTCTATGATCTCGCAAACGATCCTCACGAAATCAATAATCTCGCTGGTGATCCGGCCCATGCGGAGAAGCTTGCTGAACTCAAGAAGGCGCTCTTCGACTGGCAGCTCGCGATCGGTGATCTCGGTTTGATCCCGGAATCGGAGATCGATCTTCGTGAGGAGGCCGCCGGATCGACCTATGCGATTCTCCACGGAGAGACGGATCAAAGTGTCTTCATCAAAGAGCTGACCTCGATCGCGACGAAAGCCTCGGAAGGGGAGGGTGCCTTCCCTGATCTCCTCGCGGCGCTGGATCATGACGACTCCGCGATTCGTTACTGGGGGGCGACCGGCCTCGGCAACTTTGCGGAGGAAGCGAAAGGTCGAGAGGGCGTTCTCACCGGGCTGAAAGAAGCATTACACGACCTATCACCCACGGTCCGAATCGCGGTGGGTCGCGCCCTTTGCCGGATGGGGGAAACCGAGCCGGCCCTCCAAGTCGTCGCCGATGAAGTGTCGGGCGAAGGCGAATGGGCGCGCCTCGAAGCCGCGATCGTTCTCGATGAACTGGACGAGGTCGCCCGCCCTGCTCTCGGAGCGTTGCAGGCTGGCCTCGAAGATCAGCCTAACAAATACATCATCCGCGTGGCGAACAAAGCGGTGAATGATTTGCTTGGGACACAGAACGCCGTGCCGTAGACTCTGTGGCAATGGGTGATTCTGGATCATTGGATGCGGCACTGCTGGCGGGGGGGCGCTCCCGCCGCTTCGGGTCGGACAAAGCGTTTCTTGAGTGGCGGGGCGAACCCCTCTACCAACGGCAGCTTGCTTTGCTCCGTGGGCTGGAGCCTACGCGACTCTGGCTCTCGGCGAACGCGGATCAGTCGTTTCCGGAAGCGGGAGAAGCGGAGATTGTCATCGACGAAAAATCCGACCAGGGACCGCTCGGCGGGCTGCTCAGTGTCTTTCGGAAAAGTGAAGCCGACCGCGTCCTCGTCCTCGGCGTGGACCTCCCGCTCATGTCGCCGGAGTTTTTAGAGAAGGTTTTGAATGTGGGCGACGGAGTCGTCGCGAAGACAGAGCGATTCTGGGAGCCGCTCGTTGCGGTGTATCCGAGAGTGGAAATGCTCAAGCTCCTCGAAGAGGCAGGGGAAAAGGGAGAGCGGAAGTTGCAGCGGATTCTCGATCAAGCAGAGGAGGCCGGCTTTGTCGAAGCGCTGACGGTATCGGAGGCGGAGAGGCTTCTCTTCACGAATCTGAACTCGACCGCTGATTTTTCAGCGATCGATCCGAATCGTAAGGACGACACGATTCAGATTCGTCGCTATCGGGATGGCAGTTTCCGCGAGGAGGAGGATTTTGTCGCAGCGGAGGAACCGCTTGAGATCCGGGTGAATGATCAAAGTGTCGCCGTGATGATGAGAACTCCCGGGCATGACGAGGAGCTTGTGACCGGTTTTCTTTTTACCGAAAGTCTCATCACCTCAGCGGACGAGATCGAATCGATCAGTCACTGCCCGGATCTGGATCGGGAGAGTATCGGCAATACGATTGAGGTCAGACTCACGAGTGAGCCCGACCTCACCGAGCTGACTCGTCATGTCTTCACCTCGAGCAGTTGCGGAGTTTGCGGAAAGGCAACGATTGATTCCGTCTTCCAGCAGTTTCCGCCGCTGACCTCATCGCTGAAAATTGATCCAGCGGTGATTCTGAAACTGCCCGTGGCATTGCGAGCGGCTCAGGAGACCTTTGAAAAAACCGGAGGCCTTCACGCCTCGGCCCTGTTCTCTGCCGAAGGCGAAATGCTCTTTCTGCGGGAAGATGTCGGTCGCCACAATGCACTCGATAAGGTCCTCGGGCGCGGCTTGAGCGACGGCCTTGATTTTACAAAAGTGGTTTTGTTAGTCAGTGGAAGAATCTCATTCGAGCTGACACAGAAAGCACTCGCGGCAGGTATTTCCGTGATCGCCGGGATCTCGGCCCCGACAAGCCTCGCCGTCGATTTGGCTCAGAAGAGCGGGCAGACTTTAATCGGGTTTCTGCGGGAACGGGGATTCAATCTCTACACCGGGGTTCATGAGTGAGCGGCTGACAGGCGCCGATGCCGAAGCGCTAAGGCAATCACTTTCGACTGCTTTAGCCGCTCTACCCGGGGTTGGGAAGGTAAACGGCTATCCTGTGTATCCGCCTGAATTTGGGCAGTTCACCGATTACATCTATCGTTCGCCATGGCATCGGAAAGACTACACAGAAGACATGAAAGAGGATCTTCGAGGTAGCATCGAGCTACTGTCGCTCGGAAAGATTCGTTCGTTACTCACGCTGATGATTCGGATCGACCGATTCAGTCCCGGTGGTCTTCTCGGAATGCTGAAAGACGGAACCGCAGAGCGGGTCGTAAGCCGGGCGCAGGAACTGGTCGAAGGACTGAAGTCCTAAAGAAGCGATAGCGAGGAGAAGGGCCCCGAGAACTGGATTCAGAGAGCTTTAGGACTCACTCTTGCGACGTCAGAGGTCATCGAAGCTTTCAGAATTCAAAGAATCGAATCCAGTTGATGCTCCGACCACGAGGATAACCACGAAGTAAACGATGAAAAGGAGAAGCAGTGAAATTCCGATGTAGCCGGTGATTAATCCGGTGATCGAAAACCCTTTGTTGCTAGAATTCCCCGGATTCATATTGGCGCGTTTTAGTCCGATATGGCCGCAGATGACGGCGGGAATCGAAATGAGGTAAACGCATGAGAGGATCCCGAGAATGCCGAAAATCATCGAACACAGGGCGACCCCGTCGAGGGGCGGTGGCCCGTTTTGCGCTTCGACCGAAGTCAGCCGAATATGTTTTTGCTGAGTGGGCGTCAGTGCCGGAGGCTTGGCAATGCCCTGGAATAGACCCGGTCGGGCCTGACTGCACTTCAGCCATTCCGGCAGGGTCTCATTCCAAACGAGAGTGTCATGGGTGATCTTTGCACTCTCGATTAGAGAGGGGAAATCTTCTTCGCCGAACTCGTGTTGCTGTTCGGCCTCGTCTGCATAAAACCATCGCATCTCACGGAAATAGTAACAGGCCAGGCCTTAGACGGCGACGCGAATTACGAAAAGCTGCAGTAGTCCCGGAAGGTCGCAAGGCGCTCGTCGAAGGCGTCCTGCGTGAGTGACTGGAGCGAATGCGTGCTGAAGCTCTCGCAGGTGTAGCTCGCGAGGATCGTGCCGCGGGCGATTGCGCTGGTGAGATCGTCGAAAGTGTAATCGTCTTTTCCGAGGCTCGCGAGGTATCCGGCGAACCCACCGATGAAGGAATCTCCAGCACCGGTCGGGTCGAAGACATCGTGCAATGGAAAAGCCGGGCAGGTGAAGAAATTGTCTTCACTGAACAACATCGCACCGTGCTCGCCTTTTTTGACGATCACATATTTGGGGCCCATCTCGCGGAGTGCCTTGCCGGCTGCGACGACGTTGGAGGTATCCATCATCAACTTGGCTTCGCTGTCGTTGAGAACGAGGAGGTCGATGCGCTTGAGGAGGCTTTCCAACTCGTCACGGGAGATTTGAATCCAGAGATCCATCGTATCCGCGATCGTGAAAGAAGTCGCGTCACCGGCCTGATCGATCACGGCGTGCTGGTTCAGCGGGTGGGCGTTTGCGAGGAGGTTGATCGTCGCGCCCTTCTGAGACTCGGCGACGGCGGGCTGCCACGATTCGAGAACGTTGAGCGCGACTTCGAGGGTCTCGCGGTCGTTCATGTCCTCCATGTATTCGCCGGACCAGCGGAAGGTTTCCCCTTCAGAAAATTCGATGCCGTCGAGGTTGATGTCGCGGCTTTTGAGAAGATCGAGATGCTCCTGCGGGAAATCGTGTCCAACGACGCCGACAATGTGAGCAGGAGAAAAGAAGCTCGCGGCAATCGCAGCGTAGGAGGCGGAACCGCCGAGCAGGTTCTTTTCGGACGCTTTCTGCGTCTTGACGTTGTCGATGGCGATGGATCCGGAAACTAGTACGCTCATGATGGGGAAGAAGGAGAGGAGTAAAGAAGTTGAGTAGTTAAGAATTTTAGGAATCGAGCTTCCTTTTGGCTTCGCGGACATAAGCAGCGATGTCGGGTGCTTGCAAGATTCCTGAGACAATGACGGCTCTTTTTGCTCCGGCAGAGATGACGTCGGGGAGGTTTTCTTTTTTGATGCCGCCGATGCAAAAGATGGGGAGATCAGGGTGCGCTTCGTGGACTTGCTGGATCTCGGCGGTACCGATGGGTGCGTAGGTCGGCTTCGTTGGGGTCGAGAAAAGGGGGCCGAATCCGATGCAATCGGTGCGTGGATCGAAAGCAGCGAGAGCGGCCTGGGCGACGCTGTGGGTGGACCGGCCGACGAGCATTTCATCGCCGACAATGGCGCGGACTTCGTCCATGGGTGCGTCGTCCTGACCGACGTGGACGCCATCGGCGCCGATCTCGGCAGCGATGCGGGCGTGGTCGTTGATGATGAACGGGACGCCGCCATCGCGGCAGAGTGGCAGGATTTCACGGCCCCAGGCTTCGATTTCGGATTCGGAGCGTCCCTTCGCGCGGAGTTGAATCACGTCGATTCCCCCGGCGATCATCTCACGGGTGGCGTGGGAGAGCTTGTCGGGAGATGCGTAGCCAAGGTCGACGATGCCGTAGAGTCTGGCGTGGAATAGAGTGGAGCGAGCCATGGAGGGGACTCAACAGGGTTGGGTGAGGGAGTCAACAGGGTTTGTCCCCACTCTTCATCTTGATCTTACTCTTGTTCTTAATCCCAGGTGGTCGGAGAGGATCAAGATCAAGATTAGGAGTAAGATCAAGAGTTCTTACTCGACACGGTACAACCCCGTCTTCGTCCGCAAAATCAGCGCATTGTCTGAGGTCACGGCGGGCGAGGCCATGAAACCGTCGGGAAGGGTATTTTCCGCGACGACTTCGTACTCGCGATCTGCTTTCAAGACGAGGCCGAGGCCTTCTTCATCGAAGTGATAGACCAATCCGTTCGCAGCAATCGAGGAGGCGGAAAATTCACCGCCACCGCGCTCGGCCCAGAGGACCTCTCCGGTTTTGGCATCAACAGCGCTGACGACGCCGCCGTTCGCCATGAAAAGAATCCCGTTCGCGATCACTGGCGACATCCGCTTCGGGGTGCGCTGGAAAATTTTCCAGGCGACGTGGGATTCGGAAATGTCACCGCGTGCTTCGGGGTCGAGTTTCACCGCCCAGACCTCAGCCTTCCCGAGACCGGTATTGATGTAAACCATCCCGGTTTCCTCGCTGTAAACGGTGCGGGAGGAAGGCGAATGCGTCGGGTAGTGGACGTTCCAAATTTCCTCTCCCGTCTCGACATCGTAGGCCCAGGCGGCCTTCGATCCGTTGCTGATCATTTGCACGACCTCGCCGACTTTCACAAAGATCGGGGTCCCAAAGCCTTTGCGCATGTCGCCGCTGTTCGCGGGGACGCCGTCGGTTTCATCATCGAAATTGGTTCCGCGATCCCTTCGCCAGAGCGTCTCGCCGGTTTCTTTATCGAGCGCGAGGAAGTATTGCTGATCGGCTCCTTCGAGGGTGAGAATAAGTTTGTTCTCCCATTTCGCGATCGAGGAAGCGGGGCCGCGCCAGTGACTGCAGGTGATGTCGCGCCGCTCCCAGATTGTTTCAAAGGTTTCGGTGTCGAGACAGATCGTACCGTAAGCGCCGAAGTGGAGGTAGACTCGACCCGCTTCGACGACGCCGGTGGAGGAGGCGTAGGAATTCATCGGATTCGCAAGTGGCTCGGGGTTGTCGTTTGTGATGAAAACGCGGTCGAGGAGGACGTTGCCGGATTTTTCATCGAGGCAAATGACCGACATTTGCCGCCCGTTCTCCGTCGCGGTCGTGAGCCAGATTTTGCCTTCGGAAATGAGCGGAGTCGACCAGCCGAGGCCGTGGATGTCCTTTTTCCAGGCGATGTTCGTGTCGGGCGACCATTCGGTCGGGAGAGCGCCGGTGACGGTGCCGTCCATGTTTGGGCCGCGGAACTCGGGCCATTGCGCGTGCGTGAGGCTGAAGGCGCTGGTGACGACCGCTGAAAGAAGGAAGAGCTTCATGGGAGAAAGGTGGGGAAATTTGCCGAGCTGGTCAACCGCGCATCTGTGTAGCGGCGTTGGGGACAACGCCGACGGGGGCGGCGGACTTTGCAGCGCGGTCGGAATTCTACCGAATCCCGCTACATCTACTTTTGCGAATGCGGAAAAACTGTTCAATTTTACACTGAAATGAAAGTTGAGCATTCACACTTGCGACGACTGACTCCAGAAGCCTATCGGGGCTTTGCGGTCGTGCATTGGGTCCACACGATTCAAGATCGGCGGACGGGTTGGCTCGATAATGAATTTCATCTCGCCTTTCGGGAGTTGCTCCTGCATGCCGCTGGAGTTCGAAATTTTCTATGTCCCGCCTATGCCCTGATGCCTGACCATATTCATTTGGTTTGGATGGGCTTGTCTCGCGAGACGGAACTACGAATCGCGAACCGGTGGTTTCGACGGGAGCTAAATGAATTGCTTAGTGACCGCGGCTTTCACCTTCAACGTCAGGCGTATGATCGCGTTCTCAGGGAGCAGGAGAGGAAGCGAAATGCTTTCGAAGATCTTGTCGGGTATGTTCTGGCAAACCCGCAGCGTGCGTGTCTGTCAGAAGGCGCGAGCTGCGAAGGGATGGTGGTTCCGGGTTATCCGAAATTGCGCCGCTCGTTATTTCATCACCCTGGAGATTGGGAGATGTTTTGGAAGGTGTATCAGCGCTTGCGCGAGGAGTAGCGGCGTTGGGGACAACGCCGACGGGTGCGGTTCGAGAATCACTCTCGTCGGAATTTTACCAAATCCCGCTACAACCCGCTACAACCCGCTACATCGGGAATGTGTAGCGGAGTTGGGGACAACGCCGACGGGTGCGGCGGACCTTTGCAGTGCGGTCGGAATTCTACCGAATCCCGCTACTCTTCTTCCGGCTCGGGGTCGGCGGAAAAGCTGCCGGCGGCGGGGCTGAAATCCCAGGGTTCGGTTTTCTCACCGAGCTTGTCGAGATAGGCTCCTGCGCTGAAGGCGATGAAGAAGTTTTCGTCGCCGGGTGAGTTGCGGGTTTGACGATAGATTTTCTTCATGAAGAGTCGAAGTGACTTCGCTTTTTCACCGAGCAGCTCGATGGAGCGGCAGGCGCGGAGGGCGGTCCACCAGTTCGGGTTCTCCAACTCGGTGAGGAGGACTTTGAGGGCGTCGGCGCGGTGGGTCTCGGAAGCGTCGGCCATCCAGTGGGCCATTTCGATGCGCACGTCGGGCGAAATGTCGTCCATGAGATCGTAGAGTTGTTCGAGCAGTTCTTCGTCATTCGGCGCGGCGTAGCGCAATCCGATGACGCCCCAGAAACGGACGGCGTCGTCTCCGGATTTGGTCAATGCGATCAGTTCTTCGCGGGTGCCGAATCCGACGAGATCAGCGGCGGCCCAGACCGATTCGAGATCGGGGCGGTGGTCGGTTCCTCCGGTCATGATCTCGCGGATCGAGGCTCCCTCTTCCTGGATGTAGTCGGTCATGATCGACTCGGGAAGAATGCCGACATCGAGGATCTCGAGGCGCTTCCGTTTCAACTCGGTGCGATGGGCGTCGAGCGCGGTTTGCTGCTCCGGGGTGAGTTCTCCGAGCGTGAGATTGACGATGTTGTCAGGGTCAGCGGAGACATCGTAAAATTCCTCGAACGCTTTGCGAGGTCCGGCGTAGCCGAGTTGGGCGACGGTCAGGGTCTCGGCGTTTTCCGCGGCGTAGGCGGTGATGTCGCGCCGGATTTCCGCGAGGTCTGAGAAGACACTGGGTTGATTCCACGAGAGATGCGGCAGGTAGTTCCGGATGTAGAGGTAGTCTTTGCTGCGGACGGAGCGGGCGCAGTCGAAGGCTTCGTCGACGCGGTCACGGAAGCCGTAGACGTAGTCGTCCGGCTCTGCTGCTTCGCCGCCGAGGAACACGTCACCCTGCATGTAGTCGGGCTGGGTTATGCCAGCGAGGCTGAGAACCGTCTTTGGAAAATCGACGAAGGTGACGAGGCGGTCGAGCGTTTCTCCCGGCTTGGCGGGGGCGAGGTGTTGATACTTTTCGGGAAAGCGGATCATGAGCGGCACCTTCATCCCCGAGTCGTGGAGGAGTCGCTTGTGGCGCGGCATCCCGGAGCCGTGATCGGAGTAGAAGAAGACGATTGTATCCTCGGTGAGACCGTCCTCTTCAAGTTCGCTGAGGATGCGACCGACTTGTTGATCCATCACGGTGACGCAGTCATAAAATCGGGCGACGGTTTTGCGGACGGTCCCGGTGTCAGGGTAATACGGCGGAATGGGGGCTTTGCCAGGATCGTGAATTTCGGTCGCGGAGAGGCTTGATTGCACGTGCTCCTGGAACGCTTCGTAAGGCCAGACGGCGGTGCGGGACTGGTGGGATAGCATTTGATTGAAGACTGAGAAAAAGGGCTGGCCTTCTTTACGTTTCGCGTCGCGCCAATGAGCCTCAGGGCTGATCGCGGTCCACGAGTCTTCGATGAGGCGGTCGATATCGGAGGTATTGTAATCGGTCTTCACCGCGTTTGAGGTGAAGTAGCCAGCTTCACGGAGGTAGGTGGGGAAGCCGTTCACTTCTTCGGGAAGAGGATAAGCCGAGCGCATCTGGCTCGTCCCCGTGCTGGTTGCCCACATCCCCGTGATGAGCGTCGAGCGGGAAGGCGCGCAGATCGGCGCAGCGGCAAAGGCGTTGGTGTAGCGGACGCTTTCCTCGGCGAAGGCATCAAGATGTGGGGTCGTTGCATACTCGTCGCCGTAGGCGCCGATTGTCGGACTCATGTCTTCGGCGGTGATCCAGAGAATGTTCGGCTGGTCGGAGGCCGCTTCGGGCGATGGGGAGGGCAGTTCTCTCGCGCGGACGTTGCGGAAGCGGATCATGCCGCCTTTGCCATGGTGCTGAATGCCGAAGTAGCCCTCAAGCTGCTGGGTGTCCTTCAGCTCTGCGATTTTTTTACCGTTCACGAAAGTGGTGATCGATGGACCCTGACAAACCACTTTGTAAGTGTTCCAGTCACCGTTCTTGATGACGCCTTTGATGGTGTCTTTAAATGCGTCCTCTTCTCCTTTCGCGGGATAAAGCCACCCGCCGAGGCCGATCCCAAAAACGCCGCCGTTTTTGCCGGGGGAGGGGGCTTCGATCTCGCACTGGTAGCCTTTGGGTTTGCCGGTTTCGCCGTTGAGTCGGAAAGCGAGGCCGGTGTTGAGCTTCATTTCTGCAGCGTCATCCGGGAGGAGGATTTCCAGCTCGACCTCGAAGTCTTTCATAGAACGGTCGGAGACGACCCAAACATTGTTTTTTGAAAGAAGATGGATCTCGCCGTCAACAGCTTCGAGTTTTTCGACATCGGCGCGTGCAGTCCAGCCTTCGAGATCTTTTCCGTTGAAGAGATCAACCCAATCGCCCGCAAGTGAGGCAGCAGGGAAAGAGAGAGCGAGAGCTGAAAGCAGGAGAAGGAATTTCATCGCCGTTACGGTAGCGGATCGACTCTTTTAGCAAAGAGCAATCTCTGCAACGATCACGTGATGATCGTTAGAAAGCCGGTCGGCATTTTTGGCAAATGCCGCTAAGGCGGTTCCGGACTCAGCGTTTTCTCAACGAGGAGGAATCGCTTGTCGAAGCGCCCCCGATTGTGAGTTTTGCAGCAGTGAAAGCAGGCCACGGTGCGCTTCAATTTTCTGACCCGTTCCACGATGGTGCCACAGCTAAGACATTCGTAGGCGTAGCGCTTTTTCAAGCGCCGCGGCTGAAAGTCGAGTTCATGACAGCGATCCTCGCCGGGGATTCCGAGATCGGCACAGGCCTGTTTCCACTCAGGCCCGTGCGGTTGGATGCGCTTTCCTCCGGAGCGGGCGAAGGAAACGAGGTGGGCGAGTTCGTGGAGGAAGGTGTTCTGAATTTCAAGCGGTCCCTTGTCGTCGGGGAGGGACTGCAACTTCGGGTTGAGCTCGATCGTGTTGTTTTTAAAAAAGGCCCTCCCGGCAGCGGTTCGCATCCGGGCATTCCATTTCACTTGCACAGTCTCAGCGAGACCGGGGAGCTGGAGGCCGCGGGCGAATTTGGCGGCGATTTCGGTGAGGGCTTTATCCGGGCCGTTTTTGGGGTGCACCGGCGCGGTGGGAGTAATCGCCGGAGTTTCTTCCGGCTCTTGATTCCCGTCAAATAGCTCCAGTTGCTCCGCCATGCCCTCAGTCGTCGGACGGGCTGTGTTGCTCGACCGTCTCGCCGGTGATCTTGTTGTAAATGATCAGCTCTTCCCCTTTCGTCGTCACGAAGGACGAAGGCGGAATGCTCTCGCGCAGAAAGACGTTGGCGCCGATCGTCGAACCGGTCCCGAGCGTCGTCTTGCCGCCGAGGACGGTCGCGTGCGGGTAGATCACGACTTTGTCTTCGACGTTGGGATGACGTTTGTTGCCTTTGACGATGCGACCGTTTTCATCCTTCGGAAAGTTGCGGGCCCCGAGGGTGACGCCGTGGTAGAGCTTCACGTTGTTGCCGATGATGCAGGTTTCGCCGATGACGACTCCGGTGCCGTGATCGATGAAAAAGTGGGAGCCGATCGTCGCGCCCGGGTGAATATCGATGCCTGTGAGGCTGTGCGCATACTCTGTCATGATGCGCGGGATGAGCGGTACATCGAGTTCGTAAAGGCAGTGAGCACAGCGCTGAATCGCAATCGCTTCGATGCAGGGATAGGCGAGGATGATCTCGTCAAAATTTTTCGCGGCGGGATCGCCCTCATAGGCCGCCTCGACGTCGGTCTGAAGTAATTCACGTATCTCCGGAAGATCGGCAAGGAAACGGCATACGAGCTCGTTCGCCTGTTGTCGCAGGATCGGACCGGCGTCTTCCGTGTCGGAATCGCGGAGGCGGAGGACCTTGGCGACTTCGACCTCGAGCGTTTCAACGAGTGTGGCAATTCGCTCGCCGGTGATCATTTCCAACTCCTCTGCCGGGATCGGATCTTCATCGTGGTAGCCGGGGAAAAGAAGCTGAAGCAGGCTCTCGCAAGTCGAGATGATGGTGCGCTTTGAGGGTAGGTTGGCGCTGTCGATGCGATTGATACCGCCGATTTCGTGATACGACGTGATAAGCCCGTCGACGATTTTCTGTTGTCCGCAATCCATAGGGTTTGCCAACCCTAAGCAGAGAGCGCCGCTTTCCAAGGAAAAGCTGAGACTTGATGGGTGGATTTTTTCTTTCCTGATGTGGACGGTTTGTCACATTCCCGCGTAAGTTCACCCTAGTACGACCGTCGCAACCGCAGCATTTCCTCATGATAGCCTCCGAGACCCGCAACGATTTTGACCTCGCCCTTGAAGCGAGTGGACTGCAGCTCTTCCGCGGAAAAACGGAGATTTTGCAAATCAACGTGGGCAAACTCTGTAATCTGACCTGCGTTCACTGCCATGTGAATGCGGGGCCGAAGCGGAAAGAAATCATGACCGGTGAGACGGTTGACCGGATTTTGGAATGGTTCGAAAAGACTGACATCCCGACGCTCGACATGACGGGGGGGACCCCGGAGATGATCCCTGATTTTCAGCGCCTCGTGAAAGCGGTGCGCGAATTCGATCAACCGCGCCGCGTCATGGACCGGCTCAATGCGACAATCATCAGCGAGCCGGGATTTGAGTGGGTGCCCGGGTTCCTCGCCGAAAACGAGGTCGAGATCATTGCGAGCATGCCATGTTACGCGCCGGACAACGTGAACGAGCAGCGGGGCGACGGCGTTTTTGATCGCAGTATCGAAGCCTTTCAAAAGCTCAACGAGCTTGGCTACGGTCGTGACCCTAAACTGACCCTGAACTTTGTCTACAACCCGAACGGCGGTTTTCTCCCGCCCGCGCAGGCGGAACTGGAAGCTGACTACAAGCGCGAGATGAAGGAGCATTTCGACATCGATTTTAACGCGCTCTATTGCATCGCAAACATGCCGATTTCCCGATTTGCGAGCTACTTGAAGCGCAATGGCGAGTTGCAGTCCTACATGGATTTGCTGCGCCAAAGTTACAACCCCGCCACGGTCGATGGCCTCATGTGCCGCGACACGATCAATGTGAGTTGGGAGGGCGAAATTTACGACTGCGACTTTAATCAAATGATGAAGATGCCACTCGAAAATCCCGTCACCGGCGAAAAGTCGATGAAAGTTTGGGACGTCGAGCTCGACGCTTTTTCAAAGCAACCGATTCGTACCGGGAACCATTGCTTTGGCTGCACCGCCGGTAGTGGTAGTTCCTGCGGTGGGTCTCTCTCCTGACATTCCAACTATTTTTTCAATTCATGAAGACCGAATCCATCGTTAAAGATCGCTACGCCGAAGGGGCGAATGCCCGTCAAGAAGCCCTTTGTTGTCCCGTCGAATATGATGCCAAGTATCTCGAAATTATCCCAAGTGAAGTGATCGAGCGCGACTACGGCTGCGGTGATCCGAGTCAGTATGTGAAGGAAGGCGAGACCGTCCTCGATCTCGGGAGTGGCACCGGAAAGATCTGCTTCATCGCGAGTCAGGTCGTTGGTGAAAGCGGCAAAGTCATCGGTGTCGACATGACCGATGACATGCTCGAAGTGGCTCGCCGCAATCAGCCGATCGTCGCGGAGCGGGTTGGCTATGATAACGTCGAGTTTCGCAAAGGTCGCATTCAGGATCTCGCTTTAGACTTAGAGGCACTCGAATCCCGCCTTGCCGAAAAGCCTGTCAGCGACGCGAATGGTTTTCTTGAATTGGAAGAACTGACCGAGGAGCTGAAGGTGAAGCAACCGCTCGTCGAAAACGATTCGATCGATGTCGTTGTTTCCAATTGCGTCCTGAACCTCGTTTCGAAGAAGAATCGCCACCAGATGTTTGCGGAGATTCACCGCGTCCTCAAGCGCGGAGGACGAGCCGTCATTTCTGATATCGTTTGCGACGAAGAAGTCCCGCAGGACCTGCAGGATGACGCCAATCTTTGGAGCGGTTGTATCTCCGGCGCTTTCCTCGAAGATGAATTTCTCCAGGCTTTTGAAGATGCTGGATTCTACGGTGTTCGCATTTTGAAATTCGACAAAGAACCCTGGCAGACCGTGAAGGGCATCGAGTTCCGCAGCATGACAATCGAAGCCTACAAAGGCAAAGAGGGGATCTGCCTCGAACGCAATCAGGCGGTCATCTACAAAGGCCCGTTTAAGAAAGTGTTAGACGATGACGGTCACGCGATGGAGCGCGGAAAGCGTTACGCCGTTTGTGACAAAATTTTCAATATCTACCAAAGTGATTGCTACGCTGAGATATTCGAGTTTGTCGAGCCACAGAATGAAATCCCTCTCAATAAGGCGGGCATTTTTGACTGCTCGAAGACGGCGATCCGTGATCCGCGTGAAACGAAGGGAGCGGATTACAATGCCACGACCGAGGCGAGCGATTGCTGCTCGCCGAGTGGTGATGATAGCGGGTGTTGTTGAGTCGCGATGGAGTGAGGGCTTTATAAGCCGCCCGGCTTCACAAAGGCCTCACTCCAATAGCCTGTCTGCTATACCTGAGAGCGGTTCATCTCCTCAATTTTTCCATAGCGGTCTGTCAGAAATTTCTTCCAATGCTTTTCTACCTCTTCAATCGCGTTGTAGGGAGGAAGTGAATTTCATCCCGGAGCCCAAGGGTGCACCACTGTCTCCATCGAATATAGATCGTAGTATAGGGCGCAAAATGCACAGTGCGCGCCAACTGCATCCCTCACGAATGCGAAACAGGCCGGCATGAAGGATCGTTCCTATTGGGACTGGCGGTCTTTCGATATTTCTTTTGCAAGTCTTGCCTTGGTCACGCGGCTCGATCAGATGAATTTTTGCTCTCGGGCTAGTCGGAGATCCTCTTTAAAAATACGGATCGTTGGCATCCTAACTCCACGACGCTCTAACGACTGTACAAGTCGTTTCTCGAAGTTTCGAACACACCCTAGACAGTAATCGTGCCTATGCCCACATTCTGAATCACTCGCCGCAAGAACTAACGTCGAGGTTCGACGCACTCTTCAAACTATCCTACCAGCTGGCTTTCGAATTAACCTCCCGGCGGTCGCGAAAAAGGGGCGGCAGCTTCCCTTGCTTCTATTTCAAGGTCGGATTCCCAGTAGCCGTCGCGAATGCACTGCGTGATGTATTCCTTGAGAAAAGCTTCGATTCCTCCGAGTCGTTCGAACTGCGCGACGTGGGTGAGTTCGTGAACGAGAAGCGAAGGATTCGTCGCCTGCGACGCTTCGAGGTAGATCCCGTAATTCACCGCCATCCCGGTTGGGCCTTCCGAAAAAATGCGGAGCAGCCGTGTGAACCAGGATCCCGGCGTGGGGATTCGTGGGACGGGGAGAATGCGGACGGACTCTGGTTTTTTCACACCGACATCGGTTGCCCACATCGTTTCCCACTCGCTGAGGGGACGACCCTCGCGCAGGATCAATGACTCCTGCCGCTCCGCCCAGCGGGTGCCGAGGGGGAGGAGGAGGGGAACGAAGGTTCTGGTGAGAAAGGCCTTCAATCAGGGAGTGTCTTCGGGGTTGTTCAGGCTCACGGGACTTAGATAATCGCCCATCGCGGTGCGTTTCCACCAGTCGCCGGTTTGCGCCCGCTCTTCGGGCGTGGTGAATTGATACTCGAAAAGGCGGGCGCGGATTAATCTCGGAGGTGAGTTGGGAAAGGGATTGCGCTTGATGAGTTTTTCCACGGCAGGGTCGTCCTGCAGCAGCTTGATGACGACCGATTCGATCCACTGCGCATTGCGACTTCGTGGATCGAATCGTTGTTCAAGGGCTGCGAACCAGAACTGCCAGGCGACGCGGGGCTGATGGGGAGCGACAAATTTCGGAGGATCGGAGAGCTCATCGACCTTCCAGACAAAATCATACTCGAACCAGGTCGTGCCGTCCCAGCTGCCCTCGAGAATGATTTCGGGGCGTTTTGTCGTCATGGTCCGGAACAATCCGTAGCCGGAAGCAAGGCGGAAAGGTTCCAGCGTCGCCCGGAACGAATCGAGCCACTTCGGCGTGAGGTCTGCTTTGAGGCCGGGATTGGGAGCGCGATGTAAATCACTGAGCACAACCTGCACGTTGAGGAGAATGACGGTGACGAGAGCCGGTGAGATCAGAGCCAGCTGAATCATGAGCTGCTTCCGGGGAGGGGAAGAGACTAGTCCCAGCGGCATAAACCCGAGGGCAGAGCGCAGCCAGCCGGGCCAGAGCCGATCCGGGATGAGGGGAAGGCAGAGGACAATCGTGAGCCAGTTAAAATAGGTGTAGTTCCCCGTCGCCATGATCAAGAGCATCACCAAGGTGAAGCCGATTGTAGCGACGAGCCTCCCGAATCTCCCGAAAATAATGGCGAAAGGAAGGATGAGCTCGATGAAATACATGGGCCAAAGAGAGAGATAGTGAAATCCCTCAGGCCAGTGGTGGACGTACCAGGATGTCCAACTCGGGATCGGCTGGGTCATGTAATGGTAGAGCATCGCGGTCCGCTCCGGCCACCATTCGGGACTCGCTTCGCCCGCCCAGGCGAGCTTTACCCAGCCGGAGAAGAACATCAATTTAGCGATGAGGAGCCACGACCAGACGAGCGCGATTTGATTGATCACCGTTAAGGGAGGAGGATCGCGCCATGGACTGCGAACTTTCCAATCGCAGAGAAAGAGCGCGAGGAAGCCGACTTCCAGCAACAGGATATCCCACTGAAAGCTCATGAAAACGCCGCCTGTATTCACGAGCGAGAGATAAATGGCCCAGAGTCCGGCGAGGGCAAAGCCTGTGAAACGCCCAATGATGACGAGTACCGCCAGCATCGCACCGATGAAGCAGACGAATTGCAGCGCGAAGTCTGAGGTGCCGAGGAGCCAGAAGACATTCGGCAGGGCAAAAAAGGCGCTTTCGCCAGCGGCACCGAGGCGTTCGCGGAGCAAATCATGCAGATTTCCGGCAGGAGCGAGCCCGGTTTCTCCCACGAGGAGGGCTGCCTGCGTCCACCACGAGAAGATCGCGATGAGATAAATGACACCGAGACCACGGACCATGAAAGAGCGCCCGATTCGATGCCGATCGAGATCCAGTCCAAAAATTGTCTGCCAGTCCCAGTTTTTCACGGTGTCTTATAGGCGGAGAGCTTCTTTGCCGAAACGAGAAAATGCGTTTATCTTACGACACTTCTTACCATGTCTACTTCATTCGATTGGCATCCATCTGCCAAAGGCCAATCGGTCTTCAAAGTGAAAAACCGAAATCTCGGTTGGTGGGTCGTCTTGGCGATTCTGGTCTCAGTCATTATTCATATCTGTCTTTACATCATTCTCGCAGGAATCGAAAGGGGCGGACTGGCTTCGAACGATGAATCTATCGTCTGGCGGAGCCAGCGGGAACAAATCACGATCGACCAAGAGAAGCTGAATCAACTGCTGGAGGAGCCGTTTATTCCCGACGAAACTGCGCTTGAGCCTGAGAAATTGAGTGATTTGGATCTCGTTGACAAGTCGCTCGATGAATTTGATCTCATGGAGCAAATGAAAGAGGAGACGATCCGGTTGGCTCCGATTGAGACTCCTCAGATTTTTTCGGCGGAGGCACCAAAAGCTCCCGGAGAGGCTTTGAATATTGCCGCCGGGGGACTGGATATTTCTGTCGCCGAAATGTTGTCGAAGGATCTCGATGACATGCGAAATAAGCTCATCGATTCGTCTGCGACGGTGTCAGTCGCTCAGCCAACCCTGGAGCTGAATCAGGCTGACGACCTCGGGAGCAGTGTCGATACCGACGAATTTTTCAGAGATGCTGCCGCGAAAGCCCTCGGAAACGGAGCGGACGAACTGATTCAGGGTTATGCAACGCTCGACGAAATGATCGGTCGAACCGGTGGTCTTCCCTCGGGAGAGGAGAAAATCGCCCTCCCGACCGATATTCTCTTCGAATACAATGAGTTCACCTTAAAAGAAGAGGCCCGCCTCAGCATGATGAAACTCGCCTTCGTCGTGCAGACGAATCCCGATGCGATCTTCATCATTGAGGGGCATACCGACAGCTTCGGGGGTGAGGAGTTCAACCGTGAGCTCAGTCTCAAGCGTGCGCGGGCCGTTCGTCAGTGGTTGATTGACCGGCTTCGGATTGACGCAAGTAATATCCAGACGGTTGGTATAGGAAAAGATCGCCCTATCGTGTCGACCGAGGGAACTGCTGACGATCAAGCCCTGAACCGCCGCGTCGAAATCGTTGTGAGGAAGCAGTAGTGCAGAAAAAGTTGAGGAGGAAAGGAGCAGAGAATTTCTGCTTTCGAAGCCTCTCCTCCCATTCTTTACTTCTCTCCTCCTTAACTCCTTCCTCCCCAAAAATGTCTTCCTCCGTCAAAGATCTCACACTCCTCGGTCACAGTGAAAACCGGCTTCCCGCGACGCCGGAAGAGGCGACGCTGGAGGTTTTTCCGAATCGCAGTGCGGATCGAAATTACTGGATCGAGCTCGACTACCCCGAGTTCAGTTCGCTTTGTCCGGTCACGGGGCAGCCTGATACAGCACACCTCACGATCAAATACATCCCGGGCGAAAAGTGCGTCGAGACGAAGTCGCTCAAATTTTATCTGGCCTCATTCCGAAACACACCGTCGTTCAATGAAGAGATTGTGAATCGCATTCTCGATGATCTTTCCGGCGCCTGTGACCCACGCCGCATGATCGTTCGCGGAAAATTTTCACCGCGCGGCGGGATACAGCTCACGGCAACGGCTTCTTATCCAGACGCAGGGCTTGAGGAAATTTCATGAAAGTCGTCGTCCTTGTCAGCGGGGGCATGGACTCCGTCACGGCGCTATATCAAGCGCATCGCGATCACGAGGTCGTCGCTTGTCTGAGCTTTGACTACGGGTCGAAGCACAATCACCGGGAGATTCCTTTTGCCGCTTCGCACTGCGCCACACTTGGCGTTCGTCACGAAGTGGTTTCCCTTGGTTTCATGAACGATCTCTTCAAAAGCGATCTTCTTCAGAGTGGGGGCGACATTCCCGAAGGTCACTACGAGGCGTCGAACATGAAGCAGACCGTGGTTCCGTTTCGCAACGGGATCATGCTCGCGATTGCGGCGGGCTTTGCCGAAAGCATCGAGGCGGGGGGGCTCGTCATCGCCGCGCATTCGGGGGATCACGCGATCTATGCCGACTGTCGGGAGGAATTCATGAGCCCGATGGCGGAAGCGATCACGCAGGGGACTGACATCGATCTGCAGGTTTTGCGGCCGTTTATTGAGATGAGAAAAGAGGACATCGCGGTAGTCGCGAATGACCTCGGGATTGATCTTTCAGATACCTGGTCCTGTTACAAAGGTGGCGAGATTCACTGCGGAAAATGCGGTACCTGCGTCGAGCGGAAAGAGGCGTTCATGCTCGCGAAGCTGATCGACGGGACCGTTTACGAGGGGTGAAGTGCGGTGCCTTTTGAGCACGGAATTGGGAATCCAGGGAGGGGCGACACTCTTGTCGCCCTGCAAGCCCTGACCGATGCTAGCGAGCGACAAGAGTGTCGCTCATCCTTGGCGCAAGCGGGATGCGAAGTTCGGAGAAGGAGTCATGCCCGCATCTCACAATTCGCTACCACCGTCGTCAAAGCGGAGTTATCGTCCCAGTGTGAGCGTCGAAGATTCAATTTCCACTCTTCCTGTGATTGCAATAGCTGCGGGAACCGAAATCATTTCGGAAGGAATGAAACTCGACCGGATTTACTTTCTCAAGTCAGGTCGCCTCGAAGTGGCGCGCGATGGAATTCGCGTGAATCTCATCAAGACTCCGGGCAGCGTCCTTGGAGAAATTTCGATCCTCCTCGATCAAGCGTCTACCGCGACCGTCCTCGCGCTCGATGAGGTCGAGCTTTACGAATGCACAGAGCCCATGATCTTTCTGAAAGAGCACCCGGAAGTGACTCTTCACATGTCATCGCTCCTCGCGTCGCGCCTGGCTTTGGCGACGCAGTATCTCGTCGATGTGAAAGAGCAGCTTAAGGACTGCTCCGATCATGTCGGGATGGTCGATGGAGTGCTCGATTCAATCGTGCACCGGGATCTGAAGAAGAAGCTTTAGCACGTAGCGGCATTGGGAACAATGCCGACCGGGCTACCGCGCAGAAAGCAAACGCTCTTCACACCCCTCCATACCGCACCAGACGAGCGTTCCATTCTCCAGTTCCAGCTCAACCGTAGCCGGTTTTTCACCGATTTGGCGACCACCATTGATGACCACGGTTTCACCGACCCGGTCGATCCACGAACCTTCCGGCCCGTAGTAGGGGGCATTGTGAACGTGACCCGAGAAAACGACATCAGGCTGATACCGGTTGATCCATCTGACGAGTGATTTGTCGCCGAGATCACGCTTACCATTCCAGCTCGTCTTTGCTCCGATAGGAGGCGCGTGGTGGACCCAGAAGACAGGACGGTCATTTTTAGCGTATGACTGCGCCTCAAGCCAACGCTCGATCCGCTCGCGTTCGTCGTCGGATTCCCACCAGGGAAAGGAGAGGATGCGAAGTTTCGAAGTCTCGTAGGAGCCATGATCGACCGTGAGATTTGGGATCGCCAATTCCTCCAGCCACTCAGGGGAGCGCACCCCTTCGTAGTCCTCGACGAGATCGTGATTGCCCGAGCAAACGACAAGCGGAACTCCGGCACTGATTCGTCGGAAATATTGCGAAACGACCGAAGCCTGAGTGTCGAGATCAACATCCGATCCCATTTCCATGAGGTCGCCTGCGATGATGACGAGATCGTAGGCCACGCTCTTGCGGGCGAGCCAGTCATATTGCCGCAGGCTGTAATGAAGGTCAGAGACGACGAGGATTTTCATCGGGGTTTGTGGAAGTGTATCGGACCGCTGACGAGGTCGCAATGACGCATCAACGACTGTGTCCGTCCTTCTTTTACACACTCAATTTGCTTGATGAACGCCGGTTTCGGATTTATCAAATATACATGAGCGATCAGGACACTCCGCCACCCATGGATGATAATTCTCCCGAGCAGGACGCTCCGCCACCGATCGAATCGGGAAGTAGCGAAGGTTCAGTGATGGATTCTCTGCCGACCGAAGCGCCGCCAACGGCTGGCATCGGCCTCGGACAGGGCAAGCTCGCCGAAAACGATGAGAAGACGATGGGGCTTCTTTCTCACATCCTTGGAGCAGTCACCAGTTTCGTGGGGCCGCTCATCATTTGGCTTATCAAAAAGGACGAAAGCCCCTTCGTTGATGACCAGGGTAAAGAAGCCCTCAATTTTCAGATCACGATTCTGATTGGCTATGTCGCTGCGGCGATCGTCACGATGGTTCCGGTGATCGGGTGTATCGGTGCCCTCCTCTATCCAGCGTTTGGTCTCGTCAGTTTGATCTTCGGAATCCTCGGCGGCATCGAAGCCAACAAAGGAGTGGCTTATCGCTATCCCTTCGCACTTCGGCTGGTTAGCTAGCGCTCCGGAATCCCCACCTCCTTACCGCGTTTCGCACCGCAATGTCTATCCAGAAGGGCTTTCTTGCCCTGAATCCGCCCCAGCGCACCGCCGCTGAGCAAATCTATGGCCCTGTCCTCATCCTCGCCGGTGCGGGGACCGGCAAGACCCGTGTTGTGACGACGCGAATCGCGGGGATGCTTTATAATGACGTCCCTGCGAGTCAGATTCTCGCGGTCACCTTCACGAACAAAGCGGCCAACGAAATGCGCGAGCGGGTCAGTTCCATGGTCGAACCCGGGATGTCCGAAGCGGCGACGATCTGCACCTTCCACTCCCTTTGCGTGCGGATCCTGCGGACCTGCATCGAGCGACTCGGCTACAAGAGGACCTTTTCGATCTACACGCAGAGCGATCAGTTGGGACTTTTGCGGCGCATCATTGTGCGAAAGTTAGGGAAGGACGAGTCGCTTGAGCCAAAGCTCGCGAACATGCTCATCAGCCAGGCAAAGAACACCGGGAAAATGCCGAGCGAGCAGGAGGATGCGCTTATTAATGAAGTCTACCGGACCTATCAGAAAGAGTTAAAAGCACTCAACGCCGTCGATTTTGATGACCTCCTCATCCTCGCCGTCCGCGGGTTGGAGGAAAATCCCGATGTTCAAAAAGAGTGGCAGCGTCGCTTCCGCTTCATCATGGTCGATGAATTTCAGGACACGAATAATCTGCAAATGCAGCTCCTTCGTATGCTCGTGAATCAGGAGCAAAACATCTGTGTCGTCGGCGACGATGACCAGAGTATCTATGGCTGGCGCGGGGCCGATATTTCGAACATCCTCGATTTCGAGCGCTTCTTCAAAAATGCCACCGTCATCAAGCTGGAGGAAAATTACCGCTCCACGAACCGGATTCTTCGCCTCGCCAACAGCCTCATTCGTCACAACGTGACGCGCCGTGAGAAAACTCTTTGGAGCAGTCTCGGTGACGGCGAAAAAATCCGCCTCGTCTCGATGCCCGACGCTGAGACCGAAGCCGACTGGGTCATTTCGGAAATTCTCGAATGTCACCGTATTGATCGCCGTCCCTATGACGACATCGCGATTCTTTTCCGGATGAATACCCAGTCGCGTCTCATGGAGGAACGGCTCCGCGAAAACGACATTCCCTACAAGCTCATTGGCGGACAGTCATTTTACGAGCGCCGCGAGATCAAAGACATTCTCGCCTACCTCGCGCTCTTCATGAATCATGAGGACGACGTCAGCCTTCTCCGCGTCATTGCGACTCCGCCGCGCGGGATCGGTCAGGGGACGATTGCCCTCGCAACGCAGTTCAGTATCGATCACCAGATGAGTGTTTTCGAGGCCCTCAACGACATGGAGTTTCTCGGCCTCATGACAAAACGGGCGCAGAACGCGATCGAGGAGTTTGTCTCCTTCATTCACCGCTACACCGACAGCGCTCACACCACGGGGGCGAACTACGCTGCGATGACCGATGAGTTGATGAAAGAGCTCAACTACTCTGACTACGTCAAAAAGAACTGCAAGACGCCGGAGGAAGTGGACAGTCGCCGCAAGAACGTCGCGGAACTTCTCGATGGGATGCATGCTCACTACGAGAAGTCGAAGAAGGGTCTCCGCGGTTACCTCGACAGCGTCGCTTTGATGCAGGACCGCGAAAAAGAGGATGATCAGGGGCAGGGAGTTTCTCTCATCACGATGCACGCCGCGAAGGGGCTCGAGTTTCCCGTCTGTTTTATCATCGGGGTTGAGGACGGAATTTTGCCTCATTCCCGCTCCATCGAAGAAGGAAGTCGCGACGAAGAGCGCCGTCTTTTTTATGTGGGGATCACCCGTGCGAAAGAGGATCTCACGATCAGTTGGTGTCACAGCCGCCGTCGCTACGGTGATAATCTCCCCTGTCAGCCCAGTTCATTTTTCAAAGAGCTTGATAAAGAGGAACTCGACGAGACCGATCACGACACCCTCGCTTCCGCGCCGGTCGATGAAGACTTTGCGACGGATTACTTCGAGCAGATGAAAGCGATGCTTTCGACCTGAGCTTGCCTCGCCGGATGAACCGCTTTCCGCGCTTGCACTGCCCTTGATTCTGCGGACATTTCAGACGTGAGCGAAGTCAATTTCAAACTGGGTAACGAAACCCTCATCAAGGTCCTCGATGGGGCATCGAACAAGCTTCGTTCTCTCTTGAAAAAACAGGGTCGTCTCGATCATGGAGCCCTTCGCGTTGCTGTCATTGGTGGCGGTTGTTCCGGACTTCAATACAAGATGGATCTCGTCGATGGCCCTGCCAATCGCGACATCATGGTCGAGTCAAACGAAGTCCGGGTCGTGATTGATCCCAAGAGCGCCCTCTTCGTGACGGGGTCCGAGTTGGATTTCAGCGAAGATCTCCAGCAGGGTGGATTCAAAGTCACCAATCCTAATGCCGTCGTGACTTGTTCATGTGGCGAGAGCTTCGCGGCGTGAAGGAAGCGTGGGCGTCCGCGCCGGTGGTCGTCACCACTCAAAGCGGTTCAATCTTGAAGGGTGATACCATCGATATCATGTTATTCGTTGATGGCACAGTTAATCGTCAAGCGCCTCAAAGCGAGGGCAAAACGGCGTGGCGTTTCGACTGAGGAAGCGCATCGCAGGCTCCTGGAGGAAGTTCTTTTGAAAGAGCAAAATAGGGAATTGACCTTGATGGAGCATCCCTTGTCTGCTGAGTCTTCAGTCGATTCTGACGAGGAGTTAGAATTGGAGCGATGACTTCAGAACTATCCGCAGAACAGTGAATGTTGAAAGCGAATGTGAGCCATCGGTGTTTGTAAATTAGTCCGCGTTCGCAGCCGCTCCTTTTCTTTTTCTTAGTCCTTTTCCTTTTCCCCTTTAGAAAGGAAAACGGCG
The DNA here is from genome assembly GCA_964583035.1 of uncultured Akkermansia sp. Classification (GTDB taxonomy): domain Bacteria; phylum Verrucomicrobiota; class Verrucomicrobiia; order Verrucomicrobiales; family DEV007; genus Arctic95D-9. The sequence goes on from CAZOUP010000013.1 coordinate 42,494, forward strand.
CTACTCCGCGATCATCACGACTGGCACGGGCGTCTCGACTTTCCCCGGCGCTCTCATGCCGGGGCCGGGTGCGTCGGTATCGCCGAGATCTTCACGCATCTCGGCAGCATAGAGGGAAAGCTGTTTTACGATTTCGGGATGCTGAGCGGCGACGTTGTTTTCACAGCCGGTGTCATCGACGACATTGAAGAGGAGAGGTCCGTTCGATTGATCGTTCTTTGTGTAATGGGGATGCCGTGGGAATGAATTCAATTCTAAAAACAGTTTCCATGGTCCGGACCGGATCGCCTGAAGCTGGTCGAGGTAGTAGTAGGCGAAGTAGGGGTAGGGCGTTTTCGCTCCCTCAACGCCGGTCATGAGGTCGGTGATGTCATGACCGTCACGCTTCAGCTTTGATTTGGATTTCCCTCCTGCCATTGCTACAAAAGTCGGGAGGAGGTCCATTGTCGTGGAGAGTTCTTCGCAGACGGTTTCGGCGGGAACGGTGCCGGGTTGCCAAACGAGGGTCGGGACGCGGAAGGCACCTTCGCTCGTGGTGTAGCCACGTCCGTGAAGCGGCTGATTTGAACCCCGGGTGAGGTCGCCCGGGTCCTTGTTGATCGGGGCGCCGTTGTCGGAGGTCCAGACGACGAGGGTGTTTTCCGCGATTCCAAGTTCTTCGAGTTGATCAAGGAGTTCGCCCATCGACCAGTCGAGTTCTTCGATGGAGTCGCCCCAGGGACCGTTCGCGCTTTTTCCGCGAAACGCGTCGCTGGAAAACGGAGTCGAGGTGCTTCCCGGCATTGCCTGAGGAAAGTAGAGGAAGAAGGGACTTTGGTGATTTTTTTCGATCCAGTCCATCGCCACTTCGGTGTAGCGCTTTGTCAGGCCGTCACGATCAGCGGGCGCTTCAATGACCGTTTCGTTTTCCATAAGAGGAAGGGGTGGCCAGTGTGAGCCGTCCTGATTCCAGATGCGCTCCGTCATGTCATCGGAGTAGGGGACGCCGAAGAAATAGTCGAAGCCCTGATGGGTTGGGAGAAAAGGTTCCTGATCACCGAGGTGCCACTTGCCGACCATGGCGGTGGCATAGCCGAGTTCTTTCAACTCTTCGGCGATGGTGACCTCGTCAGGATGAAGGCCGAAGGGGGAGACCGGTCGCAGGACATGGTAATCGCGCGGGTTGAGATGCATCCCGACGCGCTGGGCATAGGCCCCGGCGATGAGGCTCGCGCGCGATGGGGTGCAGACTCCGGCGGTGACGCAGAAGTGGGTGAACTTCCTCCCTTCCGCCGCCATGCGGTTGAGGTGGGGGGTCCGGTGAAGGGTCGAACCGAAGGGCTCAATGTCGCCGTAGCCGAGGTTGTCGCAGAAAATGACGATGAAGTTCGGGGGGCGTTCCTCCGCCCAAAGGAAAGTCCCAAACAAAACAATAAAAAGAGAGAGTAAAATAGTTTTCATAGTTCCATACCAAAGCGTTTCAGGATCATGGTCATGCCGGCGTAGAGGATCATCGTGATCACACAGCAAATAATGATAGTAGGCCAGAAGGAGAGGCCTTTCCGGAGAAGGGCGGGAAAAATCAGGAACATAGGCAGGCTCGGGAGGACGAACCAGAAGACTCCGGTTGAGTGAGCGGCGAGCTTTTCGACCTGTTCGGCGGGAGATTCTTTGAGCCCGGTCCAGATCCAGAAGAAGGTGATGATCGAGACGAGGGGGAGCGAAGCGATCATGCTTCCGAGAAGTGGCTTACTTCGCGTGACGACGATCTCGTTGACGAAATAGATGAGGCCGGCTGAAAAAAGCAGTTTAATGACAGTGAGCATGCGAAGAGACTAGCGCTTCGCGAAATGCTTTGTCAGTTCTCAATCAAACTCAATCGCGCGAGGGGGAGGCAGTTGCACGCGCTGGGCAGGAAGGTCTTCCGTTTCCGTCTGCGTCATGACCGGTCTCGCGAGGGGGATTCCGTTTGCATCAACGGGCTCGGACTCTTCGATCGGGGTCGCCGTAATGATTGCTGCTGCGACTCGAGCGCGAATGACCGGCTGCAGTGACCCGTAGGGATCATCGGTGCCAATCACTGTCGGCGCGATCGGAAAGACGGGGTCCGCATTTTCGACGATAAAGCCGGCACGCAGCGGGCCGCCCTGCGTCTGTGTGGTCAGATTTTTGAGGCGACTGCCGCCTCGTCCATGGATATGGCAAATGTGGTCGATTGTGGTTCCGGGCCTCAGATACTCAATGTAAGTGGTGCGAATCTGGGAGCTGATGCCGTCTCCTTTGTCGACGGTTTCATAGCAGTCGTTGGAAGCGAGTTCGCCGGACTTGAGGCAGATTTCAACCTGCTCCGCCTCCGGTGGCGGTAGAAAGGCGCGCGGCTCGAAGCGCGTTGCCGCCGCGTTCATGATTTTCGACCAAACCGGAAGAACGGTGTCCGAGCTGAATGCGCCCAGGTAGATTCGATCAGTCTGGTCAAACCCTGCCCAGACGACGCAAGTGACCTCCGAGGTGTAGCCAACAAACCAGTTGTCAGTGAAGTTGTATTCCGTGCCGGTTTTGCCGGCGACGGGAAAATCACCGAGTTCGTATTTCTCGCGAGCCTTGGCACCGGTGCCGCCGAGATCTTTATCGAAGGTGTCTTCAAGAATACTGCTGATTTGGTAAGCAGTGTAGCGGTCAATCACGGCGTCGTTCTTCAAGTTAATGTTCGGTGAGTAAATCAGATTCCCGACCGAGTCCTTGATGTTTGCGATGATATGAGTTTTCTCGGGGCGACGTCCGTTATTCGGAAAAATGGTGTAGGCGAGGCAGAGATCTTCAGGTGAGGTGGGGTTCCGCCCCAGAAAAGTGGCGTTGAACTTTTTGAGGTCACCTTCAAACCGCATGCCGGCAGATTCTGCGAGGGCGACGACGGACTCCGTGCCAACTCTTTGACCGAGTCGAACCGAGGCGGCGTTTTTCGATTTGGCGAGAGCGGTGCGCGCTGTGATCCGGTTTTCGTAGGTGTTGTCGAGATTCTCCGGCCCCCATTCGCCGAGGATTCCGGTCGTCCCGCCGATCATGACCTGTCGAGTATCCATCGGCGTGTCATCGACGAGCGTGCCGGGAAATTGCCCTGCTTCAAAGGCGGCGGCGTAGACGAAGGGTTTGAAAGCGGTGCCGACGGGGCGGCTCCCCTGATTGACGCGGTCGAACATGCTGTCGGAAAAATCACGTCCGCCGACCTGAGCGATCACCGAACCCGTTTTGTTTTCGATAAGGAGAATTGCTCCCTGAAGGTATTCCGGCGCCGGGAAGGTCTGATCCGGGGAAGCGGATTCTCTGAACTCCGCTTTTTTTGCTTTGTATTGAGCGAGGGTCGAATGGGCGAATTTTGGATGCTGCTCAATTAAGGAGAGCTGCTCCTGCAAGGCCGACTCAGCGATCCCCTGGATGTTGCCGTCGATTGTCGTGTGAATTTGAAACCCTCCCTTGGAAACCGTTTCATCTCCGAGAAGTTCGATCACTTCCTGACGGACCTTTTCATAAACGAAAGCCGATTTGCCCGTGATGTTCTTTTTCTCTTCGGTCCGGATCGCCACTTCCTGGGATCGCTTCAGGGTGTCTTTGTCGATGTAGCCCTCGGCTTCCATCCGACCGAGGACGTGATTTCGCCAGCGGATCGAGGTTTCCGGAAAGGAACGGGGCGAGCGGTGATAAGGGTTCGGGATACAGGCGGCGAGGGTCGCCCCTTCGACAACGGAAAGGCGGGAGGGGTCTTTTCCAAAGTAACCTTCTGAGGCCGAGGCGACGCCGTAGTAGCCGCTTCCGAAGTAAATTTTGTTCAGGTAAAGCTCGAGAATTTTTTGCTTACTTCCGAGTGCTTTTTCGATTCGCTGCGCGAGAAAGACCTCGGTCACCTTCCGGCTCATGGTCCGGTCTTTTAGTTCGAAGGTCTGTTTCGCGAGCTGCTGGGTGATTGTCGAGGCGCCCTGATTCCATTCCTTCGAGCGCGCGGCGTAATAGACCGCTCGCAGAATTCCCCAGTAGTCGACGCCGTTGTGCTCGTAGAAACGGCTGTCCTCCGCCGCGAGGAGCGCGTTGACGAGATTGTCGGAGATACCATCGAGAGTCACGGGGCGGCGGTTCTGGACGAAGATGCGCCCCAGTTCATCGCCGTTCCGGTCAAAAATCCGGCTTGCCACTTCTACCTTCTCGAGCTCTGAGAGATCAAAGGAATGGGCGAGGTCGTAGCGGGGCTTGCAGTAAAAGAATGCACCGGCGAGACCGATAATTCCGACCACCAGAAAGAGCACGAAGCAGAAGCCGGTGAATTTCAGCCAGAATACAATCCGACGTTTACGCTTCGCTTTCTGCTGCGCTTTTTCACTGAGCGGCGGAAGCTTGATGACTGTCTCTTTGGGACTGTCACCGCTGCCGATCGCTTCAAAATCGTTGTCTTCGAAGTCGTTGGACACGGAAGGCTTTTGTCAAAGGGGTGGGGTGAGTTTACGATGGGCGCCATGCAACCCGAGTTCGAAAACCCTCTTCAAACGGAAGATACGCCTCTTTTTGAACTCGTCTTTCAAAGAATTAAGAAAAGTCCTCTCCAATCGATCCCTTTTTCGGAATACATGGAGATGGCCTTATACGATGAGGATCATGGCTATTATGCGAAGCCCGAGAATCGGGCGGTAGGGCGGAAAGGGGATTTTTACACCAGCGTTTCGGTAGGTGAAATGTTCGGATTTTTGCTGGCGCAGAAAATCGCGGCGGTTCGGGAATCCGATTTTGATGTCGGAAAACCTTTTGTGATTGTCGAACAGGGCGCGCACGACGGGCAGTTGGCGCTCGATATTCTGGCGGGCCTTGGGGAAAAAGTCGACCCTTTGGTGAAGTATCGAATCATTGATCCGCGACCGGCGACTCGCGAGTGGCTCAGGCAACGTTTCATGGTAGCCGAGATGCAGGATCGGGTCAAAGTGGTCGCTTCCCTCGAAGAGGCGAAAGCAGAACAGGGCATATTTCTCTGCAATGAACTGCTCGACGCCTTCGCCTTCCGGCGTCTCATCTTCGATGGCGATCGCTGGAGGGAACTCCAGGTGGGGATGCCGGAAAAGACTCTGAGCTGGGTGGAGCGGGAGCTCCCCGGAGACCTGCAGCGATATGCCATCGAACTCGGAAGTGAATTTGGATCCGGCTACACCACCGAGGTCTGCCCGGTGATGGACGACTGGATCGTCGAGGCTGCCGGTCTCTTTGAAAAAGGACTCTGGTGGCTGATTGATTATGGCTACGAGTCGCAGGATTATTTCGCCCCGCATCGAAAGGATGGAACCTTTCGCTGCTATCGGAATCACCGCGCGACCGAAGATCCGTTTGACCATCCGGGAGAAACCGATATCACCGCGCATGTCAACTTCACCCAGGTGAAGAAGGCCGCAGAAACGGCGGGACTCGATTGGGATCAGTTCACCGACCAGCATCATTTCCTGATCGATGCGGCCCGTGACTGGCTTCTTTCAATAGAGGGACAGACCCCTGATGGGGAAATTGCGAAACGCTTGCGACAGTTTCAAACCCTGACCCATCCGGGGATGATGGGGACTCAGTTTAAGGTGGCGGAGTTGAGTCGAAAATAGGCTTGAGTGGGAGCTTTCAACCCACCATTCTGTCGGGAGAAATGAAGAGCCTGGTAATTTTACTGATCGGTTTACTGCTTACGTCAAAAAACCTATGGAGTGAGGAAAGCAAAGATCCCAATGATCTGTGGTATCGAGGTTTCCTTGCAACGAAAAGTGCTGAGGAGCTGATCCGTCAGGAAAAGAGTATCGCCGGGCTTAGCGCGCTTGATGATGCCTTTCGTCTCTACAAGCAGATCACCTTAGAGCACCCTGAATTCAACGCCGAGCTTGTGAAAGACCGATTGCAGCTAACCGCTGAAAATCGTTTTCAGCTGATCAGGACGATGAGAGACGGGGATTCATTGGAGAAAGATGGTTCCGCTGCATTGAAAAAGTTGGAAGAGGAATTAGATGGTCTGAAAAACCAGCTTCGAAAGCTGCGCGAGCGCCGGAAATTACTGGATCGAGAGTTATATGATTTGAAGGGAGCAGGGAGTGAAATTAATCTGGGTTTTCACTTAGATTGGCAGGGTCGAATTCAGTTACCACGGTTTCACGAACGGATTGATGATCGTGAGGAGAGCCTCAACTCGGGCGTCTTCCTCGAGTCCGAGTTGTTTCCGGACGGTCGTTTGAAGCTTGAGGATGAAAATGGGACGACAATTGTGATCGAGAAACCCACAGCCTCACCGGGAACCATTCCCGACAACTGGATCCCGCGCCTCTGCAACGGCGAGATGACCTATTTGATCCCACTGGTCGAAACGCCTGCGACGAGGCGATTTTCAAAAATCATTCAGGTTCCCACGGCGCTGAGAGACCTCGAAAAGTAGCGGCATTCGGGAGAATGCCGACCACGCAGGTCGCTTTTCCGGTGAAGCCCTCACTCCAGCCTGCGCGCCTCAACGCATCGAATCGACGAGTCGCGCATCATCAGTCACGGCTCCGATGAAGGATGGGTACTCCGGACTCCAGCCGAGCGCTTTGAGCTTTTCATTGCTCACCACCTTGTGGGTCCAGGCGCGTTTCCGGTCTTTGTTCGGAGGTGCTTCCGGCGGCGTGGGGACTTTAAACAGGGCGGCGAGCTTTTCGTAGCATTCCCGTTGCGAGAGCGGCTCGTCATCGCTCACGTTGAAGACCTCTCCAGCCCCGGCTGCGATTTCCCGGATCAAAAAAATGATCGCCCCTGCTGCGTCGTTGCGGTGAATCTGATTCACACCGCGACTCACTTCACCGGCTTCAATTTCGGCGCTGCCGTCGAGAATCCGCTTCAGATACACGGATCGTGCGGGCCCGTAGATTCCGGCAAGTCGCAGCGCGATGCCTCCTTTTGAGGTGACGAGATCCTCCGCCGCGACGAGGAGCCGACTCGTTTCCCGATCCGGTTCCGTGTCCGAAGTTTCCTTCACGACTGATCCGTCGATCTGGCCATAGACGCTCGTACTACTCGTGAAAATGACCGGCACGCCGGGAAAAGCAGCGTGGAGATTTTGTGTTCCTTCGATAAAAACGGCGCGATAGGCATCGGCTCCGCCCCGTCCGGAGCTCGCGCAATGCACGATCACATCCGGCGCGGAGGAAAGTGTGTTTTTAATCCGGGTGATCGAATCCGCATCGCTGACATCGCCTTCGAGGAGCGAATACTCAGCCGCCGCATCGACGCTCCGATTGATCGCGGTGACGGCATGCCCGGCGTCGTGAAGTTGACGGGCGAGTTCGGAGCCGACGTAGCCGTGTCCGATAATGAGAATATGTTTTTCCATGATTGAATGAGTCAGGCGACCTCGAAGACGCGTTCTTTTCCACAGACCCAGCGATGATACGGATGAGCGGCGCTGGTCGGCTCAGCGGGATGCCCGCCCGCCCAGGGCGAAAACGCGGGGAGGACCCATTTTTCACGGCCCTCGCCGAGACATTCGCGGGTGAAGGTGGGCAGTTTCAGCGAAGTCCCTGCGCCGTCGCTGAAGCGGGTCGAGGGATGGAGGTGGCCTGAAACTTCGATCCTCCCCGTCACCTCCGGCTCCTCATGACCATGATGAAAGAAAAAGTCTCCCGTTTCAAAATGACGCACAAAGGGGAAGTGGCGTTTCACCTCGCCGCGGTCGTGGTTTCCCTCGACGAGGACGAGTGAAGGGCAGAGTCCCTCAATTTCATGCAGCCACGCGATTGCCTCGTCGGGCGCGGCGCGGCTGTCGACGATATCCCCGACGAGGATCAGGGTCTCGGGCTTCCAGGTTTCAAGTAAAGCGAGGAGGCGCTCACGGATCGAGTCCATCCCCCAGAGCGGCCAGAGTCCTCCATCGGAGCGTCGGCTGACCTCATAGCCGAAATGAAGATCGGAGAGCGCGAGCCAGTTTTCCTGCTCGTGAAATATCGCGAGCCGCGCGTCGAGGATCACCCCGGGCACGACCTCGGCAGAGGCGACCGTGGAACCTTCGGTTGATTTTTCAGCGGGGTCGATCATTCTAGCGTTCTGTCCCATTAACCTATTTTTACACGAATTTCATGTCAGAGGAAAACGATCCCAACCCGGCCGAAGATCTTGGCGAACTCCTGCGCGTCCGCCGCGAGAAACTCGACAGCCTTCGTGAGCTCGGAGTCGATCCTTTCGGAGGGATTTACGACACGACGACTTCCCCCGGTGAGTTGCGTGAAAATTTCGAAAATGAGCAGCCCGTCCGCCTTGCGGGACGCATCACCGCGCTGCGGGACATGGGAAAAAGTAACTTCCTCGACATCTCGGACATCAATGGCCGGATCCAGATTTTTGTGAATCAAAAAGCGATCGGTGACGAGCAGTGGGCCGTTTACAAGCAGCTCGACATTGGTGACTGGATCGGCATCGACGGGGAAACCTTCACGACGCAAGTGGGCGAGCCATCGGTGAAAGCGGCGACCGTGACCGTCCTCTCGAAGTCACTGCGGCCGATGCCATCGAAGTGGCACGGGGTCGTCGATCCTCAGATCAAATACCGTCAGCGGTACCTCGACCTCATCGCGAACGAGCGTTCCCGTGAGATTTTCAAAAAGCGCTGCGACATGGTCTCCGAGATCCGTCGCTACCTCGGCGACAAAGGCTTCCTCGAAGTCGAGACCCCGATGTTGCAAGACGTTCCCGGTGGCGCTGCGGCCCAGCCTTTCGAGACCCGTCACAATGCGCTGAGCATGGACATGTATTTGCGGATCGCGCCGGAGCTCTACCTGAAGCGTCTCCTCGTCGGCGGATTCGATAAAGTATTCGAGCTGAACCGCAGTTTCCGCAACGAAGGCATCAGCCGTCGTCACAATCCGGAGTTCACGATGCTGGAGGCGTACTGGGCCTATGCCGATTTCGAAAAGATGGCCGACATGGTTGAGGACATGATTTGCACCTTGGCGGAAAAATACTGTGGTGGTCTGAAAATTGATCACAAGGATGCCGAGGGCAATGTCACGAAGACGATCAACCTGAGCCGTCCCTGGAAGCGTGCCCGATACAAAGAACTCGTCGCCGAAGCGGCCGGCGCTGACTGGTGGGACCTCGATCTCGACGGTCGCCGTGCCCGCTGCAAAGAAATCGGCGTGGAGATATCCCCTGACATGGAGGACTACGAAATCTCCCAGCAGGTGTTTGAAAAACTCGTCGAGGAAAAGTCGATCGACCCCATCTTTGTCACTCACGTTTCGAAAGAACTCGTGCCGCTTGCGAAGCAGAACACTGCTGATGATTCAGTCGTCGATGTATACGAACTCATCATCAACGGTGCGGAAATTTCCCCGGGATACTCCGAACTCAACGACCCTGACGTTCAGCGAAAGCGTCTTGAAGAGCAGGCCGGTGAAGAGATCCAAAAAATCGACGAAGACTTCCTCCTCGCCCTCGAATATGGGATGCCCCCCGCCGGTGGCATCGGGATCGGAATCGATCGCCTCGTCATGATGCTGACCGGAGCCGAGTCGATCCGCGACGTCGTGCTTTTCCCTCAGCTGAAGCGGAAGGGGGAGTAGGCATTTGGAGTGCGGCGGCTTGACGCCGCTTTGAGGGAAAGCTCGCGCTTTTGCCTAGGCGTCTCTGTTCGGTGTTAGCGTGGATTGGAGCGTTTCCCGGATTCCGATCCACAGCGGTGTCAAGCCACCGCACTCCACATCAAAGGGCCTGAACCACCAGGATCGTCTTGACGACCCGTCCCGTCCCGGCGTCTTTTGCTTCGATCGCGTGTTTGCCGGGGCGCATCACGACCCAGTGGCGGTCGCCCTCGGCTTCGATCTTGAGGCTTTTGCTCTGCCACTGAATTGCCTCGCGGCCGCTTCCTGCGATCTCGAGCGGAAAACGTGAACCCTGACCGGGAAGGTCGGGATCGAGAAAGGCGACAGTTCCATCGAGCGGACTCACGATCCGGAAAGGAGGCGGCGCGTTATCATCCGAAAGAGGCACGAGCGCGGCGACGGACTTGAGATCATTGTCGGGGCTTCGCCACCAATTCGCGTAGGTGAGCGGAAGCAGCGTCTTTCCGTCGTCGGTGTAGCGCGTTGGAGACGCGGGGCGGGGGAGATGCCCATTGACAAACCATTCCGAACGCGTCGCTGCGGCGATCCCGTCATCGGGGGCGGTTTCGCCGGTGAGGACATCGACGACTCGCTCCGTCGCGGAAGCGGGAGTGGCATACCAGCGGGGTGCTGTTTCGCGATGAAGCTCGACCATGATGCGATGAAAAATCGGGGCGGCTCCCATCGCGCCGGAAACTTGTTTCAGGGGTCGGTTGGAAAAGCGCCCCATCCAGACGCCGACGGTGAAATCGGGGGTGAAGCCGATCGTCCAGTTGTCGCGGAAGTCAGTCGAAGTGCCCGTTTTGGCGGCACAGCGAAAAGGAAGATTAAGAGGTGAATTCAACCCGAAAGACTCCGCGCGTGCTTCCCTATCCGAAAGAATATCGGCGATGAGCCAGCTTGCGGCGGGATCGAAAACCCGTTCCGAGTCAGCATGCAGCAGGGTTAAGTCATTGACCTGACCCTGTTGCACAAAACGATAGGGCTTAAATTCGCCGAGCCGGGCAAGGCAGGCGTAGGCATTGGTAAGTTCTAATAAGCGCACCCCGGCATTGCCGAGGGTGAGCCCGAGACCGTACTCGGTAACCGAGTCGTCGAGACTGGTGAAGCCAAGGCGATCCTGCATGAGATCGTGAAGGAGGGTGGGGCCGCCGATTTCGTCGAGGAGCTTCACGGCGGGGACGTTGAGCGAATTCGCGAGGGAACGACGGATCGAGACGGGGCCTTGAAACTGGCGGTCGAAGTTGACCGGCTGGTAGGTTCCGGTCGAAGTGATGTATTCAATCGGCGTGTCGGCAAGAACGGTCGCGGCGGTTTTTCCCTGCTCGAGAGCGGCGAGGTAGGTGAAGGGTTTCAGCGTCGAGCCCGCCGAGCGCGGTGTCCAGGCGCCGTTCATCTGTCCGGCTTTTGATCCGAAGAAAGAGCGCGAGCCGACGAGAGCGAGAACTTCACCGCTGACATTATTGATCACGACGGCAGCCGCCTGGATGTCGTTCGTCTCCCCCGCTTCGTGAGAGAGCCTGACGAGTTCGGCTGAAATCGTCGTTTCGACAAATTTCTGAACCTTGAGATCGAGGCTCGTTTTGAGGGGTGTTCCCGATCCTTCGGCCGTGGAAACAGCGGCGGATTCCTGCTCAAGGACGAGATCCACAAAGTGGGGGGCGTGAAAGGTTTGTCCCGGTCCGGGCAGGAAGCTGAGCGCTTCAATAAGGGCGGTCGCAAATTGCGCCTCGGAGAGATAGTCCTCTTCCTTCATTCTTTTCAGCACCCAGAGCTGCCGTTTCCTAGCCCCTTCAAGATTTCGCCAGGGGTTGAATCGTGTCGGTTTGTTAGGGAGGCCTGCAAGCATCGCCGCCTCCGGGACGGAGAGGTCGCCGAGAGGTTTTCCGAAGTATCCCTGAGCCGCGGCCCGCGCTCCGGTGTATTGGTTTCCGTAGGGCAGCCTATTGAGGTATGCGGTGAGAATCGTTTCCTTGTCCGCGAACATTTCGAGCTTCCTTGCGGAAAGGATTTCGATGAGTTTAGTTCGCAAGGTTCGGGGTCGGGGCGGGGCGTAAAGTTTGATTGTTTGCTGGGTGATAGTCGAGGCCCCCGAGGCGAAACCCTGATCGGTGAGGGCGTCCCGGAGGGCGCGGCCGAGGCCGATGAAATCGATGCCCCCATGCGAGAAGAACCGTGAGTCCTCAACCGCGATCGTGGCCTGAATGAGGTTTGCCGGAAACTCCGCAAAGTCGGCCGGGGCTTCGGCGCGGAACTCTCCGTCGAGGAAGCGTCGCACCGGATCCCCGTTCCGATCCACGAAGAGAAGTCCCTGTGGCGGTCCCTCCTCCAGTCCTTCGGGAAGACTGAAGAAAAGCGGGGCGATGTAGTAACCCGAACCGCCAAGAAGGAATGCGGCGGTGAGAACGCTCAGGACGAACTTTTTCATGCTAATGCATTCTTGATCCGCATTTATCGTGCCGCGACCTCCCGGTTTTCGAGGGGCAAAGTCCCGGCGGCGATGCGTTCCGTTCCGCTCAGTCCGAAGCGCTGTGGCTCGTACATCGCTTCAATTTTTGCGGGTGGCGCGGTGACCTGACCGGGTGCGACCACTCGCGCGAGATATTGCAGCGAGTAGTCTCCGCTGCTGAAGACCGCATCCGCAAAAAAGAGGACACGATCTTTCCGTATTTCCCGGTAGTCGGTGTAGAGGGTCCGGCGCTTCTGCTGCGAGTTGACCTTCTGGGTTTCCTGAGACTTAAAGGTCGGATTAATCGCTTCGAAGATGGAAGGAAGCGGGTCGTCGATCGCGAGGTAGGTTTCCTTTGCCGCAGGAAGATTCACCTCGAGCGTGATGAGAATGAGGTCACCAACGCGGAGGTCTTCCGCCGCTGAGATTGAGCCGTCGTTCTCGACTTTTTCATAAGTTCTCTTGATCGCAAATCCTCTGTTCTCCGGTTTAATCGGCATCAGTTCGGGGCGGGTTTCGACGGTCATCGAGACGTAGACGGGAGAATTTGAACCCGTGGTGATGCGGAGATCGTTCTTTCCGATTTGTCCCTCAAAACTGAAAGAGGCACTGTCACTGAGGGCTTGGTCAGGGAGCTTGATCACTGCCTCATTTTCTCCCAGTGTCAGGGTGACTTCGTTACTGCTCAGAGTCCCGGCAACCGATTCGCCGTAGGAAGCCAGGGCAATGAGGGGCCACGCGTTTGAGTAGGTGCTTCCCCAGCCGTTGCGGGGCTGGCGGAGTTTCATGAGGTCTTCGACAAGTGCGTCGGCTTTCTCACTGCGAGGCGCATACTTCACCTGGGCGAGGAGCCGGGTCGCGGCGATATAGGGCTGGCGATACCAGGAGGCTTCCGCGACGGGAACGACTTTGTCAGGAGAAAGAAGGGCATCGATCCGGGTTGAATCAGCCGATCCGCTCTCGATCATCGCGAGGGCAAGGAGCGCCCGCGCTTCGCCCGAGAGTTGCGGAGTCTTGTTGTAGAGCACTTCCTGATAGCTTGTTTCGTTCACCCCGGCGAGGGCGAGAGCGTAACTGGCAAGGCAACGTTGTGAAAGTTGATAAGGATCAGTAAGTTCTGAGGTGTTGCGAAGGTTCTTGGCGAGATAGGTCCAGAGTGCTTCGGCCTGAGCCTCTGGAATTTCGATGTCCTGTTGCCGGGCGAGAGCGATCGCGACAGCACCATAGGCGCTGCCCCAGAGCACGGATTTGTTGCTGCCCGGCCAGTAGCCGAGTCCTCCGTCCCCGGTCTGCATCGAAAAGAGTCGCTGGATCCCGTTTTGAATCGTCGCGGAAACTTCCTCCTCCGTTCTGTCGAGTTCCGGAAGGACCTCGCGAAGCTGCTGCGTGCTGAGCCATGGAATGAGAGACGAGGTCGTCTGCTCGACGCAGCCGTAAGGATAGCGGAGGAGATAGTCGAGACCGTCGGCGGCTTCGATGAGACGAGAGTTTGATACCCTGACATGCACCGAACCATGCCCGTTGAGGAGGCGGTCCTCGACGGCTTGCAGTGCGCTCTGGAAATCGCCCGCTTCTTTCAGCGTAAAGCTGTGCGACTCACGAAGGAGGGGGAGGGGATAGCCGACTTGGGTCGTAGACTCCGTGGCGTCGCGGAGTCGTTCGTTGTTGATCGAGCGAACCTGCCAGTTCCATTTAGCTTCGCCGACTTCGGTGAGCGCAATCGGAAAGCTGAGGGTTTCCGTCGCACCGGGATCGAGGATTGCGGTGACGGAGCGGGTCAGTGGCGAATCGCCCCCGGCAAAGGACGTCAACTCAGCCCCGATTTCGGAAAGGAACGCAGCATGATTGTCGAGGTTCACCGTGACCTCAATTTCCTGCGCTTCCGTCGTGTTGTTGTGGAGCACTGCCGAGACATCAATTTGGTCGGTCACGTTCGTAAAGACGGGCAGGGCCGGTTCGATGATGAGAGGCTTGTTGATCACGAGGGGTGCTTCAGAATGGCCAAAGCGATTCCCTTCGGCGACAACGGCCATGAGACGGAATTCGGTAAGGTTATCAGGGGCGGTGAAGCGGACGGTTGCCTTTCCATTGGCGTCGGTGAGGAGGGAGGGCTCCCAGACTGCGAGGGCTTTGAAATCCTTCCGGACGCGGTCAGGATCGAGTCCTTTCGCTGATCCGCCGCCGCCGATGACGTATCCTTTGTTCACAAAGTCCTGTTCCAGTGGATTCTCCGGGAGAAGGCTGCTGAGGCTTTGGCCTGTCATGACCGCGAGAGGGAAGGCGGCGTGGAAGAGTTCATGGGGATCCGGGGTCTCGTGTCCGGTCAGGCTGAGGACGCCTTCGTCGACGGCCCAGAAGGTGACTTCCGCTCCGGCGGCGGGTTGCCCGTTCGTGCTCGCGGTGGTGATCTTCACTTCGACTTCCTCGCCGGGCTGGTAGTATTCGGCGGTGCCGGAGTCGAGCGTGACCTCAAGATGGCTTGCGGGATCGTCGATCTCTATTTGGCAATAGCCGAGTCGGTAGTCCGCCGAGGTGTGAAGGTGAGGGCTGTCGTCTGACCCCCGAATGATCATGACCGAGGCGAAGATATTCGGGGCGTCGCCTTCTTTGATGGGGATTTCAATGACGGTTTCATACTGATCGATTTTCAGTGATTCGGTGGAGCGAACGCCGCCCCGTTCGGTTGAGAGAAGGGCGTGGCCGAAGACGGGAGAACGGACGAGAAGT